>CANRNU010000003.1 GCA_947632005.1 uncultured Oscillospiraceae bacterium | reverse complement strand
CCATTAGCTCAGTTGGTCAGAGCAGCCGGCTCATAACCGGTCGGTCCGGGGTTCGAGTCCCTGATGGTCCACCACGTTAGATTTTTCCTGAAGATGTCGTGGCCCGGCGAGCTGGTCCCCTCCATCGGTCAGAAAAAATCTTCCTTCGCCCCAAAAGGCAGGCGTGCCTTTTGGGGACCCCATCAAAAAGGTGGGGATATGTAGGGGAATAGCTCAGTTGGTAGAGCGACGGTCTCCAAAACCGTAGGCCGAGGGTTCGAAACCTTCTTCCCCTGCCACGAAAGCACGGATCCTTTGATTAGGTCCGTGCTTTTGTGTTTTTTGTTTGAAAAACATTGTGGATAAAGGGTATTACCAAATTGCATTTGTTGAACGCAGTGACTATAATTGCACTGTTGATATTTTTTTGAACAGCAGCGGTGTTGGACCCAGGATCACAGCGCGGTCCAGGAGGTGTGACATGGAAGAGAGAGTGCGTCTTTCGGATATAGCCTCGGAGCTGGGACTCAGTACGGCCACGGTGTCGTATGTGCTCCACGGCAAGACGGGCATGGTGTCGGAGCGGACGGCGAATCGGGTGCGACGGGCGCTGGAGGAACGGGGGTATCTGCCCCGGGCGGCGGAGGTGCTGCTGGCGGAGAACCCGGCGAAGATCGTGGGCGTGGTCATAAATGACCACGAGAAATACGAGGCCCACATCCTGGAGGACGCCTTCATCGCCTCCGCGCTCAACGCCCTGAGCGTGGAGACGGCCAGCCGCGGACTGCAGATGATGGTGAAGGCTGTGCATGACCTGGACGAGATCGTGTCCTTCGCCACCATGTGGAACCTGGAGGGGCTGGTGCTCATCGGCTTTTGCAATGCGGATTACAAGCACCTCCGGGAGAACATGCGCATCCCCTTTGTGGTCTACGACGCCTGCGGCACCCAGACGGAGCGGACCTTCGCCGTCAATATCGACGATTGGGACGGCGGCCGGCAGGTGGGCGAATATCTCCGCTGGTGCGGCCACCGCCGCGCCCTGTGCCTCGCGGACAATGACGAGGACATGGACCATGAGCGTTGGGAGGGATTTCGCAAGGGTTTTGGCGAGGGCGCTGAGTTTTGGATGGTCCCCATGGCAAAGCGGGAGCGGCTGGCGTTTTATGAAGAGCGGCTTGCGGCGCTTTTCCCGTTTACGGCCATATTTGCCGTGTCAGACTACTACGCGGTGGAGCTGTGCCATTTCCTGTCTGGCCACGGCATTGCAATACCGGAGGAGATATCGGTCTGCGGCTTTGACGACACGCCCCTATGCGCCATGGTGTATCCCGCCCTCACCTCCGTCCGGCAGGATACGGCAGCTCGGGCAAAATGCGCCCTGAACGCCCTGCGGCGTCTGCGGGCCGGGGAGATGGTGGAGCCTTCCGTCACCCTCCCGACGAAGCTGATCGTGCGGGGGAGCACACGGCAGATGTGACTTTGCACAAAAACCACGGATGACGTTTGTCACACCTTTTTCGTGGTTTTGAAGGAATCAGTGAGGATGAAATCGTGGTTTCAGATACTCTCCTTGCGGTAGAGCGGCAAAAATCAACTGCCGGTTCCTGTGAATCCACATCAATTTCAGATATGCTCGGGCCATGAAAGGAGGTGCCCGATATGGACCAGATCAAAATCGGAAAATTCATAGCGTCATGCAGAAAGGAACAAGGCATGACCCAGGCCGCCCTGGCGGAGAAGCTCGGCATCAGCGACCGGGCTGTATCCAAGTGGGAGACGGGAAGATCCATACCCGATTCGGGGATCATGCTGGAGCTGTGCGATCTTCTGAAAATCAATGTCAACGAGCTCCTGTCGGGCGAAAGAATCATGGCAGAAGCATATGACAGACGGGCAGAAGAAAATCTTCTGGCGATGAAGCGCCAGATCGAGGAAACGAACAGGCAGATGCTGAGGACGGAATACTGGATCATCATTCCGGCTGTCCTTGCCGGGCTGGTCATGGTGTTTGTGGCGTCGTTCGTAGAAATGCCTATGTGGTTAAGGGGCTTGCTGATCGCGTTTGCCCTTGTGATGATCTTCGCGGTCGCTTTTATTGCGGTGGGCATTGAACAGAAGGCCGGATACTACGAGTGCCAAAAATGCGGCCACAGATATGTACCGACTTACTGGCAGACCAATCTCGCGCAGCACGCAGGCAGGACAAGATATATGAAATGCCCTGAATGCGGGAAACGAAGCTGGCAGAAAAAAGTCTTGACCAGGGAGGATTGATTTCCTTCTATCGTCATTTTCCGCAAAATCGACGTTCCATTTTTGTCACACCTTACGGATTTAAGTTTTGCAATACCGCCTCCTGACAGGGTATCATCGACCTGTCAGGAGGTGCTTTTATGGAAAAGCAATCTTTTTTCCGTTCTGTCTGTGCCCTGGCCATCCCTGTGGCGCTGCAATCCATGCTCCAGGCGTCCTTCGGTGTGGTGGACCAGGTGATGATCGGCCAGCTTGGAGGCGTGGAGGTGGCCGCGGTAGGACTGGCCGGAAAATTCACGGGGATATTCAACGTGGTCAACTCCGCTGTGGGCGCGGTGGCCGGGATCATGCTCTCCCAGTACATGGGCCAGAAAAACGCCGCCGCGTCGCGCCGGAGCCTGACGGTCAATCTGCGGATGTGCCTCGTTCTCGCGGCGCTGTTCACCCTCCTTGGCATCGCGGTTCCCCAGCGGATCATGGGCCTCTACATCAACGATCGCGCCACAGCGGAAACGGCGGGGCGGTATCTCGCCATCGTGTCCGGCACGTTCTTTCCCGCGGCGGGGATCACCATGCTGTCCACCTATCTGCGCTGTATGGAAAAGGCGTCTCTTCCACTGTATGCCGGGCTCGCGTCGGCGGCGGTCAACACCGGCCTCAACTGGATACTGATCTTCGGAAAGCTGGGTGCCCCCGCCCTGGGCGTCACGGGGGCGGCCCTGGCGACGCTGATCTCGCAGCTTGTCTATTTCCTGGTCATTCTCGGGATGTACAGCAAATACCGGGAGCGGGTGGAGAGCGACCCATCCAGTCCCTTTGCCTGGAGGCAGTATCTATCCATATTGCTGCCCCTTCTGGTCAGCGAATCCATGTGGGTCCTGGGGGAAAACGTGTACGCGGGGATTTACGGTCACCTGGGCACTGCCGCCACCGCCGCCATGACACTGACGAACCCCGTCCAGTCCCTGGCCATCGGGGCTCTGTGCGGCCTGAGCCAGGCGGCGGCGATCCTCATCGGCAAGCGTCTTGGGGACGGGGACCGGGACATGGCCTACCGGGAGGCGAGAAAGCTCCTGTTCTACGGCTGGGTGGGGGCCGTGCTGCTGTCCGCGGGCATCGCCTGCACCGGGCATTGGTATGTGCGTATCTTCAACGTGGAGGCGCCCATCCAGGAGCTGACACGTCAGATCCTCACCGCCTACGCCGTGGTCCTGCCCTTCAAGGTGCTGAACATGATCATCGGCAGCGGCATCCTGCGCAGCGGCGGGAAAACAACATACGTCATGGTCATCGACCTTGTGGGCACCTGGGCATTCGGCGTCCCCATGGGGCTTTTCGCCGCGTTCGTATACCGCTGGACCATCCCCTGGGTCTATCTTGCCCTGTCCCTGGAGGAGTGCGTGCGGCTGGCCATCTCCCTTGTGGTGTTCGAGCAGCGCAGCTGGATGAACCGGCTGAAAGCATGAGGACCAAGCTGTCTGCAGGCCAAAGTGTACCAGAAGCGGAAGCTATTCCCGAGGAGGCTTTGTCGCCGAAGCGGGTATTGCCGGGGCAGCCAGCCGTCCATTGACATTTTGCCGGAAAGCGATATACTGATAAAAATTGAAAACTGTGCTGTTGAATATTCTTGGCCGGTGTGTACCGGGAGATTTGTGAGGTTTCATATGGAGAGTTTAAAACGTAAACTGCGCCCTGTGGCCCGGCGGGAGGCCGTGGTGCAGGGGGACAAGTGGCGGATCACGGTCCTGACGGACCGGCTGCTGCGGCTGGAGTATGACGACGCCGGGCGGTTCACCGACAGCGCCACCCTGACCGTGCTGTGCCGGGACCTGCCCGTGCCGCCGTTCACGGTGGAAAACCAGGCGGACGGCGACGTCGTAATCAACACAGGCAAGCTGCGGCTGTTTTATGACGGTCGGCCCTTCTCGCCGGAGGGGCTGCGGGTGGAGATGACGGAGCCGGTCCACGGCTTTGCTTACTGCTGGCGCTATGGAGACGAGATCCGGGACCTGGGCGGCACGGCCCGGACCCTGGACGGTGCCGACGGCGGGATCCCGCTGGAGGGCGGGCTCATGTCTGCCGACGGCTTCACGGTCCTGGACGACAGCCGTACGGCGCTCATCACGCCCGACCTCTGGGTGGAGCCCCGCCCAGGGGACGGACAGGACCTCTATTTCTTCGGCTACGGCCACGACTACCTGGGCTGCCTGCGGGTTTTTTACCGGCTGAGCGGCCAGGTGCCGCTGCTGCCCCGGTTTGCACTGGGGAACTGGTGGAGCCGGTATCACGTCTACACGGAGCAGTCGTATCTTCAGCTCATGGAGAGCTTCCAGGATCACGGTATCCCGCTGAGCGTGGCGGTGGTGGACATGGACTGGCATCTGACGGAGCTGCCGCCCCGCTGCGGCAGCGGCTGGACAGGCTACACCTGGAACGAAGCGCTGTTTCCGGACCCGGCGCGATTCCTCAAAAAGCTGCACGAGAGGGGCCTGAAGGTGACGCTGAACGTGCACCCCTCGGAGGGGGTGGGGGCCCATGAGCGGGCCTATCCCCGGATGGCCGAGGCCCTGGGACGAGACCAGGAGGCCGGAGAGCGGATCCCCTTCGAGGCCGCGGACAGGGCCTATATGGACGCCTATTTCAAGGTCCTCCACCATCCACTGGAGGAGCAGGGGGTGGACTTCTGGTGGGTGGACTGGCAGCAGGGGACCCACTCAGCTGTGCCGGGCGTTGACCCGCTGTGGGTGCTGAACCACCTGCACTATCTGGACAGTGGCCGGGATGGGCGCTGGCCCATGACCTTCTCCCGGTACGCGGGGGTAGGGAGCCACCGGTATCCCATCGGTTTTTCCGGGGACACATACATCACCTGGCAATCCCTGGCCTTCCAGCCCTATTTCACCGCCGCGGCATCCAACGTGGGCTACACCTGGTGGAGCCACGACATCGGCGGTCATCAGGGCGGCTGCCGGGACGACGAGCTGGCCGTCCGGTGGGTGCAGCTGGGCGTATTCTCGCCTATCATGCGCCTGCACAGCACCTCCAACGCCTTCAACGGGAAGGAGCCATGGCATTACGAGCCGGCGGCGGAGCGGGCCATGACGGCGTTCATGCGCCTGCGCCGGAGGCTCATACCCTATCTCTACTCCATGAATTACCTGACCCACCGGGAGGGCCTGCCCCTGGTGCGGCCCATGTATTACGAGAGCGACTGCCCGGAGGCATACGCGGTCCCCAACGAGTACCGGTTCGGCACGGAGATGATCGTCTGTCCCATCACCGCCCCCGCCGACCGGGAGACGGGGATGGGCCGGTTCGACGGCTGGCTGCCGGCGGGGGAGTATTACGACTTCTTCACTGGCCGGCGGTATACGGGCGGCCGGCGGCTGCAGTTGTACCGGGCGCTGGATACCATCCCCGTCCTGGTCCCGGCGGGCGCCGTTATTCCCCTGGACGGGGACGGAGAGAGCAACGGCGCGGAGAATCCGGAGCTGATCGAGCTTCGCGTCTGGCCAGGGGCGGACGGGCGCTTTGACCTGTATGAGGACAGCGGCTTGTACGGCGCGGAGCCCGCCGTGACCCATTTTGACTTCGTCTGGGGGGAGACGGCCCGGCTCACGGCAGCCGTGTCCGGGGATGCGGCCTGCATCCCCGCCGGGCGGCGGTACCAGGTGACGGTGACCGGGGTGGAGATGCCGGCGTTCGTGTCGGCGGAGGGCTGGAGCTACGACGGGCCCGCCCGCAACCTCCGGTTTGAGCTGACGGTCGGTCGGGAGGGGTTTTCCGCGGCCTTCTCCGCCGCCCCTGCCGGGCCGGAGCCGGAGCAGGAGGTCTTCGACGTCCTGGACCGGGCCCGGATATCCTATGACCTGAAGGCGAAGGTCTACGAGACGGTGCAGCGGACGCCGGACCTGGCCCGCGCCCTGGCCGCCCTGACGGCCATGGACCTGCCGCCGGCCCTGTACGGCGCTGTGACAGAACCGATGACAGCCCTCCTGTAAGGGGGCTGTCATTTTTTGCGGAAGGATATAGTCAGGACCTCCGGCATCGCCGGAGGCCCTGCCGTATGGGAATGACTTCCCTCTATGGCGGTCCTATGCCGCGGTCGGCGTTTGTCCGCCATTTTGACTGTGAGGCGAGACTTCCGCCCAGTGCCTGGCCGCCTATTCCTGGTGCGCGCGGCGTTTCCGCCGAAAATCGTCGGCTCGCTATGGAAATCCGGCGTTCTATATGTTATAGCGGGAACAGGAGAATCTTTCCAAATTATTATGGAATACATATTTTTCGCGTTTGGATCGTGCTGATAAGACAGCACAGCGGGTCCGCCTTTGGGCGATGGGAAACGGCCCGGAGGCCGGTGGGCCATGAGGCCGGTGGCGCCGGTCAATGGCAGCGTCGGCAGACCGGATGAACGTTGGACGGGAGGGATCGAACATGGATTGGCATGGCGTATTTACTCCGGAAAGCATAAAAAAGCAGATCGTTTTCCCGCTGCTCACGATCCTGATCGGGACGGCCATTACGGTCTCGTTGGTGGCCATGTATAAGCACTATCAGGAGACGACGGCCCGTTCGCAGCTGGAACTGAATGTGGTGACGTCCGCGGAGCATATGAAGGCCGATATCGCCAATGGGCTCAGCGTCACAAAGGCGCTGGAGGAGATCATCATCAGCAATGACGGCTATATCAACCGTTTCCCCACCGTGGCGGAGGATTTGATGACGGATGTTATCCAGAGCATCCAGATCGCGCCGGATGGTGTGGTGACGGAGATCTATCCGGCAGAGGGAAACGAGGCCGGCAAGATCGATCTGCTCCATGATGAGGATCGGGGAGAGATATCGCGATACGCCCGGGACAACAATGTGATGATCGTCCAGGGGCCCTTTGCGCTGAAGCAAGGCGGCGACGGCATCGCGGTCAGAAACCCGGTGTACTTGAAACAGGAGGACGGAAGCGAGGTATTCTGGGGATTTACGGTCGTGATCATCCGGGTGCCGGATATCTATTCGGAGGTCGTGAGCTCCCTGACGGCCTTTGGCTATGATTACCGGCTGTCCAAGACCGCCTCCCCCTGGGATATGACTTTTGAGGAAGTGTCCGGTTCCGGCACGGTCGCGGCGGATGCCGTATCGTATTTGTTTGAGGTCGGGGACAGTCAGTGGAAATTCGAGGTCTCTCCCACAGACGGCTGGTATAGCGGCCTGGATCTGCTGCTGTTGTTCGGACTGGGCATGTTGGTCGTGCTGCTGATCGCGGGATTCCAGCATGTTTTGCTGGTGCAAAGGGACTACCGGGAGCAGGCGAAGAACCACGAACAGCTGGAGAAGGCGCTTCTCGCGGCGCAGGCGGCGAATGTGGCAAAGACCTATTTTTTGAGCAATATGTCTCATGACCTGCGTACGCCTCTGAATGCGATATTGGGGTATACCAGGCTGCTGGAAAAGGAAGAGGAACTGACGCAGGCCGGGGACGGCTATCTTCATAAGATCGAGGATTCGGGCGAACACCTGCTGTCCATTCTGAACAATATGCTGGATATGGCGCAGATGGACAGGGGCGAAGTAACGCTCCATGAGGAGGCATACTTCATCGATCCGGATATGGCGCTGACGGATATGTTTGCCGAGATGATCCAAAAGAAGAATATCCGCTTTACGAAAAACATTGAGATAGAGCACCAATATGTGATGATGGATCAGGCCAAGGTCGGGCAGATCTATATCAACCTGATCGGGAACGCGGTCAAATATACGCCTGAAGGCGGACAGATCCATGTCGAGCTGAAAGAACTGCCCTGTGAAAAGGCCGGGTATGCCACCTACCAGACCACGGTCTCCGACAATGGGATAGGGATGAGCGAAGAGTTTCAAAAGCACATGTTCGAGTCCTTTTCCAGAGAGCGCAATACCACGGAGAGCCAGGTCATCGGGACCGGCCTGGGGCTGGCCATCGTCAAGAAACTGGTGGATATGATGGGGGGCGCCATCGAAGTCGAGAGCAGGCCGGGACAGGGAAGTACCTTCCGCGTCCGCCTGACACAAAAGCTCGCAGAGGGTCCCGAGGAGCAGATGAGCCCGGAGCAGAGCACGGAAAGCGACGCTGCGATACTGGTCGGAAAACGGGTCCTCCTTGCCGAGGACAACGAGCTGAACGCCGAGATCACGATGACGATCCTGGAGGACATGGGCATCCAGTCGGAAAGGGCGGAGGACGGCGCGGTCTGCGTTGAGATGCTGGAAAAGGCGGGACCGGGATATTACGATCTTGTCATCATGGACATCCAGATGCCGAATATGAATGGCTACGAGGCGGCACGGACGATAAGAAAAATGACAGACAGCGAAAAGGCCGGCATTCCCATCGTCGCCTTAACGGCCAACGCCTTTGAGGAGGACAAGAAGAAGGCCCTTGAAGCGGGGATGAACAGGCATCTGGCAAAGCCGGTCGATATCGCTGAACTGACGGAGACGCTGGTCTCGATCATCATCAGGACAAAGGGGAACGCGGCGACATAGCTTTGCGCCGATGAGACGCCCTTTGCAGGAACATTGGAAGGCTGACGGGGAGGGAACGTGACATGGACATGATGGAACTGGTCAAAACGAGAAGGAGCGTCCGGACCTTTGACGGGCGGCCGCTCCGTAAGGAGGACGAAAGCAAGCTCCGGGACTACATACAGGCGATAGAGAATCCCTACGGCATCCCGGTGCGCTTTCTCCTGCTGGATGCAGAGGAGCACGGGCTCTCCAGCCCGGTGATCGTGGGGGAGCGCTGCTATGTGACGGCGAAGGTGGACAAGGTCCCTCACAGCGAGGAGGCATACGGCTATTCCTTTGAAAAGCTGGTCCTTTACGCCTGGTCTCTGGGCATCGGGACCACCTGGATCGGGGGGACCATGAAGCGGTCGCAGTTTGAGCGGGCGGCGGACGTACAGGATAGGGAGTGGATGTTCTGCGTCAGCCCTCTGGGCTATCCGGCGGAGAAGATGTCCGTCCGGGAGGGCTTCATGCGCAAGACCGTCAAGGCGGACGAGCGAAAGAGCGCGGAACAGCTCTTTTTTGACCGGGACTTTTCCACACCGCTGGTCCCGGAGGACGAAAAGCTCCGGGACGCCCTGGAGATGGTGCGGTGGGCGCCCTCCGCCACCAACTCCCAGCCCTGGCGCATCGTCCGGGCCGGAGGCGCCTTCCACTTCTACCTGGCGCACACCAAGGGATACACCGACAAGGCTGGCTGGGATATGCAGAAGATCGACATGGGCATCGCCCTGTGTCATTTCATGGACGCCATGGGCGGCGCGCTGTCCCTCTCCGACCCGGGCATCCCCGCGGGGGAAGGCACGGAATACATCGCCACGGTGGCGCTTTGAGGCCAACGGACCTGCCCGGGCGTGAAGGACAAAAAGGGATCCCATCTGAATTCCGGCGAGAGTTCAGATGGGATCTTGCTGTATCCGTCCTGCGCTGGTTTGGGGATGCGCGGGGCCTTTTCGTCTGCTCCGGTCAGGCCACCCGGCTGGGGTGCTTTTGATAGGTCGCCAGGCTGACCGTCACCAGAAGGACCAGGCACACCGCCGCGCCGGGCAGGGTGGGCCCCAGGCCCAGCGGGGACCCGGCTGCCTTCCACAAAGCGCAGGTGATAAAACCTCCGCTCACCGAGGCGATGATGCCCGCGCTGGTGGCCTTCTTCCAATAGAGCGCCGCCAGGGCCGGGATGCCCGCCGCCGCCGCGTAGAAGTTGTAGATGGTGGTAAGGATGGTATACGCGCTCTGGACATACAGGGCGATGGCCAGGGCCGAGAAGGCCAGCACCACGCTCATGATCCGGCTCAGAAGCAGCTCCTTCTTCTCGCTGAGGTCGGGCTTCGCGGTCTTGACGATGTCGTCCACCACCGTCTGCATGCTCACCAGCAGATAGCTGTCCGCCGTGCTCATCATCACCGAGAAGATACCGGCCAGGGAAAGGCCCGTCAGACCCGCCGGCAGGCTCACGATGGTCAGCGCGGGGATGACCGCGTCGGAGTTGCCGTACTGCTCGATCAGGTCCGGCAGCAGCTGCTGGGCGGCCAGGGCCATGACCAGGATCATGCACACGCACACGGCATACACCGCCGTGCCCAGGAACATCCCCCGCTTGGCCGCCTTCCGGCTCTTGGCCGCAAAGGCGCGCTGCCACATCTCCGCCCCGGCCATGGTGATCACCAGGTAGCTGAGGATATCTCCCAGCAGCCGCCCGTCCACATGGGGGATCAGGTACTTTGTGTCGATGTTGGAGAGGAACTTTCCCAGCCCGCCGATGCTGGAGATGCTGGAGATGGGCACCATGATGTAAACGAACAGCACCAGCATGAAAAACTGCAGGATGTCCGTATAGACCACACCGAACAGGCCGGAGGCGCCGGTGTAGAAGATGAAGATGAGGGTGGCGATCAGCGCGCCCATCTCATAGGAGATGCCGACCTTGGTGCCCAGCAGCTTGATGATGGTGGCTGTGGCGGTCACCTGGGAGGCCACGGTGCCCATCATGGCAAAGGCGATCAGCACGGCCATCAGGTACTTTGCCCCCTTGCCGAAGCGGAACTCGAACAGGGAGGGGATGGAGGTGACGCCGTACTTCTCTCCCACGTCGTAGATGCGCCCGGCATAGGCGGAGAAGAGGAACATGCCAAGCATGTATGGCAGGGCGGTCATCAGGCACTCGATGCCGCTGGTATAGCCCAGACCGGCCCGGCCCATCATGGAACTGCCGCCGATGATGGTGGCGCAGACCGTGGCCAGCAGCACGGGGGTCCCCAGGGAGTGGTCGGCGGCGTAGAAGTCCTCGCGGTTTTTCACCCGCTTCATGAAGCGCACGCCGATCAGCAGCATGACCACCAGGTATGCCGCGACGATGACCAGGTCCAGAACAGTAACTTCACTCATTGCATTTCTCCTTTCCAGTAGGTGCTTGTCCTCATACGCTTTCTCAATATATGAAAAATGCCACCCGATGACGGGCGGCAAAGGAAATACCTGTTCCAATAGGATAGACATCACGCGATTCAGAAATCGTGCATTACATATCTCCTCTGCCTGACGAGATTAGCTGACGGGTTAGGAGGAGGCCTCCCTCCGAATGATCGGACACACCCCAATACTGGTTCTCCCGCTGGCGCCGAACGCCACTCGACATCATGTATTTATTTAAATTATAACAGAAAAATGCCGGGCGCGCAAGAGAGAAATTGTGCAGAATCGTACTTATTTTGCGATATAAAGGTACTGTTTTGTGAGAAACGCTGCTTTGACAGAGTATTCACGGGCGCGGCCCGGGTCCTGCCGGCAAAATTAGCTCCGGGACAGGGGGGCCTGTCCCGGAGCTTGTGCTTTCCGGCAGAGTTTTGAACGGCAGTGACCGGGAGCCGGGGTCCGGTCTCAGGTCTTGTCTTTGACCATGGTCAGGGCGATGCGCTTTTTCACCGGGTCCGCATCCACCACCCAGACCTTCAACACATCGCCCACCTTCACCACGTCCGAGGGGTGCTTCACGAACTTGTTCGCCATACGGGAGATGTGGACCAGACCGTCCTGATGGACGCCGATGTCCACGAAGGCGCCGAAGTCGATGACGTTTCGCACCGTGCCGGTCAGCTCCATGCCGGGCTTCAGGTCCTGGATGTCCAGCACGTCGGTGCGCAGCGCCGGGGCCGGCAGTTCCTCCCGGGGGTCCCGTCCGGGCTTTGCAAGCTCGGAGAGCATGTCCTCCAGGGTGGGAAGGCCCAGGTCCACCGCCACGGCCAGCCGTTCCAGGCCGTATTCTTTTGCCCGCTGGCCGATCTGGGGCACGCCGCCGTTTCGGATGTCTCCCAGGGAAAAGCCCAGGGTCTTCAAAAGCGCTTTGGCGCTGCCATAACTCTCCGGGTGGACGGCGGTGGCGTCCAGCGGGTCGGCGCTGTCCGCCACCCGGAGGAAGCCGGCGCACTGCTCAAAGGCCCTGGGACCCAGCTTGGGGACCTTTTTCAGGGCGGCCCGGGAGGGGATGGGCCCGTTTTCCTCCCGCCAGGCCACGATGTTCCTGGCAAGGACGGGGCCGATGCCCGCCACCCGGCTGAGAAGCTCCGCCGAGGCGGTGCTCACCTCCACGCCCACGTCGTTGACGCACTGCTCCACCACTCCGTCCAGGGCGGCGGACAGCTCGTTCTGCTTCAGGTCGTGCTGGTACTGACCCACGCCGATGGCCTTGGGATCGATCTTCACCAGCTCCGCCAAGGGGTCCTGGAGCCGCCGGGCGATGGACACGGCGCTTCGCAGAGACACGTCGTAATCGGGGAATTCCTGGGCGGCCAGGGGGCTTGCGGAGTACACGGACGCGCCCGCCTCGCTGACGATGGCATAGGCGGCGCCGGGGAGCCGGGGCAGGAGGGAGACGATGAACTGCTCGCTCTCCCGGGAGGCGGTACCGTTGCCGATGGCGATGACCGTCACATGGTGCCGCCGTACCATGGCCTCGATGAGCGCTGCGGCCTGCTCCTTCTGGCGGGTCTGGCCCGGCAGGGTGAAGTATCCCACGCCCGTCTCCAGCACCTTGCCGTTTTCGTCCACCACGGCCAGCTTGCAGCCGGTGCGAAAGCCGGGGTCCACCCCCAGGATGACCCGGCCCTTCACCGGCGGCTGCATCAGCAGCTGGTGGAGGTTTTGGGCAAAGACCCGGATAGAGGACTCGTTGGCCCGGTCCGTCAGCTCTCCCCGCAGCTCCCGCTCCAGGGAGGGGAACAGCAGCCGGGTCCAGGCGTCCTCACAGGCCGCGGCTACCTGTTGGGCGGTCTCGCCGCAGCCCCGGACAAAGCGCCGCCGGACCCGTTCCAGGACCCGGTCATCCGGCAGGTCGAGGGTCACCTTCAGGTACCCCTCCCGTTCGCCCCGGTTGACAGCCAGCACCCGATGGGCGGCCATGCGGGGCACGGGCTCCTGATAGTCATAGTACATCCGGTAGACGCTGTCCTCGTCCTTCGCCGCGGCGGTATGGATGACGCCCTCCCGCAGCAGCACCGCCCGCAGGTCCTTCCGGAGGGCCGCGTCGTCGCTGACCATCTCAGCGATGATGTCCCGGGCTCCGGCCAAAGCGCTCTCTTCGTCCGGCACGTCCCCGGTGATATACCGGGCGGCCTCCCGGGCGGGGCTGCCCGTTCCCTGGTTCAGGAGCAGCCATTGGGCCAGGGGCTCCAATCCCCGCTCTTTGGCCGCCGTGGCCCGGGTCCGGCGCTTGGGACGGAAGGGACGGTAGAGGTCCTCCAGCTCCGCCAGCGTCCTGGCGGCCAGGAGCTTTTCCCGGAGCTCTTGTGTCAGAACGCCCTGCTCCGTCAGGGCCTTTTCAAGCTCCTCCCGGCGCTTTTCCAGTCCCAGCAGGTATGCCAGCCGCTCGGCGATCCGGCGCAGGGTCTGGTCGTCGATGGAGCCGTGGGCTTCCTTCCGGTACCGGGCGATGAAGGGGATGGTGTTGCCTCCGTCCAGCAGGTCGATGACCGCCTGTATCTGCCCGGGGCGCAGGGCGAATTCCGCCGCTATCGTCTTTGCAAGATCCATATACAGTGTTCCTTTTTATCTTGGTCTTATTTCGCCTTGTGATGGTCGTTATCATTATAACAGGGCCGGTCCCGCCATGCAAGCCGGCGGTACGGCCGGGCCGTGCTCTCTCCGGGGGCGGGACATGCGGGCCCTCTTGAACAAATTGTCTATTTAGCCTATCTTTTTACTGGAAAATCTGTGACCTTCTCCGTTGCGCAGGAAAATACTATATGTTATACTTTAGATAATAAATGATCTGTGGAGGCTGTGCCGGCGATGTCAGCGACCGATGGAGGGCTTTCCGTCGGCGGATAAGGGACGAAAGCGGGACCTTTCGGTCCCGTTCTTTTGAATGGTCAGCCTGGAGGGAAAGGAAGGGTATCATGAAGCTCAGAGAGCTTTTTACAGCCAGAGATATGACGGAGGGCGCTCCCTGGAAGCGCATTATGGAGTTTGCCGTCCCCATGCTCATCGGCAACCTGGCCCAGCAGCTGTACAACACGGTGGACTCCATCGTGGTGGGCAAATATGTGGGGGACAACGCCCTGGCGGCGGTGGGCACCTGCATGCCCATCTTCAACCTGCTGCTGGCCGTGTTCGTGGGCGTGTCCACGGGCGCGGGCATCGTCATCAGCCAGCGCTTCGGCGCGGATGACAGGGAGGGCCTCTCCCGGGCCATCGGCAACTGCGTCACCCTGGCGGCCATCACCTCCGTGGCCACCATGCTCATCGGCGTGGTCATCACCGAGCCCCTGCTGCGGCTTTTGAGCACGCCGGACTCCGTGTTCGACTGGTGCGCCCAGTATTTGAAGATATTCTTCCTGGGCGCGGCGGGGTTCACGTATTACAATATCCTCTCCGGCATCCTCCGGGGCCTGGGCGATTCCTTCTCCGCCCTGGGCTTTCTGCTGCTGGCAACGATACTGAACATCTTCCTGGACGTGTGGTTCGTGGCCAGCTTTGGCATGGGCGTGCCCGGCGTGGCCCTGGCTACCATCATTGCCCAGGCCATCTCCGCGGCGCTGTGCTTCGTGAAGCTGCTGCACATGCGGGAGGTATTTGATCTGAACTGGCACACCCTGCGCATGCGCAAGGACACGGCCTGGCGTATCATCAAGCTGGGCGTCCCCTCCGGCATCACACAGGGCATCATGTCCGTGGCCATGCTGGTGGTACAGTCCCTGACCAACAGCATGGGGGAGATGGTGATGGCCTGCAACGTGATCATCATGCGGGTGGACGGCTTTGCCATGATGCCCAACATGAGCTTTGGTCAGGCCTTGAGCGTTTACGCCGGCCAGAACGTTGGCGCTGGCAGACTGGACCGGGTGGAGCAGGGGACAAAGCAGGGCAGCGTCATGGCGCTGGCTGTTTCGGCGACCATCACGGCGATCCTGCTGTTTGCCGGGCGGTTCATGTTCGGCCTGTTCACGGACACCCCGGAGCTGATGGATATGGCGGTGCGCATGATGCGCATCCTGGCCGTGGGCTATATCTGCGTGGCGGTGACCCAAGTGCTGGGCGGCGTGATGCGCGGCGCGGGCGATACGGCCACGCCCATGTGGATCACCATGGTGAGCACCATCGTGCTGCGGGTCCCCATCGCCTACGGCATGGCCTGGCTCACCCGTACGGAGGCCTTTCCCAAGGGCCAGCCCCAGGCGCTGTTCGGCTCGCTGCTGATCTCCTGGGCCGTGGGCGCGCTGCTGACCTACATCGCCTACCGACGGGGCGTCTGGCGGAAAAAGGCCCTGGTGACGAATTGAGCGGTCAGAAAAGGGCAAAGGCGCGGGCTTTCCTCTGCGCTGACATATCCAGACCGTTTTCCCTCAGCCTTCGGTATGAAGGGGCTGCTGCTGATCCTGCGGCGGCCCCTTTTCCGCTGTCATAGGACATTTTTCCCCTTATACAGGCCCATCCGGCGGAGGATTTACGGTTGCGCTTGCGGGTGGGAACGTGTATAATCATAGCGAACAGGAACGGATTTGATCTTGTCGCCGTGCGAAAGATCAGGGAGGGATGGATATATGAAAGTGCAGCGGTTGGTGATCGTTTTGCTGGTGCTGGCGGTGATCGTGGGGGTGGAAGCGGTGCTCATGACCCATTTCACCGGAGAGAGCGCGTCCGCCCCGCCGGCCACGGCGACCCCCGAGCCCACGGCAGTCCCTACCGAGACGCCTGCGCCCACGCCGGAGATCGACCTGGAGGCCACGAAGCCCAACGAGGCCGGTGAGGTGCCGATCGTGATGTTTCATATGTTCGTAGACGAACTGGACCCGAATGAGTCCTATTCAGACGATTTCAAGCGCTATACCCAGAGCTTCTCGTACCTGAAAGAGCTCATGGGCCGCCTGTACGATATGGGCTACAGAATGACCTCCATGAACGACTTTCTGAACAACTCGATCGAGGTGGAGGCCGGATATAAACCCGTCATCTTCACATTTGACGACGGTACCGCCAGCCAGTTCAGCCTGATCGAGGAGAACGGGGAGCTGGTGGTGAATCCTGAGTGCGCGGTGGCGGTCATGCTGGACTTTTATGAAGAGCATCCCGACTTCGGGCTGGAGGGCACGTTTTACATCAATCTTGGCGGCTCGCCGTTTTATGAGGAGCGGGAATCCGGCCCCCAACTGGCGGGGACTGTGCAGGAGAGGCTTCAGCACCTGATAGACCTCGGCTTTGAGATCGGCAACCACACCTATTCCCACTGCAACCTGTCGAGCATCTCGGATGCGGATACCATCATCCGGGAGGTCGGGCAAAACCAGGCCGCCATGTATGAGGCGATAGACGGCTATACGTTCACCAGCTTTTCCCTTCCCTTTGGCATCACGTCTCCCGAGCTGTTTGAGCACATCAAGAGCGGCACCTATGAGGGGGTCGAGTACAGGAACCTGGGAGTCGTTGAGGTCGGGTGGGACCCGGCCATATCCCCGGTCAATCCGGACTATGATCCCTACAGCATCCACCGGATCAGGGGGACCGGATTCATGGCAGAGGACTGTGATTTTGAGTGGTGGCTGGCAAATCCCCGGGACCCGATCTATGTGAGCGACGGGGACCCCAATACGGTCACGGTGCCCCAAGCCTATACGTCCCTGGTGGACGAGAGCAAGCTGGGGGGCAAACAGCTGCGGGTATATTGACCTGCGTGTGCAGGGGCTGTTCAGCGCCGGAGCAGAGATCAGCTGCTCCGGCGCTTTTTGTCCCGCTGACCGGGCCGGTCGGAGAGCCTGCGGCAAGGCGGCATTGACAACCACAGCCGCTTATTTTATACTATATCGCGTAGGGAATGACCGCTCTGGAGGGTCCAGTCATTGGTTTTTGACAGGGAAAGAACCCAATATGTCCTGACGCCGGGGCAGCGGCGGTACCTCTGTTTGAAGCGGGTGCTGGACATCGTGCTGTCGCTGGTGCTGCTGGCCCTGACGGGGGCGCCGATGCTCCTGGTGGCGTTGGCGCAAAAGCTGGCGAGCCCCTCGGAACCGGTGTTCTTCTGCCAGCAGCGGGTAGGACGGGGAGAGGCACTGTTCACGGTGGTGAAATTCCGCACCATGAGGACCTGTGCGTCCCCGGGCAGACCGGAGGATATGACCCGCCTGGGCCGGTTCCTGCGGGCCTCCAGCATTGACGAGCTGCCCCAGCTGTTCCAGGTCCTGAGCGGGAAGATGAGCCTGATCGGCCCCAGACCGCTGGTACCCCAGGAGAAGCCGGTCCATGTGCTGCGCCGGGCATACGGCGTGTATCAGCTGAGGCCTGGTATCACCGGCTGGGCGCAGATCAATGGCCGGGATATGGTGTCGGATGCGGACAAGGCCGCGCTGGACCGGACATATCTGGAGCATGTCGGCTTTTTGATGGACTGGAAGATATTTTGGCGCACCATTGGAAAGGTCGCCCGGAGAGAGGGCTATCTGGAAAACGGCGCCGGGAAATGAAGAACGAACAGACAGGAGGAGACAGGTATGACCGATGTAGTGGCGCTGGGCGAACTGCTCATAGACTTTACCACACAGAGCACGGATGGGGAGGGGTATCCCACCATGGCTGCCCATCCCGGCGGAGCGCCGGCCAATTTCCTGGCCGCGCTGGCCAAGTTCGGCGCGAAGACCGCGCTGCTGGGAAAGGTGGGGGATGACGCCTTCGGAAAGCTGCTGGTGGGCACGCTGGATCAGGCGGGCATCGGGACCCGGGGCATCGTGACGGACCCGGGCGTATTTACGACCCTGGCCTTTGTCATATTGGATGAGCACGGGGACAGGGAGTTCTCCTTTGCGAGAAAGCCGGGAGCGGACACCTGCCTGCGCTATGAGGAGCTGGACCTCTCCCTCATCGACGAGACGAGAGCCTTCCACTTTGGCACACTGTCCCTGACGGACCAGCCGGCCCGGGGGGCGACGGCCAGGGCCGTGGCCCATGCCCGGCAGCGGGGCAAGCTCGTCACCTTTGACCCCAATCTGCGCAAACCACTGTGGAACAGCCTGGAGGAGGCGAAGGAGCTGATGCTCTGGGGCCTGGGCCAGGCGGACGTCGTGAAGATCAGCGACGAGGAAGTGGAATTTCTGTTCGGCATGACGCCGGAAGAGGGGGCACGGCATATCCTTGATGCCTATGGCGTGGGGCTGGTGTTCGTCACCTGCGGCCCGGACGGGTGCATATTCAAAAACCCCGCCGCGGAGGGACGTGTACCGGGGCTTTCCGGGCTCTCCGTGGTGGATACCACCGGTGCGGGCGATATCTTTGGCGGAAGCGCGCTGTGGAAGCTGCTGCAGATCGGGAAGGATGTGCGGAGCCTGACGGCGGCGGAGATGGAGGAGACTGCCCGGTTCGCCTGTGTCAGCGCGGGGCTGTCTACCACGCAGTACGGCGGCATCTCCAGCGTGCCGGACTATGAACAGGTCATGGCGCGTCTGGCCGCGGGATGAGGCAGACGCGGCGGAGGTAATGGATGGCTGACGAGAGGAAGAGAGTCCTGATCCTGGACGGCCAGGGCGGCGGTATCGGCGCCCAGCTTGCCCGGATGATGGCAAAAGAGCTGCCGGATGGCTGGGAGATGCTCGCCGTGGGGACCAACGTGACGGCCACGGCGGCCATGCTCCGGGCCGGGGCGTCCCAGGGGGCTACGGGGGAGAATGCCCTTATCTATAACGCCGCCCGGGCGGACCTTATCCTGGGCCCGATCGGGGTCATGCTGGCCAACGGCATCCTGGGGGAAGTGTCCCCGGCCATGGCGGCGGCAGTCTCCGGGTCGAAGGCGGTGAAGGTGCTGATCCCCACCTCTACCTGCGGCGTATATGTGGCGGGCACGGAGGAGCTTCGGCTGGAGGATTATCTCGCCCGGGCCGTGGACCGGGCCGCCGCGCTCATGCGCGCTTGACGGCGCATCAAACAAAATGAGCCTGACAGGGGGGAGGACCCGCCCTGTCAGGCTTTTTATCAGTATTTTTCCCGGCTCTTGAAGAGTGAGGCCGCCAGGATGCCAAAGAAAATGGCGGCACAGATCCCCCCTGCGGCGGAGGTGAAGCCCCCGGTGAAGGCGCCGATGACGCCTCGCTGTGCCACGGCCTCCTTCACGCCCCTGGCCAGCAGATTCCCAAAGCCGGTCAGCGGGACCGTGGCCCCGGCCCCGGCCCAGTCCGCCAGGGGCTGGTAGAGCCCGACGGCCCCCAACAGGACCCCCGCCACCACATAGGCGGTCAGGATGCGGGCCGGCGTCAGCCGGGTCAGGTCGATGAGCAGCTGGCCCACCAGACACAGCGCCCCGCCCACCAGAAAGGTTTTCAGAAATGTCATGACTGTCTCGTTCATGTCTGCACCCTGCCTTTAACATCTTGCGTTTTCCAGCGCTACCGCGTGGCAGATGGCGGGAATGCTCTCGCCCTGCTGGTTGGTGGTGGGACTCATCATGGCCCCGGTGGCCGCGAACAGCAGCCGGTCCCAGTTGTGTTCCAGCATACCGTGCAGCAGGTGGCCGCACAGCACCGACGCCGAGCAGCCGCACCCGGAGCCGCCGGCATGGGCGTCCTGGCCATTCACGGCATAGATGAGCCGGCCACAGTCCATATACCGCACGCCCAGGTCGACGCCGTCCCGCAGAAAGAGGTCCGCCAGGATGTGGGAGCCCACCACCCCCAGGTCCCCGGTGACGATGGCGTCGTAATAATCCGGTCCCCGGCCTGTGTCCGCAAAGTGAGCTTTCAAGGTCTCATAGGCCGCCGGCGCCATGGCCGCGCCCATGTTGTTCATGTCCGTCACCCCCGCGTCGGTGATGACGCCGGTGGTGATGTGGGTCACATAGGGGGCGGGGCCGTCCGCCTTGAGGATGAGCGCTCCCGCGCCGGTGACCGTCCACTGGGACGTAGGGGGCCGCTGATTGCCGTACTGGAGAGGGAAGCGGTACTGCCGCTCCGCCGAGCAGAAGTGACTGCTGGTGGCCGCGGCGGCAGTGGTGCAAAAGCCCCCGTCGATCAGCATGGCGGCCAGAGACAGTCCCTCCGCCATGGTGGAACAGGCCCCGTACAGGCCGAAATAGGGCACGCCGCACTCCCGCATGGCGTAGGCCGACCCGGCGCATTGGTTCAAAAGGTCCCCGGAGAAGACATACTCCACGTCCCCCGGCGGAGTCTTGGCCTTGTCACAGGCGATGGCGTAGCACATTTTCAGCATGGCGCTCTCCGCCTTCTCCCAGCTCTTGGCCCCAAAACGGGAGTCCTCGCTCAGGTAGTCAAAATACCGTCTGAGAGGGCCTTCGCCCTCTTTTTTGCCGCCCACACACGCCGCCGCGGCCACGCCGGGCTGCATGGTCAGGTGGACGGTCTGTTTTCCCATACGTTTCGTTTCCATGGGGCTAGTTTGTGCACAGGACCTGAAAATGATACGGCCAGCGCAGAAAAAATCCTCCGCCGGCCAGGCGATGCAGCGGGGGATGATCGTTATGTTGTTGACAAAAAGGCCATAGAGAACTAATATGTAAATATTAAAACATGCCATCTTGGTTGCCAAGGGAAGGAAAAAGCTATGGAGAAGCGGTGTTTGAGCTTGCTGCTGGCGGTATTGACAGTGCTTTCGCTGTTGGTCCCGGTGTTTGCGGCTGACGACGGCCCGGAAGTGCCCGCCGAAGCGAGTCAGTCCGTGGAGGCGGCTGCGCCCGCTGAAGAGGCGCCGGCTGCTGTGACGGCGGTGTCCAGCGATGCAGAGCAGCTGGTGGAGCCGGCGGAGGAGACCGGGTCCGGCAGCGCCATGCCGGGGTCTGGGACGGACGCCGGAACATCGGGCACGACGGGCGATGTAGCCTGGTCCTTTTCCGACGGGACCCTGCGTATCTCCGGGCATGGGGCGATGGCAGAATACCGCCCCGACTCCGCTCCCGAGGGCAGCGGCCAGCCCTGGTATGTGTACAGGGCCCGGATCAGAAACGTGGTCATCGACAGCGGTGTGACGGCTGTCGGCGCCTATGCTTTCAGCGGCTGTGCCGCGCTGACGAGCGTCGAACTGCCGGACAGCGTCGTAAGGGTCAGCGAGGGGGTCTTCCGCGACACGGGCCTGCGGGATATCGTTGTCGCCAATGCCGCCTGTGCGATCCGGGGGGACGCCTCTTCCCTGGGACGCCCCGGTGTCACGATCATCCACGGCTGCGCGGGCTCCGCCGTGCAGTCCTATGCGCTGGCATATGGATATCAATTTGCAGCGATCCCGGGAACCGTGGCGTCGCCTGACAAGAGCGGGACTGCGCCTGCGCCGGAGGCGTCGACCGGAACAGATGCTGTGCCTGCGCCGGAGGACGACGGCGCCGCTTCTGACGCCGGGGTCGAGGCAGCGGCGGCGTCCGAGACGGATGCGGCGTCTGTGCCGGATGCGCAGGCGCTTCCCGTGCCGGACGCACCGGAATTGATCGGCGTGACCAGTGCTGCCACCGGTGTGACCATCAGCTGGAACAGCTTCCCGGGGGCGGTGAAGTACCGGGTGTTTTACAAGATCGGCGACGGCGGCTGGACCAAGATCGCCGACACCACCAAGACCAGCTACACCTGGACGAAGGCCAAGGCCGGTACGGAGTACACCTTCACGGTGCGGTGCGTCTCCAAGAGCGGCAAGAGCTATACCAGCAATTTTGACCCGGTGGGGGTGAGCTATAAACTCCTGGCGACGCCTTCCGTCACGGTGACCGGCGGTGTGGACAAGGTGACAGTGAGCTGGGGCACGGTGAGCGGCGCGGCGAAGTACCGGGTGTTTTTGAAAAACGGGAAGAACTGGGAGACCTTGGCCGATGTGGCGGAGACCAGCTATACCATGGCTGCCGCCAGCGGTAAGAGCTACACCTTCACGGTGCGGTGTTTGGATGAGACCGGGGACTATGCCAGCGGATACAACACCAAGGGCAAGAGCATCGCCTATATCAGCACGCCGGTGCTCAGCGGCGTCAGCTCTGCCGCGACCGGCGTCACAGTGACGTGGGGGAAGGTGCCCGGGGCGGTGAAGTACCGGGTATTTTACAAGATCGGCAACGGCGGGTGGAAGAAGATTGCCGACACTACTAAGACGAGCTACACCTGGACGAAGGCCAAGGCCGGCACAGAGTACACCTACACAGTACGATGCGTCTCCAAGACCGGCAAGAGCTACACCAGCAACTATGACCCGGTGGGGGTGAGCTATAAACTCCTGGCGATGCCCTCCGTCACGGTGACCGGTGGTGTGGACAAGGTGACAGTGAGCTGGGGCGCGGTGAGCGGCGCGGCGAAGTACCGGGTGTTTTTGAAGACCTCGAAGGGCTGGGAGACCCTGGCCGATGTGACGGAGACCAGCTATACCATGGCCGCTGCCAGCGGCAAGAGCTACACCTTCACGGTGCGGTGCCTGGATGAGACCGGGGACTACGCCAGCGGATACAACACCAAGGGCAAGAGCATCGCCTATATCAGCACGCCGGTGCTCAGTGGCGTCAGTCCTGCCGCGACCGGCGTCACAGTGACGTGGGGGAAGGTGCCCGGGGCGGTGAAGTACCGGGTATTTTACAAGATCGGCGACGGCGGCTGGAAGAAGATCGCCGATACCACCAAGACCAGCTACACCTGGACGAAGGCTAAGGCCGGCACGGAGTACACCTACACGGTGCGTTGCATCTCCAAGAGCGGCAAGAGCTACACCAGCAACTATGACCTGGTGGGGGTGAGCTATAAGCTCCTGGCGACGCCGGCTGTCTCTGTGGCCCACGGAACGGACAGCGTCACGGTGAGCTGGGGGGCGGTGAGCGGCGCGGTGAAGTACCGGGTCTTTCTGAAGACATCGAAGGGCTGGGAGACCCTGGCCGATGTGAGCGGCACCAGCTATACCATGGCCGCCGCCAGCGGCAAGAGCTACACCTTCACGGTGCGGTGCATCGATGCTGCCGGGAACTACACCAGCGGATACAATACTGCCGGCAAGACGATCACCTTTGTGGAGCAGCCGGCCATCAGCGGTGTGGAGGCGGCCTCCTCCGGCGTGACGGTGAAGTGGGGGAAGGTCTCCGGCGCGGTCAAGTACCGGCTGTTTTATAAGAGCGGAAGCGGCTGGACCAAGATCGCCGATACCACCAAGACCAGTTATACCTGGTCCGGGGCCAAGAGCGGCACGGAGTATACCTTCACAGTCCGGTGCGTCAGCAGTGACGGAAAGAGCTTTACCAGCGCCTACGACCAAACCGGCGTGCGCTTCTGCTACGTCGCCGCGCCGACGCTGACCAAGGTGGCCAATGTGTCCGGAGGATTCAAGCTGACATGGAGCGCAGTGGGCGGCGCGGCCAAGTACCGGATCTATTACCAGATGGATTCCGGCGCGTGGTCGCAGCTGGCGGAGACCGGGCAGACCAGCTATACCATGACGGGAGCCGACAGCAAGGCGAAATACGCCTTTGCGGTCCAGGCTGTCTCGCAGACCGGGACGGCGAGCGTGCGCTCCAACACCTGGAAGACGATGGTGTTTACCAACAGCCCGCTGGTGGCCTATACCAGGATCAGCCCGAACCGGGACAAGGACCGGAAAAATGTCATCGATACCATCACGATCCACTGCACCGCCGAGTTGTGGAGCGTAGAAAAGCTGGGAGAGAGCTTTTCGCCCGTCTCCCGGAAGGCCTCTTCCAATTACGGCATCGGCACGGATGGCCGTGTAGGGATGTTCGTGGAGGAGAAGGACTGCTCCTGGTGCTCCTCCAACCGGGACAATGATAACCGAGCCATCACCATCGAGGTGGCGAGCGGTACCTCGGAGCCCTATGCGGTAACGGATGAGGTGTACGCTGTCATGATCGACCTCGTGACCGATATCTGCCAGCGAAACGGCATTGAGAAGCTGGTGTGGTCAACCAGCAAGAACGAGCGGGTCAACCATCTGAACGGCTGCAATATGACCGTGCACCGGGACTACGCCAACAAATCCTGCCCCGGCACATATCTCTATGAGCGCATGGGAAAGATCGCGGCGGAAGTGAACGCCCGGCTCGCCTCCTAACGCCTGTCCATGGCGTCTGATACACGCACGCAAAGCGTCCCCCGGCCAACAAGGCCAGGGGACGCTTTTTTCGTGATCAGAGATAGATCTCCGCCTCCAGGAAGGTCCGGTCCTTTCGGGAGCGTCCGCCGAGGGAGGTGACCGCGCCCTTTCCCTTGCCCCGGACGGAGATCACGTCTCCCACCGCCACCGGCGCGTCCGTGCGCAGGCATTGGACATAGTTGAGGTGCACCGCGCCCGCCCGGATGAGTTCCGCCGCGGCGGTCCGGGAGATACCGAACATGCCGCCTGCCGCCGCATCCAGCCGCGGGCTCTTGACGGTGAAGGTGACCTTTTTCACCTTCCGCACCGGCGCGGGCACGTCGGGAAGGGGGATGGAGGCGCTCCTGACCGTACAGCGACCGACCTGTTTGAGCTCGTCGAGAAGAAGCCTCTCCACCGTGGGCAGGCAGAAGATATAGGCCGTGTCCGCGTCTACCCAGAAATCCCCGATCCACTCCCGCCGGATACCCAGCCCCAGGGCCGCACCCATATAGTCCCGGTGGGAGGGCTGGCCGAAATAGGCAGTCACCCGGAGGGCACAGATATATTCCGACGGGTCAAAATCCCCCTCATCCAGGTAATAGGGCAGGAAGAAGGCGCACTTGCGTTCACAGGCGGCGTTCCCGCCGTCCAGATGCAGCGTCACCCCGTCCAGATGCCTGGCCCAGGCGGAGACCTCCAGCTGTTCTGCCATGGTGAGAAAACCGGTGGCGGTGACGAGGCTGTTTTTCTCGCACCGGGCGGCCAGTTCTTCTATACGCTTTTCAAGCTCTTTATCCATCTTGCTTTTCTCTCTTAACACCGCTCTGACAGGGAAGTCATCGCCAGTTCAAAGCCTCCCCTGTGCAAGGGGAGGTGGGCGCCGCTTGCGGCGCTCGGAGGGGTTGTTACAATCCCTCAGTCAGCGCTTCGCGCTGCCAGCTCCCTTTGCACAAGGGAGCCGTCAATAATGTGCGCCTTCGGCGCGGCAAATGGGAATTTTTGAAGATACGCTACCATGGAAAAATAAAATAGAACACTAAACTGCTTAATGCAATTCCGATAATATACAGTTTTCTATGTTTTACTTTTTTGAAAAATAATACACTAAACACAACAGCCCCCATGATAAACAGCTGGTAGTATTACTGGGAAAACTGCTGTATTCGGTAGATTTCTTCACAATTCGGGTGTATAATAATAAGCATCGGACAGACTGCGGTTAAACAATCATGCTTAATTTATGAAAGGGACTTTAGTATGGGACTGTTTGATAAATTTAAGAAAAGCAAATAGTAGCAGCTTGGGACAGACATCATATGGTGGATCGGTTAATGGGTAATACTATGTGGGCAGATTTCTTAAATAAACCAAAACCATTTTAAAAGAAGGTGATTCACATTAAGAGAATAGAAGTTTTAATTCATGGTTTTCTGAACCATAAAATTGATATCGTAGAGTTAATGAATAGCCTATCTACATTGTATTTTGAAAATGATAGAAATTTAGAAAGTGAAATTCGAAGTTTGGAAGAAAATTTAGAGAGAATATATTTTTGTTGTAGCAACACAGTTCAATACGATGAAGCAAAAAAGATTTTAGATACGTTTTTGTTGGCAAATTGCAAAGGGATGAAAGGAAATGAGGCTGTTGGTAAAAGATGTTGATTTTTTAGATAATAAAATCGTAGTAGACGGAATTACTGAAATCGGTAGAGGATATTAAATAGGCAAATCCCGATCTATCGTTCTCTTATCAGCGCGGTATATCTCACGTGGGGATCAGCTCACATCTGCGTCCGCTTCACCGCCTGGGCGATCTGCTCCAGGACCCAGTCCACCTCGGCCTTGAACTCCCCGGAGGAGGTGCGCAGCACCCCGGACCGGAAGGCCCCCAGCTGGACCAGCCTGTCGGAGGTGACCACCCGAACGGTCTCATTTTTGCCGATGTCGTTCACCAGCCGCTCGATGTACATATCCGCCGTCTCGCCCTCTTTGGTATAGGCAACATGGATATTGCCGCGGCTGTCCCGGCTGCCGGAGCCGCCGGGGACCTTGTAGGCGTCGAAGACCACCACCAGGTCATTTTTCGTGTATCCCTGATAGTTGGCCAGCATATCCAAAAGCTTCTCCCGGGCCAGGTCCAGCCCCTGTCCGGCCAGGAGCTTCAAGCTGTCCCAGGCAAAGATCACGTTGTAGCCGTCCACGATGATGTGCTCTTTTGTCTTCCTGGCCTGCATCTGCACGCCGAGGGCGCTGTTGAGCTGCGGGGCGGCATATTGCCTGCGGCGGATGGGGCCGAATTCCCGGAGCATGATGGCCTCCAGCTCCTTCTCGTCGATGTCCAGATTCTGCCGCCGGACCTGGGGCGCGGCGTCCAGGACAGGGGAGGGGTCGGAACGCTTGAGACCGCTCTCCAGGTGCATATACTCGGGGACCTTGTTCCACTTCACCGTGAAGCCGCCGCCATGGGCGCAGAAGACGCTGTCCGGGGTGTTCTCCAGGTCCGCCTCCGGGTCATAGCCGCTGGCCGCGATGACGGACTCGGCGTCGTGGCAGGGGCGATACCCCGCCACATGGCAGGAAAAGCGGCCCCGGCCGCCGGTATAGGCCGCCACCTGGGCGGCGTAATCTCCCATGGCGGATACGGGGGCAAGGCCCTCCAGCACCGTCATCTCTCCGGCTGGGACAGGGCTCTCATGGCTGCCGCCCATAACACGGATGTCGGTGATGGCCCGGCCGATCTGGGCCGCAGGGACCTCCAGCCGGAAGGCATAGCAGGGCTCCAGGAGCACGCTCCGGGCCTGCATGAGCCCCTGGCGGACCGCCCGGTAGGTGGCCTGGCGGAAATCGCCGCCCTCGGTGTGCTTCAGATGGGCCCGCCCGGCCAGGAGCGTGATCTTCACATCGGTGAGGGGGGAGCCGGTGAGCACGCCCACATGCTGTTTTTCCTCCAGGTGGGTCAGGATCAGCCGCTGCCAGTTCCTGTCCAGCACGTCCTCCGGACACACCGTGTCCAGCTGGATGCCGCTGCCGGGCTCGCCGGGCTCCAGGAGCAGGTGGACCTCCGCATAATGGCGCAGGGGCTCGAAATGGCCCACGCCCTCCACTGTGTCCTCGATGGTCTCCCGGTACAGGACCCGCCCGGCGCCGATGTCCACGTCCACGTTGAACCGCTCCCGGATGAGGCTCTTCAGGACCTCGATCTGTACCGCGCCCATGAGCTGGACGTGGATCTCTCCCAGCGGCTCCTGCCACAGGATGTGCAGCTGAGGCTCTTCCTCCTCCAGCTGCTTCAGCTTGGGCAGCATCACCCGGGGGTCACAGCCCTTGGGCAGCACGATGCGATATCCCATGGCGGGAGCAAGAAAGGGCGCGTCCCCGTCTGTCTCCGCCCCCAGGCCCTGACCCGGCCAGGTGCCGGAAAGTCCTGTGACGGCGCAGACCCGGCCCGCCGGGAGCCGGTCCGCGGTGTCGTATTTCACGCCGGAGTATAGCCGTATCTGACTGATCTTTTCCTCCACAGGGGACCGGTCGTTCAGGGGCAGATACCGCACCGGCATGCGTACGGAGAGCTCGCCGCCGGTGACCTTCAGCCAGGTCAGGCGGTTTCCCTGGCCGTCCCGGCCGATCTTGTAGACCCGGGCGGCGAAGGGAGCGGCGGGGCAGACAGGGGGGCGCGTATATCGCTCCAGCCCGGCGAGAAATTCCTCCACGCCGTCCAGTTTCAGCCCCGAACCGAAATAGCAGGGGAACAGCTTCCGCTGGCGGATGAGCCGGACCATGTCCCCGTCGGGTACGGCCCCCGTCTCCATATATCGGTCCAGTACGGCTTCGTCCAGCATGGCCACCGACTCGTCCCGGGCGGCGGCGTCCCCGGAGAAGTCCACACATCTCTCCCCCAGGCGGCGCTGGATGTCCTCCATGAGGGCGCGTTCATCCGTGCCGGATACATCCATTTTTGTGACGAACAGGAAGGCGGGGACGTGATACCGCTCCAGCAGCGGCCAGAGCGTCTGGGTGTGGGCCTGGACGCCGTCCGTGCCGCTGATGACCAGGACGGCGTAGTCCAGGACCTGCAGCACCCGCTCCGCCTCCGGGGAGAAGTCCACATGGCCGGGGGTGTCCAGCAGGGTGATCTCGGTCTCTCCCGCAGTCAGGATGGCCTGCTTGGAGAAGATGGTGATGCCCCGGGCCCGCTCCAGGTCGTAGGTATCCAGATACGTGTCCCGGTGGTCCACCCGCCCCAGTTTTTTGATCTTTCCCGTCAGGAACAGCATTCCCTCCGAGAGCGTGGTCTTCCCGGCGTCCACATGGGCCAGGACGCCGATGGTGATATTCTTCATGCGTGAACTCCTGAAAATGAAAGAAAATCGCCGGAACTTTTCGTGTTCCGGCGATCTCCGTTATGGATTGAGGACAAAATGAAAAAGATGAAACTGACTCTTGCAAGTATCAGTCTACCGGCCGGATGTTACAAAAGCAAGTGAGAGGACATTACAGAAGTATTAAATTTTGAAAAAACAGGAAATTTTCAAGGGGAGACCGGCGTCGGGCCGTGTCTCAGTCAAAGGCGAAGCCCCACCACAGGTCGTCCGGCAGGGGCACCCGGATCTCCGGGCCCAGGGCTGCCAGGACGAAGGGCCGTTCCTCGCCGGGACCGGGGAAGAACAGGGGCGTGCGGACATCGTACTGCTTGGCGGGGAAGCAATAGGCCACCGTGGCCAGCACGTCCGCCCAATCCCCCTCCGGGGCCAGCAGCTCCAGGACACGGCAGGTGTCCCCGTCCATCTCCACCGCAGCGATATCCCCGTCCAGGTCCAGCATGCCGCCGCCGAAGCGGCGCATATGGAGGGTTTCCAGGGTGAGGAGCGTGGGGGTCATGACGGCGTAGGGAAGGCCCCGGAGCAGCGCCTTCCTGCGCAGATAGTATTCCCCGGAGGAGATGGACGCGATGTTGTCTCTCGCGGTGCCGGGGATGTCCTCCAGGGAGATGCGGGCCTCCCGGATGCGGCTCACGGGGATGCAGCCGGTGGCCTTCTCATAAAAGGGGTACAGCCCGGGCTCCGACGGCAGGACACAGGCGGCGTCTGCCCACTGCAGGGCAGCCGCCGTACACGCCTTGTATACGGCCGCGCCGATGCCCCGGCCCCGCCAGGCTCTGTCCGTGGTCAGGGCATATGTGTATGCCGTGGAGAGGGAGCGGCCAGAAGGGGGGAACAGCAGCGGGCCGTTCATGATGTACATGGCGGAGACCACCTCGCCGTCCGCCTCCGCTACCAGGCAGCTGCCGGACTTCAAATAGATGGAGTGGTATGCGTCGATGTAGGCTTTGTCGTCGCCAAAGCCCTCCTGCCAGAGGGTGACGAGCCGGGGCAGGTCTTCCTTTCGCCAGGAGCGGATGGTCACGTTATCCATGATGCAGCACCACCTTGTATTTTTCCACCATCCGGTCGGGATGATAGCTGAGTTTGGACTGCCGGAGACTGGGGCGGCCCGTGTCGTCTTCCCGGTTAATCCACTCCACCTGAGGGTGGACAGAGCGGATATAGCGGACGAACTCCCGGTTTATCATGGTATAGGCCCCGTTGATGTCCGCGTACGCCTTCTCAAAATGGGCGTCAAAGGTATTCGCCGCGGCCATCTCCCCGATGGAGAAGGCCACCAGCCGGGAGCCGGACCAGAGCATACCTCCGTCCAGGCCCAGCGCGTCATAGCATTGGAACGCCCGCTGGATGGCCGCGTACTCGTCGTTGATGCCGTCCCGCTCGTCCTCACCGCAGGTCTCCATCCAGCGGTCCAGCATCCGGCGGCAGGCGGGGATGTCATCGGCGGTGATGGGGGAGAAGTACCAGTCGTTTTCCTGCTCGAAGCGGTGGATGTGATTGCGCTTGCCGTGCAGGTGCTTGCCGGAGAGGGTGTCCAGCTTCTCAGCGGCGTAAAGATAATCCCACAGGTCCCGCTCCTCCGTGACGGTGCAGGCGTCGCCCCAGAGGCTCTTCACCATGGGCAGGTGGTCTTCCGTCACGCCCCGCAGGACGAAGGGGAAGCCCTGTCCCGCCGCCAGGGCGCGCATCTCGTCCAGCACGGGGACGATGTCGCCGCTGCCGATGGGCCAGGCAAAAAAGGGCGTGTCCTCATAGCAGGGCATGGAGACCATCCGGCCATCCAGTTTGCCCACCTGCTGATGGTACGTCTCGTCCCAGAGAAAGATATTGCCGAAGTTGTAGTCCGCGCTGGGGGAATTTTCCGCCAGCGCCAGCGCGTCGATCCAGGGTTTGTCGGCCAGGGTGACCGGATGCAGTTCGATCATGACAGGTCTCTTATCTCCCGTTGCAGTGTTTTCAGGTCCACAAAGGTCTCGGGGCGCTTGGAGGGGTCCCGGAGCAGAGCGGAGGGGTGGTAAATGGCCATGGCCCGGCGGCCGTTCACGTCGAACCACTGGCCGTGTTCCCGGGTGATGCGGAAATCGGGCTTGATGAAGGCCATGGCGGCGATGCGGCCCAGGAAGACCATGATCTTTGGGTCCACCAGGCTGATCTGCCGGTGCAGCCAGCCGATGCAGGCTGCCTGCTCGTCGGGCAGGGGGTCCCGGTTCCGGGGCGGGCGGCACTTGACGATGTTGGCGATGTAGACCATGGTGCGGTCCAGGTCGATGATCTCCAGCATGGTGTCCAGCAGCTTTCCCGCCGGGCCCACGAAGGGCTCTCCCTGCAGGTCCTCCTGCTCTCCGGGGCCCTCGCCGATGAACATCACGTCCGCGTGTTCGTTCCCTACGCCGAAGACTAGGTTATGGCGGGTCCGGCCCAGCTCGCAGCGCATGCAGTTTGCGCAGTCCGCCCGCAGGGCTTCCCAGGTGTCATTGACGTTTTCCTTGAAAAAATCCATATCAGTCCAGCTCGCTCTGGCCGGTATAGAGCATGTAATACCGGCCCTTTTGTTCCAACAGCTCCTCGTGGCTGCCCCGCTCCACGATCTGGCCGTGCTCGATGACCACAATGGCCCGGGCGTTGCGGACCGTGCTCAGCCGGTGGGCGATGACAAACACCGTCCGTCCCTCCATGAGCGCGTCCATGCCCCGGTCGATGAGCTTTTCCGTGCGGGTGTCGATGGAGCTGGTGGCCTCGTCCAGGATCATCACCGGGTGCTTTGCCACGGCGGTGCGGGCGATGGCCAGCAGCTGCCGCTGGCCCTGGGACAGATTCTGGCCGTTGCCGGTAATCATGGTATCGTATCCGTCCGGAAGGCGGGTGATGAAGCCGTGGGCGTTGGCGGACTTGGCCGCGGCGATGCACTCCTCGTCCGTGGCGTCCAGTTTGCCGTAGCGGATGTTGTCCATCACCGTGCCGGTGAAGAGGTTGGTGTCCTGCAGCACGATGCCCAGGCTCCGGCGCAGGCCGGCCTTCTGGATGTCCTTCACGTCGATGCCGTCAAAGAGGATACGGCCGCCGTCGATCTCGTAGAACCGGTTGATGAGGTTGGTGACCGTGGTCTTGCCCGCGCCGGTGGAGCCAACGAAGGCGATCTTCTGCCCCGGGTCCGCCCAGACGGTGAAGTCCCGCAGCACGGGTTTTCCGGGCACATAGGAGAAGTTCACGTTCTCCAGCCGCACGCTGCCCATGACCTCCTTGAACTGATATGTCCCGTCGTCCTGGGGGATCTTCCAGGCCCAGAAGCCGGTGCGTTCCCCGTGGCCGGTCTCGGTGAGGGTGCCGTCCGGAGACCGGTCCACAGTCACCAGACTGACCGTGCCGTCGTCCGGCTCCGGCTCATGGTCGATGATGGCGAAGATGCGCTCGGCGCCGGCGATGGCGGAGAACAGGTTGATGGCCTGGTTCGACATCATGTTGATGGGCATGGTCACCTGCCGGATGTAATTGAGGTACACCCCCAGAGAGCCGATGGTGAAGGAGCCGGCCACGGTCATGAAGCCGCCCAGCACGGCGGTGACCGCGTAGCAGATGTTCATGACGGCGTTCATGGTGGGGAAGATGATGCTGCCCAGGAAGTTGGCGAAGATGGCGTTTTCCCGGTACTCGTCGTTGCGCGCCTCAAAGCCCCGCTTGGCCCGGTCCTCGTAGTTGAAGGCCTTGACCACCTTCAGCCCGTCCAGCATCTCCTCGATGTAGCCGTTCAGCGCGCCCAGGGAGGACTGCTGCTTTTTGAACAGGATGCGGGAATACCGGCCGATCCCCTTCACCAGGGCGAAGGAAAGACCGATGGTGAGAAGGGTGATGAGGAAGAGCTTCCAGCTCAGGCTGATCATCAGACCCACCGTGCCCACAAAGGTGATGATGCCGGACAGGAATTGGACGATGCCCTGTTCCAGGCACATCTGCACGTTGTCTGCGTCGTTGGAGAACCGGCTCATGAGCTCGCCGTGGGTGTGTTCGTCAAAGAAGGTGATGGGGAGCTCCTGCAGGGCGGAGAACAGGTCCCGGCGCAGGGTGTTGGTGGCCCACTGGGCCAGGGTCATGCAGGTCCGGGAGGTGAAATACGTGGCCACGGCGCTGGCCAGGTAGATGCCCGCCAGAATGCCCAGCTGCCCTGCCAGGGCGGAGAAGTTCTTTTCGGGACTGGTGATGAGGGGGACGATATAGTCGTCGATGAGAGGCCGCAGGTAATAGCTGGCCGCCAGGGTGCACACGGTGGAGATCAGCATGGTGACCAGCACCAGCACGAAAAGTCCTTTGCGCCGGCCTGCATAGCCCAGGATGCGGATGAGGGTGCCCTTGGCGTCCTTGGGCCTGCGGAAGTCCCGACCGCCGCCGGGGCCGCCGCGCACGTCCTTGTAGATCTTCTCGTCGTTGACGTCCACATTGTCCACGGCCAGACGCTCTTTGAGCTGGGCCCAGATGCTCTTTTTCTCAGCCATTGGACAGCGCCTCCTCCACCTGTGAAGTGTAGATGTCCCGGTAGATGGGGCTCTGCTCCATGAGCTGGGCGTGGGTGCCTACGCTCTCCACGCGGCCCTCGTCCAGGACTACGATCTTGTCCGCGCTCACCACGGAGGAGATGCGCTGGGCGATGATGAAGACGGTGGTGTCTTTCAGTTCCCGGGAGAAGCTGGCCCGGATGCGGCTTTCCGTGTCGGAGTCCACGGCGCTGGTGCTGTCGTCCAGAATGAGGATGGCCGGCTTTTTCAGCATGGCCCGGGCGATGCACAGCCGCTGTTTCTGCCCGCCGGAGACGTTGGTACCGCCCTGCTGGATATAGGTGTCCAGCCCGTCGGGCATCTGGGAGACGAAATCCCAGGCCTGGGCACTTTTCAGCGCGGCGATGATGTCCTCGTCGGTGGCGTGCTCATTGCCCCAGGCCATGTTCTCCCGGATGGTGCCGGAGAACAGGACGTTATTTTGCAGCACCATGCCGATGGCGGCCCGCAGGTCCTCGATGCGGTAGTCCCGCACGTCCACGCCGTCCACCAGCACCTGCCCGGCGGTCACGTCGTAGAACCGGGGGATGAGGTTCACCAGGCTGGACTTGCCGGAGCCGGTGCCGCCCACGATGGCTACCGTCTCGCCGGGGGCGGCGGAGAAGGTGATGTTTTTCAGCACGTCCTCGCCGTTGCCGGTGCGCTTGTAGCGGAAGGACACGTCCCGGAACTCCACGCTCCCGCGGTCCGGGGCGACGGTGCGGGCCGGAGCGTCCGGTCCGTCCTGGATGTCCGGCACCGTGTCCAGCACCTCGGCGATGCGCTTGCCGCAGGCCCGGGAGCGGGTGTACTGCATGAGCACCATGGAGAACATCATCACGCTCATCATGATCTGGTTCAGATAGCTGATGACCGCCAGCAGCTGGCCGGATTCGATGTGGCCCGTGGCCACCATCCGGCCGCCGAACCAGTAGATGCACAGGGTGACCGCGTTGAGCACGATGGTGGCCAGGGGGCTCATGGCGATGATCACGCCCACCGCCTTCAGGTTGGCCCGCGTCAGCTCGTCGTTGGCCTTTTTGAACTTCTGCCGCTCGTAACGCTGGCGGACGAAGGCCTTCACCACCCGGATGGCGATCAGATTCTCCTGGATGTCCGCGTTCATGGCGTCCAGCTTCTGCTGGACGATGAGGAAGAGCTTATCCACCAGGGTCATCACTGTGACGACGCCGATGAACAGCACCGGCACCGCCACCATGTAGATGAGGGCCAGGCGCCAGGAGTAGGTGATGACGATGGTCATGGCAACCAGCAGCTGGAAGGGGGCCTGGATAAAGGTGCGCAGCATCATCTGCACGGCCATCTGCAGCTGGCGCACGTCGCTGGTGGTGCGGGTGATGAGGCTGGCGGTGGAGAACCGGTCGATGTCTGCGAAGGAGAACTCCTGGATGTGCCGGTACATGGCCTGGCGCAGGTTGGAGCCGAAGCCGTTGGCCGCCCGGGAGGCGTTCCAGGTGCTGATATAGCCGGAGACCACGCTCAGGATGGCCAGGGCCGTCATGAGAAGGCCGCAGACGATGATGTACTGCCGGTCACCGTTGGCCACGCCCTGGTCCACGATGTTGCTCATCAGGGTGGGCAGGGCCAGGGTGACCACCGTCTCCAGCAGCACGAAGATGGGGGTCAGGATGAGGGAATTTTTGTACTCCCCCCAATAGCCTGTGAGGATCTTACGCATGGGATGGGTCTGTGCTCCTTACGCTGTGGATTTGCGGTCATTGTCGGGGGACCGCATGAGGCCCGATGGGTATCAGAGGGAGGGGAGGGTGACCAGCTGCCACTGATTAAACTGCGCGTTGGTCAGCCAGAGCATGAAGTGGCTCTCGTCCAGCTTGTAGGAGTAAGCTTTCACGGAACTGGCGTCTATGCCGTTGTCGGTGAACAGGGAGATGTCCAGTGGCAGCTCGGTCATCAGCTGGACCTGCAGCGTCCCGGCGTCTGCCCGATAGAGCATAGCGGAACCATCCTCCGACAGATTGCAGAAATAGAGGTAGTCCTGGTCCATGTCGATGGCAAAAACACTGACGCCCTGCTCCTGGATGCGCTGGGTGACGGGCTCATAGTCCGAGCCGCCCACTTTCATGCGGACGAATCCGTCTTGCGAGAGGCCGTACAGCGTATCACCGGTCAGATATACGCCAGAGGAAATGAACGTTGTATCCGGGAGGATGTACTCATCCAAATACTCCAAGGAGGTGGTCAGATGGAGCAGTGTACCTTCGTCTGTCAGCGCATACAGTCCGTCGCAGCCGGGACTCAGTCTGTGCGGGAGAAATGAGGGGACTGTCATAAACAGCTGCTCCAGACCCTGTTCGTCCAGATAGACGTCCTGTTGGACAGTGCTGTCGCTGTTGATGTGATAGATGTAAAGACTGGAGTCCGGCTGCCCCTCGTCATAAGCGGAGATATACAGCTTATCGTCTATCACGCCCAGGACGCGGGAGATATGCACCCCGTCCGCGGCGGAAATAACCTCTGTCTGCTGGTATGTCTCCGGGTCGACAGAGAGGATACACTGGCGGTCACCGTTCCAGGAGCAGAGGTATATCTGGCCCTGAAATGACGCAATGGTAGTCTGGGGCATCTCGAAAAGTTGCGTGGTACGGTAGCCGCCCAGGGCAGGTTCCATCACGGTCAGATAATACCGCACTTCATCCCCGTCGCGCTGGTAGTCCATATAAAAAATCTTGTCGCCGGTACGGCATATCCAGCCGCTGGGGGCATCGTCCAGTTGATAGGAGACAGACGTGGCAGCTTCTTTCGCCGGCTCCCCGTCAGCCAGGGCGGGGACGGTGAGGGAGAGGATGAGGACCAGCGCGGCCAGAAAGGCGATGAGGCGTGTGCGGTGCATGGGACACGCTCCTTTCTCACTGTAAACTACTATATAATCTGAAATATGTTACCAAATCCCAGGGGCAATGTCAACATATTGTGTGTGAACAGTATGTGAATAGTGGAGCAGTCATAGACCGGGGGACAGGCCGCATAGACTTGTCCCGAGGTGAGAGCATGGACGGTTTTTTGGCGGCGGCGGCTCTGCTGCCGGACGGGCTGCGCCGGGGCCTGCTGGCCCTGGACGGGGACAGCAGGAGCATTTGCGAGGAACTTCGGCTGCGCCGGGGCCGGGAGGCGGCGGCCCTGCTGGCGGGCCGGGAGTACGGCCTGGGGACCGGGCCAGTGACGGAACGGGACCTGCGGGCGGTGCTGGAGGCGGCCACAGGGGCCAGCCTCCATACGGCGGGCCAGCAGCTCCGCCGAGGATTTCTCTCCGCTCCCGGGGGCGTCCGGGTGGGGGTCTGCGGCACGGCGGTGTGGACCCAGACCGGCATGGAGTCCGTCCGGGAGATATCCTCTCTCGCCGTCCGCATCCCCCGGGCTGTGCCAGGCTGCGCCGACGGCATATGGCCGGCGCTGACCGCCGGAGGCTTTCGCTCCGCGCTGATCGTCTCCCCGCCGGGGGCCGGCAAGACCACGCTCCTGCGGGAGATCGTCCGGCGGCTGAGTCAGGACGGGCTGCGGGTGGCGGCGGCGGACGAGCGGGGGGAGATCGCGGACGCATGGTCCGGGACGCCCTCCTTTGACGTGGGGCCCTGCACGGACGTGCTCACCGGCGCGCCCAAGGCCCAGGCGCTGGGGCTGCTGCTGCGGGCCATGAATCCCCAGGTCCTGGCGGTGGACGAGGTGGGGAGCGAGGAAGAGGCGGCAGCCCTTCTGGAGGCGGCGGCCGGCGGAGTGCGGCTGCTGGCCACCGCCCACGGGAGCCGGGACGAGCCGCCGGGGGCGGTCTGTCGGAGGCTTCTGGCGGCGGGGGCGTTCCAAAAACGGATATGGGTGGAAAACCGAAACGGCGTCCGCCGGTATGGAGTGGAGGAGCTCCCATGCGCCTAGCGGGAGCGGCCCTGGTCACGGCGGCGGGCGTTCTGGCCGGGCTGTGCGCGGCGGGGAGCCTGAGAGAGCGGGCGGCGCTGCGGGAGGAGCTGTGCCGGATGCTGGGGCTGATGGAATTTGAGATGGGCCGGTTCCGCACGCCTCTGCCGGCGCTCTTCGGGAAGCTGGCGGGACAGCTGAACTGCCAGGCCGGCGCCCTTTGCCGCCGGGTGAGCGAGGGGCTGGAGCTGCTGGGTCGGCGGCCCTTTGAGGAGATATGGTCCGAGGCGCTGAAGGCGTTTCCGGCTGCCGAGCGGCAGCTTCTGACGCCCCTGGGACAGGTGCTGGGCCAGTATGGGGCAGAGGAGCAGCTCGCCGCCCTGGCCGCCTGCCGGGAGCAGGCGGAGCGGGCCCGGGATGAGGCGCGAACGGCCCTGCGGGAGCGGGGACGGATGGCGGTGGGGATATCCGCCGCCGGGGCGGCGGCGCTGGCGGTGCTGCTTTTGTGACCAAGGATGACAGGGGATGGGGCAATGGATGTTGATCTGATATTCAAAATCGCGGCGGTGGGCATCCTGGTGGCGGTGCTGAACCTGCTCCTGACCCGGTCCGGCCGGGATGAGCAGGCGCTGATGACCACCATCGCGGGACTGGTGGTGGTGCTGGTGATATTGGTCCAGCGCATCGCGGAGCTGTTTGACCTCATCCGCCGTCTGTTTGAACTGGGATGACGGTACTGGTCCAGGCGGCGGCGCTGGGTCTGGCCGGGGCCCTGATCTCGCTGCTGCTGAAGAAAAACGCGCCGGAGCTGGCGCTGGCGCTGAGCCTGGCGGTCTGCCTTTTCGGCGCGGGACTGGCACTGGAGCTGTTCGTCCAGGTCAAGGATGTGATCGACCTGGCCCGGGAGCAGACGGGCCTGAGCCCGGCCATCGTCAGCCCCGTGCTCAAATGCGTGGGTCTGGGCGTGGTGACGCGCCTGGCCGCGGATCTTTGCAAGGACGCGGGACAGGGGGCAGTGGCGTCGGCGGTGGAGCTGTGCGGCGCGGCCTGCGCCATCGTGACGGCGCTCCCTCTCATCCGCTCCCTCTTACAGATGATAGGAGAACTGACATGAAGATACTTGCGGTCATGCTGATCTTCTGCCTCCTCCTGCCCGTGCCCGCGTTCGCGGCGGAGACGGAGGGCGTGGAGGAGGCACTGCCGGAGTCTGCCCGGGCCATTCTGGGGGGCGCCACGGTGGCCGACGCCGCCGGAAGCGGCCTGTGGCAGCGGATCTGGTCCTGGGTCCTGTCCGTCCTGTCCGGGCAGGTGTCCGCCGCGGCGAGAAGCGCCTCGGTGGCGCTGGCGGTGACGCTTTTGTGCTCGCTGGCCAGTGCCCTCAGCGAGAAGGGAAAGGCGTCGGAATATGTGATCCTGGGGGGCGCCCTGGCGGTCATGAGCGCCTGCGCGGGGGATATGCATTCCTTCCTGGGGCAGGCCAGAACGGCCCTGCTGGAGCTGTCCGATTTCTCCCGGGCGCTCCTGCCGACCATCACGGCGGCGGCGGCAGCCGGAGGACACGGCGCGGCGGCAGCCGCCCGGTACGCGGCCTCGGCCATGTTCCTGGACATCCTGATGGCGGCTGGGACCCAAGTCGTGCTGCCGGTGATCTACGCCTATGCCGCCGCCAGCGCCGCCAACGCGGCGCTGCCTAGCGGGGCGCTGAACGGGCCGGTCAAGCTGATCGGGTGGGTGTGCACCACGCTCCTGGCAGGGCTGACCAGCGTGTTCACCCTTGCCCTTACGGTGACAGGAGCGGTGGCCGGGAACGCTGACAAGGTGGCGGGGAGCCTTACCAAATCCGCCATCTCTGCGGCGCTGCCTGTGGTGGGCTCCATCCTGGCGGACGCGGCGGATACCTATGTGGCCGGAGCGGCGCTGGTCCGGGGGGCGGTGGGGGTGTTCGGCCTGGCGGCAGTGGTGAGCGTCTGCGTGGGACCGTTGCTGGGTCTGGGCCTGCACTATCTCATGTTCAAGGCGGCTGCCTGCATCGCGGAGCCCTTTGCGGAGGGCAGGCTGGCGGGGCTCGTCGGCAACATCGGCACGGCCTACGGCATGGCGCTGGGCCTGGTGGGCAGCGCGGGGATCATGCTGTTCGTGAGCGTTGTGCTCTCGGCGGAGATGCTGGCGGGATGAGGCAGTGGGTCTTGTCCATCACGGCGGCGTCGCTGCTGGCCGCCGTCGCCATGGCGCTGACGCCGCCGGGCAGGGTGAAACAGGTGCTGCGCCTCGCCTGTGGGCTCATGTGCGCGCTGGCGGTGGCGGGGCCTGTGGTAAGGTTGGATTTCGGGACGCTGGCGTCGTCCATCGCCCAGTATGAGCAGCAGGCAGAGGTCATCACAGAGCAGGCAGAGGAGGAGGCAAAAATGCTGGATCGGACATACATAGAGGACAAATGCGAGGCATATATATTAGCCAAAGCGGCCGAGGCGGGACTTGACGTAAAGGGTGTTTCTCTGTCGGCCCGGTGGGACGAGGAGGATCTGCTCTGGTATCCCTGGGCAGTGACGGTGGACGCGCCGTACAGCGGCCGGCTGGCGGGCGTCATCGAGGCGGAGCTGGGCATCCCTGCCGAACGGCAGGCGTGGAGGAGCGATGACTGAGGCGGGCGCTGCGCTCAGGGAGCGGTTGGGCCGCTGGAAGTATGTGCTTCTGGTGGCGGCGGTGGGCCTGGTCCTGCTGCTCTGGCCGTCGGGCGGGGCCCAGGGGCCCGATACGGCCCCGGAGGTCACGGAGGAGGCGAGACTGGAACAGCTGCTCTCGGCAATGGAAGGGGTGGGGCGCTCAGAGGTACTGCTTTCAGAAAACGGCGCGGCAGTGGTATGCCAGGGAGCGGACAGCGTCTCCGTGCGGCTGGATATCACGGAGGCGATGCGGTGTTATACCGGGCTGGGCGCAGATAAGATCGCGATTTATAAAATGAATGAAAACTGGAGGGACGAATCTTGAAGAGGAATTTGAAACGCAATATCGTTGTCATTGCCGTGCTGGTGTTCGTGGGGGCGGCGGTGTATCTGAACTGGTCCTACAACAGCCGCTGGGGCACAGCGGATTCGGCCATGGTGGCGGCGGAGGACGCGGCCATGACGGCGGCAGAGGAGGAGTATACGGCGGCTGAGGCGGAGACAGAGGCGCCCAGCGTGGCGGTCTCCGCGTATTTCGATGAGGCCCGGCTCACCCGTCAGTCCTCCCGGGACGAGGCGCTGCAGCTGCTGGAGCAGGCGTGCGCCGGGGAGGAGACCAGCCAGGAGGTGGTGGATGAGTCCATGCGGCAGATCAACGCCATGGCCAGCTGGAACATGCAGGAGAGCCTGCTGGAGAACCAGCTGCTCGCCAAGCAGTTCACCGACTGCGTGGTGTTCGTCTCCGACGAGGGCGTGACCGTGGCGGTCCCCGCGCCGGTGGAGGGGCTGACCGATACCCAGGTGGCCCAGATCACCGAGACGGTGGTGTCCAATACGGATTATACCGCCCAGGCGCTGAACATCATTGAAGTAACAGAGTAAATGCCCCTTTTCTTTTTGGGGACGGTGTGTTATAATACCCATAACCGATTTTTGGGAGGTCATGGGCGATGGCTGAGAATTACATCACCAAGCAGGAAGAAAAGGGCACCGTCAACATCTCGGAGGATGTGATCGCCGTCATGGTGGGGGCGGTCGTGACCGAGGTGGAGGGCGTCGCCGGACTTGGCAGCCCGAATACGCCGGACCTGGTGGACCTGTTCGGACGGAAGAATCCCGTGAAGGGCCTGAAGATCCGTTTTGTCGATGAGAAGATCACCATCGACGTGCTCATCGTCGTCCGCGCCTCCGGCAGTATCACCGATACGGCTGTCCGGGTCCAGGACGCGGTGTGCAGCGAGGTGGAATCCGTCACCGGTATGGATACGGTGGTGAACGTCCATGTGACGGGCGTTTCCTTCGACAAGAAATGATCCTGTGTCACACTGATTATCGGAGCCCCGTCCGGGGCTCCTCATTGTATATGGAGGCAGCATGACCAGAACAGCAGCAAGAGAGATTGCCATCCAGCTGGGCTTTTCCGTGGCCAGTACGGGCCTGGACCCACAGCGGGCGGTGGAGGAGTTCTTCGAACCGGAGCACTATGCCACCCTGGCCGCCGAGGGGGAGCTCTATGCCGGCGCTCCCGCGGAGAGAGAGCTGGATTTCATCCGCCGGAGCGTATCCGGCGTGGCGGAGCACCGGGAGGAGCTGGACAGGCTCATCGGCAAGTACGCCAAGGGATGGCGCCCGGAGCGCATATCCCGCAGCGCCGCGGCCATCCTGCGCCAGGCCATTTTTGAGGTCCTGTACATGCCCGACGTGCCGGACGCGGCGGCCATGGATGAGGCGGTGGAACTCGCCAAGGGCTACGAGGACGCCGACGTAGTGGCCTTCATCAACGGCGTGCTGGGGGGCTTCTACCGGGGAGAGGTGCAAAAAGAGGACAAGCCCGATGCATGAAGCGGTCTTTACCGTCACGGCCCTCAACGAGCATGTGAAGGCGCTCCTGGAGGAGGACCCGCTCCTGAGCCGGGTGATGGTGAAGGGGGAGCTTTCCAACTACAAGGTCTATCCCTCCGGCCACCACTACTTCACCCTGAAGGACGCCCAGAGCAGCCTGCGGTGCGTCATGTTCCGCTCCAGCGCGGCGAAGCTCCGGTTCCGGCCGGAGAGCGGCATGTCCGTCACGGCCACCGGGCGGGTCAGCGTGTTTCCCCGGGACGGGGCCTATCAGCTGTATGTCTCGGACCTGATGCCCGAGGGCGCCGGCGACCTGCAGGTGGCCTTTGAGCAGCTCAAGGCGAAGCTGGCCGCCGAGGGCCTTTTCGAGCCCGCCCACAAAAAGCCGCTGCCGGCATTTCCCCGGCGGGTGGCGGTGATCACCAGCGGCGCAGGCGCGGCGGTGCACGATATCATCCGTGTCCTGGGCCGGCGCTGGCCCCTGGCAAAGATACTGGTCCTGCCGGTCCGGGTCCAGGGGACGGAGGCACCGCCGGAGATCGTGGGCGCCATCCGCTACGCCAACCGGTATCGGGTGGCGGACCTGATCATCACAGGCCGGGGCGGCGGGTCCATGGAGGACCTGTGGGCCTTCAACGACGAGCGGGTGGCCCGGGCCATCTATGATTCGGAGATACCCGTCATCTCTGCCGTGGGCCATGAGCCGGACGTCACCATCGCCGACTATGTGGCGGACCGGCGGGCGGCCACACCCTCCAACGCCGCGGAGATCGCGGGACCGGACGCGGAGGAGGTGGCGGCCTGGATTGCCCAGACCAACATCCGCCTGGGACAGGCCGTGGGCAAGAAGCTGAACATGCTGTCCCGGCGGCTGGAAGAGCTTGCCGCCCGGCCAGCCCTGACGGACCCGGAGGTCTATCTGGGGGCCAAGCGCATGGCCCTGGATTACGCCCGGAGCGGCCTGGCCGCGGCGGGGGAGAAGCAGACCGGGGAGAAGCGCCGGGCCTATGTGGCCCTGGCGGCCAAGCTGGACGCACTGAGCCCCTTGAAAGTGCTGGGCCGCGGCTATGCCATCGCGGAGAAGAACGGCGCAGCGCTTCGCTCCGCGGCGGATGCGGCAAAGGGCGATACGATCAATGTGAGACTGTCCGGGGGAAGCCTGGACTGTGTGGTGGAGGAGGTACACGATGGCGAAAAAGGAAAAGACCTTTGAGGAATCCCTGGCCCGGCTGGAGGAGATCGTGAAGCTGCTGGAAAAGGGCGACGCGCCCCTGGCGGAGAGCCTGGGACTTTTCGAGGAGGGTGCGGGCCTGCTCCGCTCCTGCGGCAAGCTGCTGGACGAGGCGGAACAGAAAGTGGTCCAGCTCCGCAAGGGACCGGACGGGGAGCCTGAAGAGCTGCCCTTTGAATAGGAGGACGGACGATAGACATGCTGGAGAGATATGAGCGGTATCAGTCCATGGTGGAGTCCTGGCTGGCGGGCCGGTTCGTCCCGGTGGGAGACGGGGCGGACGGACTGCGGGAGGCCATGCGCTATACCCTGGAGGCCGGCGGCAAGCGGGTCCGGCCTATCCTGTGCCTGGAGTTTGCCCGCATCTGCGGCCTGGAGCCGGAGGACGCGCTGCCTGTCGCCTGCGCGGTGGAGCTGCTGCACTCCTACAGCCTCATCCACGACGACCTGCCTTGCATGGACGACGACGATATGCGCCGGGGCAGGCCGTCCAATCACATAAAATTCGGGGAATCCACCGCCGTGCTGGCGGGGGACTGCCTGCAGGCGGAGGCCTTCGCCGCCGTATGCGCCGCGCCCATCCCGGAGGCGGACCGGTCCCGCTGCTGCCGCATCCTCAGCGCCGCAGCCGGCGTGGCGGGCATCTGCGGCGGTCAATTCATGGACCTGGGGGACTTCTCCCATACGTCGGAGGGCCTGACGGCCACCGACAGGGCCAAGACAGCCGCGCTCATCGCCGCGGCCTGCGCCATGGGCGCCGCCGCGGCCGGGGCGCCGGAGCAGACTGTGAGCGCCGCCCGGGATTTCGGCGGGGCCCTGGGGATGGCCTTCCAGTGCCGGGACGACCTTTTGGACGGGGACGGCTTTTGCGCCATGCTGGGCCCGGAAAAGTGCCAGGAGATGACGGAGGGATATACCGCCGACGCCTACCGGCTGCTGGACGCCTTCGGCGATACGGGATTTCTCCGGGAACTGACGGAAATGCTGGCGGGCCGGGAGAGCTGAAGACCGAGTATTCATTTTGTAATGAAAATATGCAAAATACGCCTTGAATTCCGGGGCGTATTTTGTTATTATAATTTTCCTGCGGGAAAACACGCATGACTTGACGACAGATGCTTGGTAGACGATATGGGACTTTTGGATAACATACACAGCCCGGAGGATGTGCGGGCGCTTCCGCCGGAAGCGCTGGATGAGCTGTGTCAGGAGATACGGGAATATCTGATCTCTTCGCTGTCCCGGCACGGGGGCCATCTGGCCTCCAATCTGGGGAGCGTGGAACTGACGGTGGCGCTGCACCGGGTCTACGATACGAGCCGGGACCGGCTCGTCTTTGACGTGGGCCATCAGTGCTATACCCACAAGCTGCTCACAGGCCGGAAGGATTTCTCCACCCTTCGGGAGATGGGTGGACTGGCGGGCTTCCCCAGACCCTATGAGAGCGTCCACGATGCGTTCATTGCCGGCCACGCCTCCAATTCCGTCTCAGTGGCGCTGGGCATGGCCCGGGCCCGGACGGCCCTGGGGGCGGATTACGATGTGGCGGCCCTCATCGGAGACGGCGCGCTCAACGGCGGCATGGCCTTTGAGGGGCTGTCGGACGCCGGCCGCAGCGGAGAGCCGCTGGTGATCATCCTCAACGACAACGGCATGAGCATCAACGAGGGCGTGGGCGGCCTGGCATCCATGCTGAGCCGGATGCGTACCCGGGTGGAGTACATCCGGTTCAAAAAGTGGTACCGGACCACCATCATCCCCCGTATCCCGGTGATCTCGTCCCTGCTGAGCGGCATGAAGCGCTGGCTCAAGGAGCGGATCATCCCGGAGAATATCTTCGACGATTTCGGCTATGAGTACATCGGCCCCATCGACGGCCACAACATCCGGAAGGTGGAGAACGCCATCCGCTGGGCGAAGGAATACCGGGCGCCGGTGCTGGTACATGTGATCACGAAAAAGGGCAAGGGATATCCCCCCGCGGAAAAGGCCCCGGAGGCATTCCATGGAGTGGGCGCCTTTGACGCGAAAAGCGGTATCCCCAGATATACCGGCGAGGATTTCTCCTCGGTGTTCGGCAGGGCGCTGACGGAGATCGCGGGCCAGGACAAGACCGTGGTGGCCATCACGGCTGCCATGAAAGAGGGGACGGGCCTGATCGGTTTTCAGGAGGCGTATCCGGACCGGTTTTTCGACGTGGGCATTGCCGAGGAGCACGCCGCCGCCATGGCCGCGGGCATGGCGTCCCAGGGACTGAAGCCGGTATTCGCGGTGTACTCCACCTTTTTGCAGAGGGGCTATGACATGCTCATCCACGATGTGGCCCTGATGGGGCTGCACGTGGTGTTCGGTGTGGACCGGGCCGGCATCGTGGGCAAGGACGGCGAGACCCACCAGGGGCTTTTTGACGTGGCCTACCTTGCCACCGTGCCGGGGATGAAGATATACGCCCCGGCCAGCTTCCGGGAGCTCCGGAGCATGCTGAAAAAGGCGCTGGCGGAGGATACGGGACCGGTGGCCGTGCGCTATCCCCGGGGCGGGGAGGGCGCGTTCAAGGGAGACACCTCGGACCGGCCTGCCGCCGTGGTGAGGCCGGGTTCCGGCGTGACCATCGCTGCCTACGGCGTCGAGCTCAACGAGGTCCTGGCGGCGGCAAAGCTGCTGGCCAGGCAGAATGTCAGCGCGGAAGTGGTCAAGCTGAACGTCCTCAGCCCCCTGGATGCGGACACGGTGCTGGCGTCGGTGAAAAAGACCGGGGCGCTGGTGGTGCCGGAGGAGGCGTGCCGGGAGGGCAGCGTGGGAGAGAGACTTTTGGCTGCCGCCGCAGAGAGCGGCCTGCCTCTGCGGTACGGAAAGCGCCTGGATCTGGCAGACGGCATCCTGGAGCACGGGTCGCCGGACGCCCTGCGGCGCAAAAAGGGATTGGACGCTGGCGGCATCGCCGACGCCGTTTTGGAGATGGAGCATGGGAAAGATACGGCTTGACCAGCGGGTATTCGACCTGGGCCATGCCCCCAGCCGGGAGCGGGCCAAGGTCCTGATCCTGGCGGGCGACGTGTATGTGAACGGGGAAAAGGTGACACGGCCCGGCGTGACGGTGGACGAGAGCGCCGCCGTGGAGGTCCGGGGCGCCCAGATGCCCTATGTGAGCCGGGGCGGGCTGAAGCTGGAAAAGGCACTGGACACGTTTCATATCGACCCGGCGGGGGCAGTCTGCGTGGACTGCGGCGCCTCCACAGGGGGGTTCACAGACTGCCTGCTGCAGCGGGGCGCGGCCCATGTGTACGCGGTGGATGTGGGCTACGGACAGCTGGCCTGGAGCCTGCGGAACGACGGGCGGGTCACGGTCATGGAGCGCACCAACGCCAGGAACCTGGCCCCGGATATGTTCCCGGGCCCCATGGATATGGCGGTGATGGATATGTCCTTCATCTCCCTGCGGCTGGTGCTGCCGGCGGTAAAGAGCCTGTTGAAGCCGTCCGGCCAGGTGGTATGCCTGGTGAAGCCTCAGTTCGAGGCTGGCCGGGAGAAGGTGGGCAAGAAGGGCGTGGTCCGGGACCCTGCGGTGCACCGGGAGGTGCTGGAGCGGTTCGCGGCCGACGCGGAGGAGATGGGCTTTGTGCTGCGGGGGATGACCTTTTCGCCGGTGCGGGGCCCGGAGGGGAACATCGAGTATCTGGCCTGGCTGGGGCTTTCCGGGGCGGCGGACCCGGTGGACTGCGCGGAGATCGTGCGCCGGTCCCATGAGGTGCTGGATGCGGGGAGAGGAGGTACGGGATGAGTACGGTAGTTCTTTGTCCCAATGTCCAGCGGGATGGGGACCTGTCCTACACGGCCCGCATCCGGACCATGCTGGAGACGGAAGGCCACAGGGTGATCGTGAGCCCTGTGTGCGGAGAGCCGGAGACGGCGCCGCCCTTTCCTGTGACGGACCTGGACGAGGCCCTGGCCGGGGCGGACCTGCTGGTGACCCTGGGGGGCGACGGGACCATCCTGCGCATCGCGCCCCAGGTGATGCGCCACGACGTGCCCCTGGTGGGGGTGAATCTGGGGCATGTGGGGTTTCTCACGGAACTGGACCGGGACAGCGCCGTCCTCCTGAAGGACGCGGCAGCGGGCAGGTTCCGGCCGGTGCCCCGGATGATGCTGGACGTGGAGATATGCCGCGGCGGAGAGCGGATATTCTTCGACACGGCCCTCAACGACGCGGTCATCTCCGGCATCGTGCAGAACGTGCACCTCACGGCCCTGGGGGATGAGCAGCAGATCCTGGCGTTTTCCGGCGACGGCCTGATCCTGTCCTCGCCCACCGGCTCCACGGCCTATTCCATGGCAGCCGGCGGCCCGCTGGTGGAGCCGGGAGCGGAGGCCATCGTCCTGACCCCCATTTGCGCCCATATGCTGGCGGCCCGATCCTTTGTCCTCAGCCCGGAGCGCACGATCACCGTGCTGCCGGCGGACGTGGGCGAGGGCCGGCGGTGCGTGCTGAGCGTGGATGGCCGGGGCATGACGGACCTGGCAGACGGAGACCGGGTGGTGGTGACCAAGTCCGGGTACCGGCTGCTGATGGCGGATCTTGGAACAAAAAGCTTCTATGAGACGGCTTTTGAGAAATTGGGAGGGAGAGCATGAAGACATCCAGACAGAGCGTGATCCTGGACGTGATCGGCCAGGAGAGCATCGAGACGCAGGGACAGCTTCTGGAGGCCCTGCTGGCCCGGGGCGTGAAGAGTACCCAGGCCACTGTTTCCCGGGATATCAAGGAGCTGCGCCTGGTGAAGGAGATCGGCCCCGACGGACGCTACCGCTATGTCCAGGCCGGTCAGGACGAGGCCGGAGAGGCTGCCCGCCGCCTGGAGGAGATCTTCCGGGAGGGCTGCATCGGCTTTGACCACGCGCTGCACACCGTGGTGGTCAAGACCCTGCCGGGCCTTGCCAGCGCCGTCTGCGCCTCCATCGACGCCATGGGGGAGGATTCCATCCTGGGCTCCGTGGCCGGAGACGACACGGCCATCATCGTGCTGCGCAACGCCGCGGCGGCGGAACGGCTGTGCGCGCAGCTGCGGCGGGCCTACAAGAGGTAAAGGCGTATGCTCAGGAGCCTCCACATCGAGAATATCGCGGTGGTGGAGCGGGCTGACGTCCAGTTCCGGGAAGGGCTGAACGTGCTGACCGGCGAGACCGGCGCGGGAAAATCGATCGTCATCGACGCGCTGTACGCCGTCACCGGCGGGCGGACCAGCCGGGAACTGGTGCGGACCGGGGCGGACCGGTGCCTGGCCGCGGCGGTGTTCGACGCGGACCCGGCTGCCGCCTGGTGCGAGGAAAACGGCGTGGAGCCGGAGGATGGGACCCTGATCGTCCAGCGGAGCGTGTCTGCCGGCGGCAAGGGCGCCTGCCGGGTCAACGGGGTGCCCGTCACCGTGTCCCAGCTTCGGGCCCTGGGGGCCCTGCTGGTGGACATCCACGGCCAGAACGATGGCCGGCAGCTGCTGGATGAGAGCCGCCACATCGACTACCTGGACGCCTTTGCCGGCGCGGAGGAGGAGCTGTCCGCCTACCGGGCTGCCTATGAGGCGTATCAGGCCAACGAGCGGGAGATCGAGCGCCTTTCCCTGGACGACGAGACCCGCCGGCGGCTGGCGGAGAGCCTGGAATACCGGGTCCAGGAGCTGGAGAAGGCGGAGCTGAAAGCCGGGGAGGAGGCGGAGCTGGAGAGCCGCTCGGCCCTCCTCAGAAACGGTGAAAAGCTCCGTGAGGCCGCGGAAGGGGCCTATACCGCCCTGTACGGGGATGAGAGCTCTGCCGTGGAGCTGGCCGGACAGGCCCGGGGCTGGCTCAGCCGGGCCCGGGGCTGGAGCGAGGAGTTGGCCGCGGCGGACGACGCCCTGGCCGAAGCGGTGGGCCTTTTGCAGGACGCCGCCGAGCGCATCCGGGACGTGGGGGACAGCCTGGACTTCTCCCCGGAGGAATTCGACCGGGTGGAGGGGCGGCTGGCCCAGCTGCGGCGGCTGGAGAAAAAATTCGGCGCCCTGGATGAGGCGGCGCTGGTCACGATCTATGAGGAGTCCGCAGCCCGGCTGGAGGAGATCCAGTACAGCGGCGAGGCCCTGGAAAAGCTCTATCAGAAACGGGAGAGCTTGAAAAAGGGCTGCGTCACGGCGGCGGCGGCGCTGACAAAAGCCCGGAAAAAGGCGGGTGAGACCCTCGCCAGGCGGGTGGAACGGGAACTGAAGGAGCTGAGCATGCCCTCCGCCCGGTTCGAGACGGCATTTGCCCCCTTAGGCGGCGAGCCGGGATTCGGCCCCAAGGGTGCGGACAGAGTGCAGTTTCTCATGAGCGCCAACACCGGCGAGGACCCACGCTCCATCGCTAGGGCCGCTTCCGGCGGCGAACTCAGCCGCATCATGCTGGCCCTGAAGATCGTGTTCGGCCAGAACGACCCGGTGCCCACGGCGGTGTTTGACGAGATCGACACCGGCGTGTCCGGCGTGGCGGCCAGCCGGGTTGGGGAGAAGCTGGCCCTTACCGGTCGCCACCGGCAGGTGCTGTGCGTCAGCCACCTGCCCCAGATCGCCGCCATGGCCGACGCCCAGTACCTCATCGAGAAGCTGGAACGGGGCGGCCGGACCTACACCACGGTGGATGAGCTGGACCGGGCCGGCCGGCGGCGGGAGATCGCCCGCCTTGCCGGCGGCGACAACATCACCGAGACGACGACTGCCTCCGCGGAGGAACAGCTTGCTGCGGCAGATGCGTGGAAACTAAAATTGGTTTGAGGAGAACGAGACATGACCCTGTATGATGAACTGGTCGCCCGCGGGCTCATCGCCCAGGTGACGGACGAGGACAAAATCAAGGACCTTATCAACGAAGGCAAAGCCACCTTTTACATCGGCTTCGACTGCACGGCGGACAGCCTGACCGCCGGGCACTTCGTGACGCTGACGTTCATGAAGCGGCTGCAGCAGGCCGGCAACAAGCCCATTGCCCTCATCGGCGGCGGCACCACCATGATCGGAGACCCCTCCGGCCGCTCGGATATGCGCAAGATGCTCACCAGGGAGGCCATCGACCATAACGCCGAGTGCTTCAAGCGCCAGATGGCCAGCTTTATCGACTTCGGCGAGGGGCCCGGCCAGGCGATGATGGCCAACAACGCCGACTGGCTGCTGCAGCTCAATTACGTGGACCTGCTGCGGGAGGTGGGCGCCTGCTTTTCCGTGAACAACATGCTTCGGGCCGAGTGCTATAAGCAGCGGATGGAGAAGGGCCTCAGCTTCCTGGAGTTCAACTACATGATCATGCAGTCCTATGACTTCTACCATATGTTCCAGACCCTGGGCTGCAACATGCAGTTCGGCGGCAACGACCAGTGGAGCAATATGCTGGGCGGCACGGAGCTCATCCGCCGGAAACTGGGCAAAGACGCCTATGCCATGACGGTGACGCTCCTCACCGACTCCAACGGGAACAAGATGGGCAAGACCGCCGGCAACGCCGTGTGGCTGGACCCCAACAAGACCAGCCCCTACGACTTCTACCAGTACTGGCGGAACGTGGGCGACGACGACGTGATGAAGTGCATCCGCATGCTCACCTTCCTGCCCATGGACCAGATCGAGGAGATGGACCATTGGAAGGACCAGAAGATCAACGAGGCCAAGGAGATCCTGGCTTATGAGCTGACCAAGATGGTCCACGGCGAGGAGGAGGCCCGGAAGGCCCAGACCGCCGCCCGGGCCCTGTTCGGGGCGGGCTCCGGGGAGGAGATGCCTGTGACGGAGCTGACCGAAGCCGATCTCACCGACGGGGCGATGGACGTGAAGGTGCTGCTGGTGAAGGCGGGGCTGGTGAAGTCCAACTCCGAGGCCCGGCAGAACATCTCCCAGGGCGGCGTGACCCTGGACGGGGAAAAGGTGACCGACCTGTTCCTGGCGGTCCCGGCGGAAAAGCTCCGGGAGGGCGTGCTGCTCCGGCGGGGCAAAAAGAACTACCGGAAAGTGGTGCTGAAATAAGCGGCCACAGGTAGGAGATATTGCATCAACAAAAATGATGTCAATGTGTGGTTTTTGGGGAAACTGCACATTGACATCAGCCATTTAAAGCATTAGAATACCGATGTATATAAAAGTGCGCAATCGCGCCCAAAATCAGTATCGAAAGGAAACAGAACAAGATGAAAAAGGTACTTGCGATCGTACTGGCGCTGACCATGGTCCTGTCTCTGAGCGCCGTGGCTTTTGCTGACGACGAGGCAGCCGACTTCCAGGTTGGCGTGTGCCAGCTGGCTCCCCATGTGGCGCTGGACGCCGCCACCCAGGGCTTCGTGGACGCTCTCGTCGACGCGTTCGGTGAGGATTTCGAGGATAACATCGACGTGCAGAACGCCGGCGGCGAGGACTCCGCTGTGGGCACCATCATCGACGGCTTCGTCGCCAACGATGTGGACCTGATCCTGGCCAACGCCACTTCTCCTCTGCAGAAGGCGGCCGCTGCCACCGATACCATCCCCATCCTGGGCACCTCCATCACCGACTATGCCACTGCTCTGGGCATCAACGGTGAAGACTGGACCGGCACTGTGGGCAACAACATCTCCGGTACCTCCGACCTGGCCCCTCTGGACGAGCAGGCAGCCATGCTGGCGGAGCTTTTCCCCGATGCAGAGACCGTGGGTCTGCTCTACTGCTCCGCCGAGGCCAACTCCATCTACCAGATCACCACCATCCAGGGTTATTTGGAAGATGCTGGTTACACCTGTGAGGCGTTCCCCTTCAACGACGTGAACGATCTGCCCAGCGTGGTGCAGAGCGCCTGCGACGGCTCTGACGTGATCTATGTACCCACCGACAATACCGCTGCCGCCAACACCGAGGCCATTGCCAACGTAGTCCTGGCCGCCGGCGTGCCTGTGGTTGCCGGTGAGGAGGGCATCTGCTCCGGCTGCGGCTGCGTGACGCTGTCCATCAGCTACTATGATTTGGGCTATGCCACCGGCGAGATGGCCGTGCAGATCCTCAAGGGCGAGGCGAATGTGGAAGAGATGGCCATTCAGTATGCGCCCGAGGTCACCAAGGAGTACAATGCCGACAACTGCAAAGCCCTTGGTATCGAGCTGCCCGACGACTATGTGGCGATCGGGGCCGAAGAGGAAGCCTCTGACGAGGGAGAGGCTGCCGACGAGGCTGACGCGGAGGAAGAGCCCGCGGAAGACGCTGCCGAATAACTGGCGATCCATCACGGCAAACCCGCAAATAACAGCGGAAAAGGTCTTTCCTTTTCCGCTGCGTTTTGCTTTGAAAGACGTCGCATAATCCCTTTCATCGGAGGAAAGATACCATATGAATTTCCTGCTCTCCTTTGTAAAATCCCTGCCCGGCGCGTTTGGGCAGGGGCTGGCCTGGGGTCTGATGGCCATCGGCGTATATCTCACATATAAGATATTGGACCTGGCCGATCTGACGGTAGATGGCTCCCTGGCCACCGGCGGGGCAGTCTGCGCGGTGCTTATTACCCTGGGGTGGAACCCCTGGCTGGCGATGCTGGCCGCGGTAGTGGCCGGTATGCTGGCTGGCCTTGCCACGGGATTGCTACACACGGCGTGCGGCATTCCGGCTATCCTGGCCGGTATCCTGACACAGCTGGCGCTGTATTCCCTGAACCTGCGGATCATGGCGCTTGGGGACGTGCTCACGCTGGGGGACGCCGCAGCCAAGACCAAGGCCACGCTGGCGCTGAATGTGGACAGAAACCCTCTTGTGGTGTCTTCGCGCTATGTGCGGGAGATCGCTGCCAGAAATCCCCTGCTGGTGCTGGCCATCATCGTGGCGGTCGTCATCGCGTTGATGTACTGGTTTTTCGGCACGGAGCTGGGCTGCTCCATTCGCGCCACCGGTGCCAACCAGAACATGAGCCGGGCCCAGGGCATCAACACGGATATGAATAAGGTGCTGGGCCTGGTGGTCTCCAACGGCCTGGTGGCTATGTCCGGAGCGCTTCTTGCCCAATATTCCGGCAGTGCCACCATCGACATGGGGCGCGGTGCCATCGTCATCGGCCTTGCGGCTGTCATCATCGGCGAGGTGCTGCTGGATAAGCTGTTCCGTAATTTCGCGCTGAAGCTACTGTCCTCCGTCATCGGCGCCATCATATATTATGTGGTCATCACACTGGTGCTGCGCATGGGCCTTGAAGCGACCGATCTGAAGCTGCTCACGGCTCTGGTGGTGGCGGTGTTCCTGTCGGTGCCGTACTGGAAGGAGAAGTACTTCACCAAGACGAAAAAGGAGGTCAAGACGGATGCTTGATCTGAACAACATCTACAAGACCTTCAATCCCGGCACGGTGAACGAGAAGCACGCCCTGAACGGCATCAGCCTGCACCTGAACGAGGGCGATTTTGTTACGGTCATCGGCTCAAACGGCGCGGGCAAGTCCACGGTCCTGAACGCCATCGCCGGCGTCTGGCCCATCGACTCCGGCTCCATCCTCATTGACGGCCAGGATGTGACCGGTCTGCCGGAGTATAAGCGGGCCAAGTACCTGGGCCGGGTGTTCCAGGACCCCATGACCGGCACCGCCGCTACCATGGAGATCCAGGAGAATCTGGCCCTGGCCAAGCGCCGGGGTGCCCGCCGCACGCTGCGCATCGGCATCACGAAAAAGGAGCAGGATGAGTACAGGGAACAGCTCAGGACTCTTGATCTGGGTTTGGAGGACCGGATGACGGCCAAGGTGGGCCTGCTCTCCGGCGGCCAGCGGCAGGCCCTGACGCTTCTGATGGCTACGCTCCAGAAGCCCAAGCTGCTGCTTCTGGACGAGCACACAGCGGCGCTGGACCCCAAGACGGCGGAAAAGGTGCTCAATACCACCGACACCATCATCCGGGAGAATCACCTGACTGCGTTCATGGTGACCCACAATATGAAAGACGCCATTGCCCACGGCAACCGGCTCATCATGATGAATGAGGGAAAGATCATCTTTGACGTGGCAGGGGAGGAGAAAAAGCACCTGACCATGAAGGACCTGCTGGATAAGTTCGCAGAGATATCCGGCAGTTCTATCCAGAGCGATAAGGTCCTGCTGGCATAACTGCAAAAACCAAAAAGGACGCATGGAATTTTCCATGCGTCCTTTTTGGCGGGCGGGAAGTCCTTATTTCTGCTCCTTGTTCAAAAAGGAACCCAGAGCGCTGGCCTTGCTGCCCATCAGAGGCGACGAGGCTTTTATGGCCTTTTCAGCGGTGTCTTTCGCCTTATTGACAAATTCTCTCATGCTGATGCCGCCGCTGATGTCGTCCAGCATGTCGTCCGTCAGCTCCGTGATGCCGTCCAGGGACAGGCCGTGCTCCTTCAGGAACGCCTCGATATCTGCCTTGGAGAGCTTGCCCTTGAGCTCCACCAGCTTGTCAAAGGCCTCCTTCAGCTCAGGGTGCTGCTCGATCAGTTTCTTCAGTTCTTCCATGTTTGATCCCTCCTTGAATTCTGTCGTGTTTTCCGTATTCGTAGGGACATTTTACCATACGACAAAACAAAAATAAAGAAAAACAGCATGACCAAATGGTCATGCTGTTTTTCAACCTCCGAGATATGCCTTTTTGATCTCGTCGCTCTCGGCCAGCTCCTTGCCGGTGCCGGACAGGGCGATCTTGCCGGATTCCAGCACATAGGCCCGATCGGCGATCTGCAGGGCCATCTCGGCGTTCTGTTCCACCAGCAGGATGGTGGTGCCGGAGGCATGAAATTCCCGGATGATGTTGAAGATCTCCTCCACCAGGATGGGCGCCAAGCCCATGGAGGGCTCATCCAGCATCAGCAGCTTGGGATGGCTCATGAGCGCACGGCCCATGGCCAGCATCTGCTGCTCGCCGCCGGACAGGGTACCGGCGATCTGGCTGCGGCGTTCTTTGAGCCGGGGGAAGTGGGTAAAGACGTTCTCATAGTCCTCGGGGGGGACCTTCTTCTGGATGAACGCGCCCATTTCCAGGTTTTCCATGACGGTCATCTGCAGGAAGATACGGCGGCCCTCCGGCACCTGGGCCAGGCCCTTGGCGGGGAGCTTGTAGCCGTCGGTATGGGTGATGTCCTCGTCCAGGAAGGTGATCTTGCCGTTGCGGGGATGCATGATGCCGGAGACAGTCTTCAGCGTGGTGGATTTACCGGCGCCGTTGGCGCCGATCAGGGCCACCACTTCGCCCTCGTTCACATGGAAGGAGATGCCTTTGATGGCATGGATGGCGCCGTAAAAGACGTCGATGTTTTCAACGGACAGCATCATTTTACTTCGCCCCCTTCTTGCCGAGGTATGCCTCGATGACCACAGGATCGTTCTTGATCTGGTCCGGGTCGCCCTTGGCGATGACCTTGCCGTAGTTGAGCACGCAGATGCCCTCGCAGATGCCCATGACCAGGTTCATGTCGTGTTCGATGAGCAGCACCGCGATCTGGAACATGTCCCGGATGCGGCGGATGTTCTCCATGAGCTCCTCCGTCTCGGAGGGGTTCATGCCGGCGGCGGGCTCATCCAGCAGCAGCAGGCTGGGGTTGGTGGCCAGGGCCCGGAGGATCTCCAGCCGGCGCTGGGCGCCGTAGGGGAGGGAGCCGGCCTCGGCGTCGGCCATGTCCTCCATGTTGAAGATGCTCAGCAGTTCCATGGCCCGCTCCCGGGCGATGTGCTCGCTGCGGAAGAAGGCGGGGAGCCGGAGGATACCGGTGAGGACGTTGTAGTCCATCTCGTCGTGCAGGCCCACCAGGATGTTCTCCATCACCGTCATGGCAGAGAACAGGCGGATGTTCTGGAAGGTGCGGGCAATGCCCAGCTTGCAGACCTGGCTGGTCTTCATACCCTTGGTGGAGCGGCCATCCAGCAGGATGGTGCCTCGGGTGGGCTGATAGACGTTGGTCAGCAGGTTGAAGATGGTGGTCTTGCCGGCGCCGTTGGGGCCGATGAGCCCGGCGATCTCCGTCCGTCCGATGGTCAGGTTGAAGTCATCCACCGCCACCAGGCCGCCAAAGTCGATGCCCAGGTGATGGGTCTCCAGGATGGGGGACTTGTCGATGTCCCGTTCCGGGATGACGCTCTGGCTGGGGACGGGGACCAGCTTGACTTTCGCTTTTTCACTCATGTCCGGCGCCTCCTTCCGTTGTCTGCGCGGCCTGTTTCTTTCCCGCGCCGGTGAGCTTCCCCTTGGCCATGTCCAGGTAGCCCTTCAAGATGGGGTTATTGGTGATGAGCATGACCAGGATCAGCACGATGGCGTAAATGAGCATCCGGTAGTCTGCGAACTGACGCAGGGCCTCCGGCAGGATGGTCAGCGCGGCTGCGGCGATGATGGAGCCCAGCATGTTGCCCAGACCGCCCAGGACCACGAACACCAGCACCAGGATGGAGGTGTTGAAGTCGAACTTGTTGGCGACGATGGTGGAGTAGTTCATGGCGAACAGAGTGCCGGAGGCGCCCGCCAGGGCCGCAGAGGTGACAAAGGCCATGAGCCGGTATTTGACGATGTTCACGCCCACGCTCTCTGCCGCGATGCGGTTGTCCCGGATGGCCTTGATGGCCCGTCCGGACCGGCTGTTCACCAGGTTGAACACGATCACCAGCGTGAGCATCACCAGCAGAAAGCCTGCGGTGAAGGTGGACAGCTTCGTGATGCCGCCGATGCCCATGGGACCGGCAATGATGAGCTTTCCGCCCTCGGCAAGACTCGTCTTGTCGCTGAGGAAGCTGAACTGCATGCCCTTGGCGTCCACGCCCACGTAGAGGTTATTGATGATGCTCTTGATGATCTCTCCGAAGGCCAGGGTGACGATGGCCAGATAGTCGCCCTTGAGCCGCAGGACCGGGATGCCGATGAGCACGCCGGCGATGGCGGCGAAGACGGCGCCGACGACCATGCCGATGCACAGCCGCAGGGCATCGGAGGGGATGACGTTCTGCAGGGCGATGGCAGCGGTGACGCCGGAGAAGGCGCCCACACTCATGAAGCCGGCGTGGCCCAGGCTCAGCTCGCCCAGCACGCCCACCGTCAGGTTCAGGGACACGGCCATGACCACATAGGCGCAGATGGGGACCAGCATGCCCTTCAGGGTGGAGGAGATGGAGCCGGTGGACACCATGGTCTGCAAAATGGCGTAGGCCACTATGACGACCCCGTACGTGATGAAGTTCATACGGGAGGTTTTATTCAGCGTCTTGGTTTTCGTCTTCATATTCTCACCTCAGACTTTCTCGCTGACCTGCTTGCCCAGAAGGCCGGTGGGCTTGACAAGAAGGACCACGATCAGCACGGCGAAGACGATGGCGTCGGACACCTGGGTGGAGATGTACGCCTTGGCGAAGATCTCGATGACGCCCAGGAGGATGCCGCCCAGCATGGCCCCGGGGATGGAGCCGATGCCGCCGAACACGGCGGCGGTGAAGGCCTTGATGCCCGGCATGGAGCCCGTGGTGGGGACCAGGGTGGGGTAGGCCGAGCAAAGCAGTACGCCGGCGATGGCGGCCAGACCCGAGCCGATGGCGAAGGTCAGGGAAATGGTGGAGTTGACGTTGATGCCCATGAGCTGGGCCGCGCCCTTATCCTCGGAGCAGGCCCGCATGGCCTTGCCCATTTTGGTGTTGCCTGTGAACCAGGTCAGCACGATCATGATGATGATGCAGGTGATGATGGTGACGACCGTCACCAGAGAGACCGTGAGCTGTCCGCCGAACAGGGAGATCTTTCCCATGCCGGTGATGGAGGGGAAGACCTTCGGGTTGGAAGACCAGAGCAGCAGCGCGCCGTTTTGCAGGAAATAGCTCACGCCGATGGCTGTGATGAGCACGGCCAGAGAGGGGGCCGCCCGCAGGGGCTTGTAGGCCAGCCGCTCTACCACGATGCCCAGCACGGTGCACACCGCCATGGCGGCCAGGACGCCTACCAGGGGCGGGAGAGAGAAGCGGGAGATGGCGTAAAAGCATATGTACGCGCCCACCATGATCACGTCGCCGTGGGCGAAGTTCAGCATCTTGGCGATGCCGTAGACCATGGTGTAGCCCAGGGCGATGATGGCGTAGATGCTGCCCAGGCTGATCCCGCTGATGAGGAAGTTCAAAAAGGCCATAGTTCAGCCTCCTTACAGGTCATTTGGAGGGATGGGGGAGATGCGAAAAAATCCGGCAAGGCCGGAGCAGGAGCCCAGCGGACCACTGCTCCGGCCTCATTGCCGGGATCAGGTCAGATCAGTCAAGACCAACGTAAGCGCCGTCCTCAATGACCATGCCCTTGGGGCTCTTGGAGACCGCACCGGTCTCGTCCCAGGTCATGCCCTCGCCGGTCAGGCCGTCGAAGGTCATGGAGGTGAACTGCTCGATCATCAGGCCGCACAGTTCCTCGGCGGACATATCGGGGGTAGCCTCAGCGGCCTCCAGGGCCTGCTTGTAGGCATAGACGCAGTCATAAGCGTCGGCGGCGAACTGGTTGGGGATCTCACCATAGAGCTCCTGATACTTCTGCACGAAGGCCACGGTCTTCTCGTCCTCGGAGTCGGCGTTGAAGGGGGTCAGCAGCATGACGCCCTCGGCCAGGGTGGGATCAAAGCCTTCCATGGTCAGGATGCCGTCCATGCCGTCCACGCCGAACCACTTGGGAGCGTAGCCGACGCCGGCCGCCTGGGCCAGGATCAGGGAAGCGGGCTGATAGTACATGGGCAGGAACACCAGGTCAGCCTCATTGGTCTGAGCGTCGCTGATCTGCACGGAGAAGTCGGTGTCGTTGCCGTCGGCGAACTGGGTCTCGGAGACGATCTCCAGATTCAGCTCCTCAGCCTTGGCCACGAAGGTGTCACGGATGCCCTTGGAGTAGACGTCGTCGCTCTTCCAGATGATGGCGATCTTGGTGCCCAGAGCCTTATCGGCGATGTACTGAGCGGAAGCGGAGCCCTGGTTGGGGTCCATGAAGCACATCTGGAACTGGTTGTCCTTGCCCTCGGTGGTAGCGGTGGAGGAGGCGGAGGGGGTCAGGGCGAAGATGCGGTCATTGAAGGTCTCCGCGGAAGTGGCCTCGCAGGGCTTGGAGGTGACGGAGCCCAGGGAGATCTGCATGCCCCAGTCCTTCAGGGTGTTGTAGGCGTTGACGGCCTTCTCGGCGTCGTGGGCGTCGTCCTCGTAGCGGAGCTCGAACTGGATGCCACCCTCTTCGTTGATCTCGTCCACGGCGATCTGAGCGCCGTTCATGGCCGCGTTGCCGTAAATGGCAGCGCCGCCGGTCAGGGGGCCGGTGCCGCCGATCTTGAAGGCCTCGCCCTCATCGGCCAGAGCAAAGACGGAGCACAGGCTCATCATCATGGCCATGACCATGACGAAGGAGAGCAGCTTCTTGGTAGTGCGTTTCATTCTTGTTACCTCTTTCCAAGTATTTTATTCCACTGGGACGGCGTGTCCCAGATGAAAACATAAGATTAAAATAAATATAGTGTCTTTAAAATCAAAAGTCAATGTGCCGAAAAAAGTTTGTAGGAATGACAAGGATTGACCCGGTCAGCGCTTTTTCTTTTTAGTAAATTAAACGAACGGAGAATCGGCATGGAAGACGAAGACAGGCGGCCATGGAAAAATTCTCCCGGGAGCGGTCTTTACATGAGCACTTTTGCCAAAAACGCCTGGGCCCGGTCGGTCTGGGGGTTGGCGAAAAATTCCTCCGGGGTGTTCTGCTCGGCGATGACGCCGCCGTCCATGAAGAGGATGCGGTCGCCCACCTCCTTGGCGAAACCCATCTCATGGGTGACCACCACCATGGTCATGCCGTCGTCGGCCAGGGACTTCATCACGTCCAGCACCTCGCCCACCATCTCCGGGTCCAGGGCGGAGGTGGGCTCGTCGAAGAGCATGACCTCCGGCTCCATGCACAGAGCCCGGACGATGGCCACCCGCTGCTTCTGGCCGCCGGAGAGCTGGCTGGGGTAGGACCCCGCCCGGTCTCCCAGACCCACCCGCTCCAGCAGCTCCATGGCCTTGGCCTCCGCCTCCGCCTTGGACTTGTGCAGGATCTGGGTGGGAGCCAAGGTCAGGTTGCGCAGGATGGTCATGTGGGGGAACAAATTGAAGTGCTGGAACACCATGCCCATCTTCTGGCGGTGCTTGTTGATGTCGCTCTTGGGGTCGGTGATGTCCACGCCCTTGAAGGTGATGGTGCCCTTCGTGGGGATCTCCAGCATGTTCAGGCAGCGGAGGAAGGTGCTCTTGCCGCCGCCGGAGGGGCCGATGATGACCACCTTTTCTCCGGGGTAGATGTGTTCGTCGATGCCGTCGAGGACCACGTGGTCCCCGAATGCCTTTGTCAGGCCCTTAACGTCTATCACTGGCACGCAGCCTCCTTTCCAGGATGCTCTGTAAGTAGCTGAAGCCCATCACCATGATGAGATACATGATCGCGGTGATGATGTAGGGGAACATGGCCTCGTAGGTCCGGGCCACGATGGCCTGGGCGAAGTAGACGACCTCCTTGCCGCCGATGACGCTGATGAGGGAGGTGTCCTTCAAAAGGACGATGAACTCGTTGCCCAGGGAGGGGAGGATGGTCTTGAATGCCTGGGGGATGACGATGAACCACATGGTCTTGATGTAGCTCAGCCCCAGGGAGCGTCCCGCCTCCGCCTGGCCCGGGTCCAGGCTCATGAGCCCGCCCCGGATGATCTCGGACACGTAGGCGCCGGAGTTGATGCCCAGGGTCAGGGCGCCCACAAAGGTGTAGTTCCGGCTGGAGGAGAAGACCACAAAGCCCATGATCAGCAGCTGCACCATCATGGGTGTGCCCCGGATGACGGTCACATAAATCTTGAAGATAAAGTCCGCGGCGGCCAGGATGGGATTGTTGGTGCCCGGGCGGCGCTGGGCGTAGGCCGTGCGGACGATGGCGACCACCACGCCCAGCACCACGCCGATGGCCAGGGCGATGACCGTCACCTCAATGGTGGACAGCAGGCCCTCAAAGTACTGCATCCAGCGGCCATTCATGAACCAGGCCCGGTAGAACCTGACGAAGAAGCTCTGCCAGCCGCTCAGCTCGGCCGCCGGGATAGCCGAAAGTGTCTCGTACAGACCGGCGATATCCATATGCGCTTACCTCTCTTCTCGGTGATATGGTGATATAGGGAAAAAGGGCGGCCTGTTATGGCCGCCCTTTTGAAAGCGGGTGCTTACTCAGCCTCTTCGGCGCTGACGTAGTGGGAGACGATCTCGGCTACCAGGCCCTCGTCGATCATCTTCTCGATGACGGTGTTCAGGGCGTTCAGCAGGTCGGTGTTGTCCTGATCCACGGCCAGGCAGTAATCCTCGGTCACGTACTCAGTGTCCAGGATCTTCAGGCCGGGGTTGGCAGCCACATACTCCTTGGCGGGGCCGTCGTCGATGACCACGGCGTCGATCTGGCCGTTGAGCAGGGCCTGGACAGCGGTGGCACCGTTGTCATAGGCGGTGACATGGTCCTCGCCGTAGCCGCCGTTCTCGGGGGTGTCGGAGCAGTAGATGTAGCCGGTGGTGCCGCTCTGGGTGCCGATCATCTCGGCGTTGGCCAGGTCGTCAACGGTCTCGATCTCGGAGTCCTCGGGGACGATGACCACCTGCACGCCGGTGGCGTAGCTGGTGGAGAAGTCCATGACCTCGTCACGCTCTTCGTTGTAGGTCAGGCCGGCCAGCATCATGTCGCTCTTGTTCTCCTGCACAGCGATCAGGGCGGAGGGGAACTCCATGTTGTCGATGACCAGTTCCAGGCCGGTGGCCTGGGCCAGATACCAGGCGATCTCTACGTCGATGCCCTCGAAGCCGGTGCCGGCAAAGCCATCGCCGTCGGCGACCATCTCATAGGGAGGGAACTGGGCGTTGGTGCTCATGATGAGCTTGCCGTCCTCAATGGTGGTGAACTCGCCCAGATCCAGGTCCAGCAGATAATCGGGGACCTCGGGGGTCTCGGACTCGGCGGCTTCCTCTTCCTCGGCGGCAAAGGCCATGGCGCCAAGAGACAGTACCATGACGAGAGCCAGCAGCATAGCAATGATCTTCTTCATTTTGTGATCCGTCCTTTCGATATTTCCGATCAGGTGTTTGGATTGCCGTGTTTCGGCTGTTGGGTGAATTATATTCCGACTTTTGTGAATAAACAATAGCTTATTCAGGAAAAAATGAATATTAGCGTATTTTCTTGCAATATATACAAAAACGAACCCCTCTCCCGAGGGAGAGGGGATAAAACTTCACGAAAAAAGCCGCTCGGCGATGTGCGGGTCGGGCTCGGGGGGGGTATTATTTTGTTTGCTGTGCCCACAGGCGAGGCCCTGCAGGGCCAGCTTGATCATCTTTTTCAGGGTGTACTTGCTCTTGCCGGCGGTCCTGGCGTTCAGTGGATAATACACCTTGGCGATGGGGAGCCCTAACTGGGTGATGAGGCCGCGGAGAAAAGGGTTTTCTCTGCGATACAAGGCCAGCCGGTCCAGTGCTGTGCGGTCCATGAGCCGGAAGTCAGCGTGGTTGATGATGAGCTTGATGCCGAGAAGATTCATGAAGATGTAATAGCTCTGGGCCGTGAAGCGCTTCAGAATGTTATCGACTGTCCTATCGGTTTTTACACCGCAGACAATATGAAATCCCTTTTGATGCTGATGCATCATGTCCTCCATGGTATGGATGTCATCCTGGAGATCGGCATCCATACTGATCGTTATATCCGCTAGGCTTCTGGCCTCCATGAGACCGGTCATGACGGCGTTCTGGTGGCCCCGGTTGGGGGCAAGGCGCAGGCCGATATAAGCGGGGTCGCTCTCATGCAGGGAGCGGATGATCTCCCAGGTCCTGTCGGCGGAACCGTCGTCCACCAGCAGCACCCGGCTGTCCGGGCCGATGAGGCCGGCTTCGGTCAGGTCCGCCAACTCCTGCCGGAACACCGGCGCAGTCTTGGGAAGGCACTCCTCCTCGTTGTAGCATGGAACGACGATATATAGTGTTTCTATGTACTTAGTGGTGGTTCTAACCATGCGATTATTTTACCTCTTTAACAAATTGATTTGAAACCATGCTGAGCGATGACGCCATGGAGAAAAGGGTACCGAAAACTTCACGAAAAAAGCCGCTCGGCGATGTGCGGGTCGGGGGGCCTGGGGGTGTCTTTGGGCTTGCAGCGGCCGCAGGTGAAGCCACGGACGGCCAGCTTGACCATCTTCTTCAGGGTATACTTGCTCTCCCCGGCCACCCGGGGGGTCCTTTTGTATTCCACGGTGGCGATGGGAAGGCCCAGCCTGGTGGTCAGGCCCCGGAGGAAGGGGTCTTCCTCGTGGTACAGGGCCAGCTTGTCCAGCGCGGCCCGGTCCATGAGCCGGAAATCCGCGTGGTTGTATACGAGCTTGGCACCGAAAAGGTTCATGAGAGCGTAATATCCCTGGGCGGTAAAGCGCTTCAAAAAGGTATCTGTCTCCCGGCTGGAGCGGACGCCGCAGACGATGGGAGAGCCCTGCCGGTGCTGGCGCATCATGTCCTCCATGGCATGGATATCGTCCTGGAGGTCCGCGTCGATGCTGATGGTCACGTCGGCCCGTTCGCGGGCCTCCATGAGGCCGGCCATGACGGCGTTCTGGTGGCCCCGGTTGGGGGACAGGCGCAGACCGAGGAAGGCCGGGTCGCTCTCGTGCAGGGAGCGGATGATCTCCCAGGTCCTGTCGGCGGAACCGTCGTCCACCAGCAGCACCCGGCTGTCCGGGCCGATGAGACCGGCTTCGGCCAGGTCCGCCAGCTCCTGCCGGAACACCGGCGCGGTCTGGGGCAGACACTCCTCTTCGTTGTAGCAGGGAACGACGATGTACAGCGTTTCCATGAGATCACCTCCCGGACATTATAGACAGTCTGTCCAAATTTTTCAACCACAATAAAAAATTGGAGAAGTTGCCCTTGCAAAAAAACGGCGATAGTATATAATGATACCCGCAAAGTGGAGAAGTAGGCGGTTTTATATTGTATGAACAGGATCGTTCTGTACGCCCCGGAGATACCCCAGAACACGGGGGCCATTGCCCGGACCTGTGCCGCCACCGGCGCCAGCCTGCATCTGATCAAGCCCCTGGGCTTTGACATCTCCGACGCCGCCGTGAAGCGGGCGGGGCTGGACTACTGGCATCTGGTGGATGTACATGTGTATGAAAATGTGGAGGAGTACCTGGCAGAAAACGGGGATGAGACCCTGTGGCTGCTGTCTACCAAGGCCCCCAGAAGCTATGCGGAGGCGGACTTTGGGGAGGATGTGGCCCTGATGTTCGGCCGGGAGACCTCGGGCCTGCCGGAACCGCTCATGGAGCGCTACCGGGACCGCTGTCTGCGCATCCCCATGAAGCCCCGGGCCAGGAGCCTGAATCTGGCCAGCTCCGCGTCCATCATCCTGTATGAGGTCCTGCGCCGGCAGGGGTTCCCCGGCCTGATGCAGACCGGCATCATGGCGGTGGCGGAGGATATGGAAGAAGTTTAAAACCATTATTGATGGAGGAAATACGCGATGAACTACAACAAGAAAAACGTGACCCAGGTCGATGTCAAGGGCAAGAAGGTCCTTCTGCGCTGCGACTTCAACGTTCCCCGGGACAAGAAGACCAACGCCATCACGGACGACAAGCGCATCCGCGCCGCTCTGCCCACCATCCAGTATCTGCTGGACAATGGGGCCGCCGTGATCGCCTGTTCCCATCTGGGCAAGCCCGAGCCCGACTTTTCTAAATGGGCAAAGAAGCAGGCTGAGAAGGGCAAGGACCCTGCCTCTCTCACCGAAGACAAGTGGAAAAAGTCTCTGGAAGAGCTGCGCATGGAGCCTGTTGCGCAGCGCCTGAGCGAGCTGCTGGGCAAACCCGTCATTCTGGCCGACGACGTGGCCGGCCCCGACGCCCATGCCAAGGCCGCGGCGCTGAAGCCCGGCGAGATCATGCTGCTGCAGAACACCCGCTTTGAGAAGGGCGAGACCAAGAACGACCCCGCCTTTGCCAAGGAACTGGCCGACATGGCGGAGCTGTTCGTGTCCGACGCCTTCGGCACCGTGCATCGCGCCCATGCCACCACCGCCGGTGTGGCGGCCTATCTGCCCGCCGTGTCCGGCTTCCTGATCGGCAAGGAGCTGTCCGTCATGGGCAAGGCCCTGGACGACCCCGCCCGCCCCTTCGTGGCCATCCTGGGCGGCGCCAAGGTCTCCGATAAGATCCCCGTCATCGAGAACCTGCTGACCAAGGCCGACAAGATCATCATTGGCGGAGGCATGGCCTATACCTTCATCAAGGCCCAGGGCTATGAGGTGGGCGACAGCCTGCTGGAGGCCGACCGTGTCGAGTTCGCCAAGGAGATGATCGAGACCGCCAAGACCAAGGGCGTGGAGCTGCTGCTGCCCGTGGATACGGTCGTGGCCAAGGAGTTCGACGCCAACGCCGAGAGCAAGACCGTTCCCTCCAGTGAGATCCCCGCCGGCTGGCAGGGCCTGGACATCGGTGAGAAGACCCGGGAACTGTTCGCCAAGGCCCTGGAGGGCGCTGGCACCGTGGTGTGGAACGGCCCCATGGGCGTGTTTGAGTTCGATAAGTTCGCCGAGGGCACCCGGGCCGTGGCGCGGGCCGTGGCCAACTCCGGCGCCGTGAGCATCATCGGCGGCGGTGATTCCGCGGCGGCGGTGGAGCAGCTGGGCTTCGCCGACAAGATCACCCACATCTCCACCGGCGGCGGCGCCTCCCTGGAGTTCCTGGAAGGCAAGGCCCTGCCCGGTGTGGTGTGCCTGCAGGACGCGTGAGCAGAGGGGGAGAGCATATCATGGAGAAGAAGTATCGTAATGCCCTGATCGCGGGCAACTGGAAGATGAACAAGCTGGCCTCCGAGGTCCCCGGCTTCTGGGCGGAGCTGGAGCCCAAGGCGGCCCTGGCCGCGGGCGTGCAGAGCGCGCTGTGCGTGCCGTTCCCCCTGATCCCCGCCATGAAGGCGGCCCTGGCCGGCAGCCAGGTGAAGGTGGGCGCTCAGGACGTGTCCGCCCATGACAAGGGCGCGTACACCGGCGAGGTGTCCGCCGCCATGCTGGCCGACCTGGGGGTCGACTACTGCATCATCGGCCACTCCGAGCGCCGGGCCTATCACGCCGAGAGCGACGAGCTGGTGAACGCCAAGCTGAAGGCCCTGCTGGGCGCGGGCATCACCCCCATCATGTGCTGCGGCGAGAGCCTGGAGCAGCGGGACGCGGGCGTGACCCTGACCTTTGTGGAGAGCCAGATCAAGGGCGGCCTGAAGGACATCACGCCCGAGCAGATGAAGAAGGTCGTCATCGCCTATGAGCCCATCTGGGCCATCGGCACCGGCCGCACCGCCACCGCGGAGCAGGCCCAGGAGGTCTGCGGCCACATCCGCAAGGTCCTGGCCGGCCTGTATGGCGAGGAGCTGGCGAAGGGCGTGCAGGTCCTGTACGGCGGCAGCATGAACGGCAAGAACGCCGCTGAGCTCCTGGCCCAGCCGGACATCGACGGCGGCCTCATCGGCGGCGCCAGCCTGAAGATGGAATTCGCGGACATCATCGGTGCGGCCAATGAAGGATAAGAAACCTACCGTACTGCTCATCATGGACGGGTTCGGCCTGGCCGAACCCGGTCCGTGGAACGCCGTCTCTGTGGCCAGGACCCCGGTCCTGGACGGCCTGAACGAAAAGTTCCCCCACTCCCAGCTGGAGGCCAGCGGGGAGGATGTGGGTCTGCCTGCCGGGCAGATCGGAAACTCCGAGGTGGGCCACACCAACATCGGCGCGGGCCGGGTGGTGTTCCAGCCTCTGCCCCGGATCAGCCGGGCCGTGGACGACGGCAGCTTCTTTGAAAACCCCGCCTATGGCCACGCCATGGATGAGGCGGCAAAGACCGGGCATCCTGTCCATGTGATGGGGCTTTTGTCCGACGGCGGCGTCCACAGCCACATCAAGCACATCTTTGCCCTGGTGGATATGGCTAAGAAGCGGGGCGTGAAGCAGTGCTACGTCCACTGCTTCCTGGACGGACGTGACGTGCCGCCCTCCTCCGGACAGGGCTATGTCCGGCAGCTGGCGGACCACTGTGCCGAAATAGGCTACGGGAAGATCGCCACCATCCAGGGCCGCTTCTGGGGCATGGACCGGGACAAGCGCTGGGAGCGCGTGGAAAAGGGTTACCGGGCCATCGTCTGCGGCGAGGGCGTGCAGGAGCCCGACGGCGTCAAGGCCGTGGGAGACAGCTATGCCGCGGGTGTCACGGACGAGTTCGTGGAGCCGGTGGTCTGCGATCCGGCGGGCGCCATCAGCGCCGGGGACAGCGTGATCTTCGCCAACTTCCGGCCCGATCGGGCCCGGGAGATGACCTGGGCGCTGATGAAGCCGGACTTTGACGGCTTCGCCCTGCCCAAGGGGCATTTCCCCCTGAACTATGTCTGCACCGCTCAGTACGACGAGGCCATGACGGAGCTTCCCATCGCGTTCCCGCCGGTGGTCCTGGAGGACACCTTCGGCGAGATCGTGAGCCGGGCCGGCATGAAGCAGCTGCGCATCGCGGAGACGGAGAAGTATGCCCATGTGACGTTCTTTTTCAACGGTGGCGTGGAGCGGACCTATCCCGGGGAGGACCGGGTGCTGGTGCCGTCGCCCAAGGAGTATCCCACCTATGACCTCATCCCCCAGATGAGCGCGGAGGAGGTCACCGCCAAGGCCGTGGAGCGCATCGAGTCCGGGGCCTATGACACGGTCATCATGAACCTGGCCAACTGCGACATGGTGGGCCACACCGGCGTCATGGAGGCGGCGGTGAAGGCCGTGGAGACTGTGGACACCTGCGTGGGGAAGGTCTGGGAGGCCGTGGAGAAGATGGGCGGCGTGCTGCTGGTCACCGCTGACCACGGCAATGCCGACAAGATGCGGGCCGAGGACGGAACGCCCCATACGGCTCATACCACCAATCCGGTGCCCTTCATCGTATGCGGCGCGGGGGACGTGAAGCTGAAAAATGGCCGTCTGGCCGACATCACGCCCACCATGCTGCATTTGATGGGCCTGGAGCAGCCCGCGGAGATGACGGGTGAGTGCCTCATCGTGAAATGAGCGGGACCGAATTGTAAAAGGAGCGACTGATTTGAAGGACTATTTTGAGATCGTTGATGTGAAGGGTCTGGAGATCCTGGACTCCCGGGGCAACCCCACCGTGGAGGTGGAGGTCACCCTGGACGACGGCACCGTGGGCCGGGCGGCTGTGCCCTCCGGCGCGTCCACCGGCGTGCATGAGGCATGCGAGCTCCGGGACGGCGACAAGGGCCGTTACCTGGGCAAGGGCACGCTGACCGCCGTGAACAACGTGAACACCGAGATCGCCGAGGCGCTCATGGGCCAGAATGCCCTGGACCAGCCGGCCATCGATAAGATCCTCATTGAGCTGGACGGCACCCCCAACAAGACCCGGCTGGGGGCCAATGCCATGCTGGGTGCCAGCCTGGCCTGTGCCAAGGCCGCGGCCAACGCCCTGGGTCTGCCCCTGTACCAGTATGTGGGGGGCTGCAACGCCAAGACCCTGCCGGTGCCCATGATGAACGTGCTGAACGGCGGCGCCCATGCCACCGGCTCCAACGTGGACATCCAGGAGTTCATGATCATGCCCGTGGGCGCGCCCAATTTCCGGGAGGCCCTGCGCATGTGCGCGGAGGTGTTCCACACCCTGAAAAAGGTCGTTCCCGCCTCCGGCGTGGGCGACGAGGGCGGCTATGCCCCCAACCTGGACAGCGACGAGGACGCCCTGAAGGCCCTGGTGGAAGCCATGGAGAAGGCCGGCTACAAGCCCGGCGAGGATTTCCGCATCGCCATCGACTGCGCCGTGTCCGACTGGTACGACGCGGACAAGAAGGTCTACCACCTGCCCAAGCGGGGCATCGACATGACCGCCGCCCAGCTGGTGGAGATGTACAAGGGCTTCGTGGAAAAGTACCCCATCATCTCCATTGAGGACGGCCTGGGTGAGGACGACTGGGACGGCTGGAAGATGATGACCGACGAGCTGGGCGATAAGATCCAGATCGTGGGCGACGACCTGTTCGTCACCAACGTGGAGCGCGTCAAGACCGGCATTCAGAAGAAGGTCGCCAACTCCGTGCTCATCAAGCTCAACCAGATCGGTACCCTGACCGAGACCCTGGACGCCATCCAACTGGCCCACCGGGCGGGCTATACCGCCGTCATCTCCCACCGCTCCGGCGAGACCGAGGACACCACCATCGCTGACCTGACGGTGGCCGTGAACGCGGGCCAGATCAAGACCGGCGCCCCCAGCCGCACCGACCGGGTGGCCAAGTACAACCAGCTGCTCCGCATCGAGGATGAGCTGGGTGATGTGGCCAAGTACCTGGGCATGGACGCCTTCTTCTCCATCAAGAAGTAAAAAATCCACACGGACTCCAAAAGCTGTATAAATTGGTGTTTCCAGGGCAACAATACCCTTCGGAAACACCAATTTTTTTGGAGGGTCAAAACAGATGGAAAACAAGCAAGGGTCCGGCGCCAGAGCCGGGTCCCTGGAGGGAAAGGGCTTCTACATAGTCCTTTTCCTGTGTGCGGCGGTGATCGGCATATCCGCATGGATACTGTTCGCCAACGCGGGGACTAATGTAGAAGACGAGACAGCAGAGGAAATCGTGGATGTGTCCGGGGCCTATGTGACCATGCTCCCGGCAGGCACCGTCGTGGAACGGCAGGAGGATACGGAGGTCATGGCAGAGGCAGACCCTGTCATAGGCGGCACGGAGACTGCCCCGGCGGAGCAGGAGGAAAGCCCGGACGCCGGTGCGGTGACGGAGGAGGACCCCTCCGCCGCGACGCTGACGGGACCTGCGGAGGAGCCGGCGGTGCAGGCCACCTTCTCCGAAGAGGAGGGGTATGTCTGGCCCGTGAAGGGCGAGGTACAGAGGCCGTACTCCATTGAGACGCTGATGTATGACAGCACCATGGCCGATTGGCGCACCCATGACGGCATCGACGTGGCCTGTGAGCAGGGCACGCCGGTGGTGGCCGCGGCCGGCGGCATCGTGGTGGACGTGCACAGCGACGACCTTCTGGGCACCGTGGTGGAGATCGACCATGAAAACGGCGTCCACAGCGTCTACGCCAACCTGGCTGCCGAGCCGCCTGTGGCGGCGGGCGCCACGGTGACCATGGGCCAGACCATCGGCTCCGTGGGCTCCACGGCCCTGGGAGAGGTCAATCAGGTCAGCCATCTGCACTTCGCCATGAAGTCCGACGGCCTGCCCGCCGACCCCTTGGGATACCTGCCCTCAGACTGGACCGAGTAAAAAGGGAAATACACGCGATACGGCATGGCCCGCGCGGCCATGCCGTATCGCTTTGTCTTACGATGGGGCAGATCCTTCCCCATGGTCCGCGCCGAAGGCGGTGAGCATGCCGTAGTAGTTCGATACGACGGAGGGCATGTTGTAGTAGGGGTCCGTGGAGGGCTGGTCGTCGGGGCCGTACCGCAGCAGGAAATAGTCCAGGTCGTGCAGCAGCTTGAACATATTGCTGACGTACAGCATGCGGTGGGTCTCCCGCGCCCATAGGATCTGGTTGGACAGATACGCCAGGTCCGTTCGCAGGTCCTGGTTTTGGACCGTGTCCCGCAGCTGGCCGATCATGGAGACGATCTCGTCCACGGAGTATTTGCTGTAGCCTCCGATGAGGATCGGCGTTTTTGTGCCGTATTTTTCAAAGAACTCGTCAACGGTGATCCCTTCCTTCTCGCACAGGGCCAGCCGTTCATCCCCGGTAAGACCGGTCTCATCCTCGTAGCTGATGCCTTCCCCGACGTCGATATCGCCCGTCTCTTCAAAGTAATTCCAGGCCAGGTCGTCCGGATCGTCCAGCCGGGTCAGGATATTGTCCAGATACTCCCGTTCCCACCACAGATTTTGGCTGGTGATGACCGAGGTCAGCCGGTCGATCTGCGTCTGGGTCATGCCCGCCAGGGCCTCTTTCCGGGCGGCCAGGACCTGGCCCTTCGTGGGCCGTGTGGGGGCGGGCTTCGGCGTGACAGGCGCGGGAGAGGGGGAGGGCGGCGCATACTCGACCCGGTGGACCGTCATTGTGGGGGCGGGAGAGGGGACCGCGGCGGCATCGGCATGGTCCGGGGGGTCTGTGAGGAAGCATACTCCCAGCGCGAGACCGGCTGCCGCCGCTGCCACGGCGGTCCAGACCGCCGGTCGGCGGTAATGGAGCACGGAGCGGATGCGGGCCTTTACGCTCACCTCCCCGAAGGTCAGCGGACAGACGGTGGGGATGGGCCCGGCGGCGCTGCATGCCAGGAGTATCTCCGCGTAGCGCCGGCGCTCCCCGACGTCCATCTCCCGGACGGCCATCTCATCGCATGCCAGCTCCATGTCCCGGCAGAGAAGGATGTAGGCCGCCCAGCAAAGGGGCTGGAACCAGTAGACTGCCAGAAGCCCAAAGCCCAGGGCCTTCCACCAGTTATCCCGGCGCTTCAGATGGGCGTGCTCATGGGCCAGTACATAGGAAAACTGCTCCGGCTCCATGCCGGAGGGCAGATAGACCCGGGGCCGGACCAGTCCCAGCAGGAAAGGGGAAGCGATCTGGTCGCAGATGTATATCTCACCCTTTATCCGCAGGGAGGCCGCCACCCGCCGCCGCAGACGGAGATAGCTGGCGAGGGCATAGGCTGCCATCAGCGCTGTTCCGGCCAGCCAGATCGCCGTGCCGGAGGGACGAATGGAGGGGACTTCCGGCGTCGGACCGGCATCTGAGAGGGCCCCGGCGGGAGGGACTGCGGGGGAGGCCCTATCTTCGGATTCGGAGGGCACCGCTGCCGCGGCGGCGACGATGGCCTCCGACAAAGGCGCCGGGTCCGGGACCAGGCTCAGAGAGCTCTTGAGAGAAAAAGGACAGAGCAGCCGCACGGCCACAAGGGCCCACAACAGACAGACCATGCCCCGGGGCGCTTTCCGGAGCAGCGCCCGCAGGACCATGACGGCCAGGATCAGCCAGCCGGCGGAGATGGCCGTGTTCACCAGCCTGACGGGCATGCTCACTCCTCCTCACAGGCGTCGATCATCCGCCGTATCTCCGCCAGGTCCTTGGAAGAGAGGGGCTTCTTCTTGGTGAACGCGGCGATGAACGCGGGCAGGGAGCCGCCGAACGTCTCGGCCACAAATTCCTCGCTCCGGGCCGCGTAGTAGTCCTCCCGGGGGATCAGAACTGTCACCGTCCCGTTCAGCAGCCGGAAGAGACCCCGGTCGCAGAGTTTTTTCAGCACGGTGTAGGTGGTGGTCCGCTTCCAGTTCAGCTCCGCCGCGCACAGCCTGACCAGCTCGCCGGTGGTGACAGGCGCGCTCTTCCAGACGATATCCGCGAAACGCGCCTCTACAAGCCCCATTTTTGACTGCACGATCAGCACCTCTTTCTGTCTACTTCATATAGACAACTGTAGTCTATCGCAAATAGACAGATATGTCAAGCATTATCTCTGCGTCCGGATGGGCACAGGAGGATTGCGTCCGGCGCGGAACCGTGCTATACTGCGCTTACCGGTGCAAGCCGGGGAATATCAGGGAAAAGCGGGAACTTGCCATGACTGTTGTGATCAAGATCGGGACCAGCAATATCACCCATGCCACAGGGAATCTGAACATCCGGCATGTGGAGCAGATGGTAAAGGTCATCAGCGATCTGAAAAATGCGGGGCACCGGGTGGTGCTGGTATCCTCTGGGGCCATCGCCATGGGCGTGGGGAAGCTGGGGCTTTCCGGTCGACCGGAGGATATGCCAGGAAAACAGGCCGCCGCGGCGGTGGGCCAGTGTGAGCTCATGTACATATACGATAAGCTCTTCTCCGAGTACAACCATGTGGTGGCCCAGCTGCTGCTGACCGGCAGCGACGTGGCGGACGAAAAGCGCCGGACAAATTTCCAGAACACCATGAGCCGGCTGCTGGACATGGGGGCGTTGCCCATCATCAACGAGAACGACACCGTGGCCACGGAGGAGATCGCCGTGGGAGATAACGACAGCCTGGGGGCCATCGTGGCCTGCGCCATCGGGGCGGACCTGCTGGTGCTTCTGAGCGACATCGACGGGCTGTACACTGCCGACCCCCACAAGGACCCGTCCGCCGAGCTGATCACGACCGTGGAGGAAGTGACCGACCGGATCGAGGCCCTGGCGGGCGCGGCAGGCAGCGGTCTTGCGGTGGGCGGCATGGCCACGAAATTGAAGGCCGCCAAGGCGGCGATGGCCCAGGGCATCGACATGGTCATTGCCAACGGCGCCCGACCGGAACTTCTGTATGACATCGTGGCGGGAGAGCCTGTGGGCACCCGCTTTTTGGGAAAGCGCTGAAAGGAGAGCGGACGATATGACGACCCATGAGATATTGCTGGCGGCCCAGGGGGCAAAGGCGGCCCTGGCCCAGGCGGGAGAGGAAAAGAAGACGGCGGCCCTGCTGGCCATGGCGGACAGTCTGATAGAGCACACCGGAGCCATCCTGGCGGCCAATGCCCTGGACATGGACGCGGCCCGGGGGACCATGTCGGACGTGATGCTGGACCGGCTCTATCTGGACGAGGACCGGGTGGCCTCCATGGCGGCGGGCGTCCGGGAGGCGGCAGCCCTGCCTGACCCGGTGGGGAAGGTGCTGCGCCGGGTGGAGCGGCCCAACGGCCTTGTGATCGAGCGGGTCAGCGTGCCCCTGGGGGTGGTGGCCATCATCTATGAGAGCCGGCCCAACGTGACAGCGGACGCGGCGGCCCTGGCGGTCAAGAGCGGCAATGTGTGCGTGCTCCGGGGCGGCAAGGAGGCATGGCGGAGCTGCAACACCATCACCGAGGCGCTGCGGGACGGACTCAAAAAGACCGGGCTGCCGGAGACGGTGGTCAGCCTGATCCAGGATACCTCCCGGGCCAGCGCGAACGAACTGATGACCGCCAGCGGCCTGGTGGACCTTCTCATCCCCCGGGGCGGGGCCGGGCTCATCCGGGCCTGCGTGGAGAACGCCACTGTGCCCTGCATCCAGACGGGCACCGGCATCTGCCATGTGTATGTGGACAGGGACGCGGACCTTGACAAGGCTCTGAACATCGTGGAGAACGCCAAGACCAGCCGGCCCAGCGTGTGCAATGCGGAGGAGGCGCTCATCGTCCATGAGGCGGTGGCGGAAGCGTTCCTGCCCATGCTGAAAAAGCGCCTGGTCGACGATAGGGTCGCCGGGGGAAAGCCGCCGGTGGAGCTGCGGCTGGACGAGCGGGCCGCCGCCGTCATTCCCGGGGTCCCGGCGGGGGAGGCGGACTTTGACACGGAGTTTTTGGACTATGTCCTGGCCGTGGCCGTGGTCCCGGACGCGGACGCCGCCATCGCCCACATCGCCGCCCACTCCACCGGCCACAGCGACGCCATCGTGACGGAGAATGCCGGGACGGCGGAACGGTTCGCCGCCAACGTGGACAGCGCGGCGGTGTATGTGAACGCCTCCACCCGGTTCACCGACGGGGGCGAGTTCGGCCTGGGCTGCGAGATGGGCATCTCCACCCAGAAGCTCCATGCCCGGGGCCCCATGGGCCTGGAGGAGCTCTGCTCATATAAATACGTCATCCACGGGGACGGACAGGTCAGGTGAGCCGCCGGGACGTGGAGGTCCTGTCGCTGCCCCTGGAGGGCACGACGATGGACTGCGTGCGCTTTGGCGGGGGAGACCGACCGCTGGCGCTGATATCCGGATTGAATCTGCGGAGCATCCGGGAGCGGGCCTATGCCCTGGCGCGGATGTACCGGATATTCGCGCAGGACTATACGGTATATATCTTTGACCGCCGGGAGGAGGTGCCCCCAGGCTATTCCGTGCCGGACATGGCGGCGGATACGGCCCGTGCGATGGATGGGCTCGGTCTCCGGCAGGCGGATGTCCTGGGGATATCCCAGGGAGGGATGATCGCCCAGTATCTGGCCCTGGAGCGGCCCGAACTGGTGGACCGGCTGGTGTTGGCCGTGACCCTGTCCCGGCCCAACGAGACCATCCGGCAGGCGACAGACCGGTGGGCGGAGCTGGCAGAGCGGGACGACTATGCGGGCCTGGTGCGGGACGTGATGGCGCGGATGTACTCCGATACCTTTCTGGAGAAGTTCGGGCGGCTGCTGCCGGCGGTCTCCGGCGCGACGAGGCCGCCGTCTCTGGCGCGGTTCGCTGTGCTGACCAGGGCATGCGTCACCTGCGATACCTACGACCGGCTGGAGGACATCCGGTGCCCGGTGCTGGTCATCGGGGGAAGACAGGACCGGGTCGTGACTGGCCGGGCCTCGGAGGAGATCGCGAAAAAGCTGGGGTGCGCGCTGTATATGTACCAGGACCTCGGCCACTCGGCCTATGAGGAGGCCAGGGACTTCAACGACCGGGTGCTGGCGTTTTTGCAAAGCTGAAAAAAGAGCATGACGGCTGTCATGCTCTTTTTTGCGGGCGCCGCGTCAGCAGGTGGGCGCGTATTTCTGCTTGGTCTGCTGGACCTGCTGCTGAGGCGCGTTTTCAGCCTGGTACCAGCCCTTGGCGGTCATCTGCCTGTAGATGTTGTCCTGCATGCAGAGGGTGTCGTCAAAGGCGCTGGAAAACGCCTGGTGGATGTTGGCGGTGCTGGATTCGATGGCGCCGTGCATATACAGGTCGATGACGCCCTTGGTGGTGAGGAGAAGGTTCTCCATGATGCATTTGTCGTCCATTGTGCGGCCTCCTTACACGAGATCGTAGAATTTCTGGTAGACCTGGCGGTGGCGGTCAGCCATCTGCTGGGCCTGGAGCTTCAAACTGGGGTCCTGCAGGGTGTTCGCGGCGTTCTGGCACTGGGTCACCAGGAACATGGCGTGGGAGAGAGCGTCGTCCACATAGAGAAGTTCTTTGGTCGTCATTTGATAATCACCTCAGGGCAAGTATTCCTCAAAAGAACGGAAGTATGCCGGAAAGAGGAGGAAAAGACGGAAATTTCTTAAGAAAATGCTTGTTCAATTGCGCGCAAGAGTATATAATAAACTCGTAAGGGATTTTGAGGAATTGGATTAGGGCAGCTTATGAGGAGAATTGCGACGTGAGAACATCCCGGTATGAAGTTTTTATGAAGATCGTGGAGACGAAGAGCCTTACCCGGACAGCGGCGTTTTTTGGCTGTACGCAGTCGGCGGTGAGCCAGTTGGTGCGGGCGCTGGAAACGGATCTGGGCGTGACGCTCCTGGCCAGAAACAAAAATGGCGTGCGGCTCACGGCGGAGGGGGAGTATCTGCTGCCCAGCATGCGCCAGATCGTCAGCGGCGAGCGGAGCGTGTTCGAGAAATCCCTGGAGCTGCAGAACATGAACGCTGGTCTCATCCGTATCGGCATCTTTACCAGCATGTCCTGCCAGTGGCTGCCGCCGTATTTGAAGAAGTTCCGGGAGAAGTACCCCAACATCAGTTTTGAGCTTCTCCAGGGAGATATGCATCAGATCTGCGACTGGCTGCGCAGCGGCATGGTGGACATCGGGTTCATGACCCGTCCGGACTCCGATGAGTTCACCTTCCGTGAGCTGATGGCAGACCGGATGGAGATCGTCCTGCCGGAGGGCCATCCGCTGGCCGGCACGCCGGTGGAACTGAAGGACCTGTCCGATGAGACCTTCGTGCTGCTGGAGTCCGGATACAGCCAGATCGTGGAGCGGATGTTCAAGGACAGCGGCATCCGGCCAAAGCGGCAATATACCGTGAAGGACGATTACACGGTCATGAGTATGGTGGAGAGCGGCCTGGGGGTGAGCCTGCTGCCGGAATTGGTGCTGCAGCGCACGCCGTACGCGCTGTACGCATACCCGGCGGAGCCGGCTTATTACCGCCGCCTGGGCGTGTCCTGGACCAGGAAGGACGAAAATTCCGTGGCGGTGAACAAGTTTGTCCACTATCTCCTGGAGGACATGGGCATCGAAAAGAGATGACAAAACGCGCTTGCGATTGCAAGCGCGTTTATATGCCGGGACAAAAGAAAGATCCGGAAGATATTGGGGGGCTGGATAGCAGCCCCCCAATATCTTCCGGGTTCTTCCGACGTGGTGACCCGTACGGGACTCGAACCCATGTTACCGCCGTGAAAGGGCGGTGTCTTAACCACTTGACCAACGGGCCAAAAAAATGGTGGAGACTGCGCGACTCGAACGCGCGACCTCATGCGTGTGAAGCATGCGCTCTAACCTGCTGAGCTAAGCCTCCATATTGTCGGGAGAGACAGTGCCTCTCCCGTGGTAGCGGCGACTGGATTCGAACCGGTGACACTGCGGGTATGAACCGCATGCTCTAGCCAACTGAGCTACGCCGCCAAACAGCAATAGGGATTATACAGGATTCTGTCCGGCTTGTCAAGGGGTTCTGCCCGCGGAAAAACATCTTTTCGCGAAAAACGGTCCCGCGGTCGGCTTCCAGTCTCTTCCAGCGCTTTCAGATGCCGGGCGTACGTTCGGCGCCGAACATGAGCAGCACCAGATCGGCCAGCTTTACGTATTCCTCGCCGTCGATCACCCGGGTGTTCAGCGTATATTCCCGGCTGCCGATCCTGACGGAGCATTGGGACGCCTGCTCGGTGTCCGCGGGGCTGGCCTCCGAGGCCGGCTCTCCGTCCGTGGGCTCCGGCGTCGCTGTCCCGTCGGGCTCCGGCGCAGGCTCTGCCGTCTCCGCGGGAGCCTCTTCAGCCGGAGCGGAGACGTATGTGCCCGGCTCCAGCGTCTCGCCGGAGGGGCGGAGGGTGATGGAGCCGTCGCCGTTGTCGGTGAGCTCACCGTAGACCAAGGCGCCTTCCTCGACGGTCAGCGTTGTGAGGATGGATGTGTTTTCCACCACCCAAACGCCGTTCTGGGCCACTGTCACGGCCGCCGCGGCGTCGCCGTTGTAGAAGGGCATGTTCTGCACATGGCCCTGAAGGAAGTACTGGTCCATGGTGTAGCGAAGGAACTGTATCGCAACGGACTGCTCCTGCTCACAGGGCATGCCGGAGGCGTCCAGGAACACATACTCGACGTCGTCCCCGCACTGCTCGATGGCCTTCAGAGCCCGGCTGCTGCAGGGAATGGCCTTGACGGTGGAGGTGAGGGACACGTCCCCGTGCAAAACCGCGCCGCTGCCGATGGTGACGGCGAGGTCGTCACCGGGCTGGCCGTAATAGCCGGTGCCGTTGAACAGGCTGCCTGCATACAGGCCGTTGGCATAGCAGACGGAGGCCTGCTGCCGGGACATCTGCTCCGCGGGCGGCTCGGGGTCGGGGAGAGGGGAGGCGCTCGCCGGGGTGACGGCAGGCGCGTCCTGGCCGATGTCTTCTTCATCCCCGTCGTCTGCGCCGGGGTAGCTGGGCCCGCCGCCGGTGTCGCGCTCGTCATAGACGGGACTGTAGCCGTAATGCCCGGACAGCAGCCCGATGCGGTCGTCCGCGTCGTCGTCCATCATCTGCAGGAGGACGCCGCTGTCGGAGGAAAGACGGGCGTTGTCGAAGGTGAAGACGCTGTTGCCGTTCTTATACAAAACCGCAGCCTCCGCGGTGTGGATGCCGGTCCCGGCCTCCACGGTGACATTTTGTGCGCCGTCACCGGTCACAAGGAAGCCGAACACGCTCCGCACATCGGAGGGCTGGCCCTGTCCCTGGACAGAACCGACCAGGTTCGGACCGTCATACAGCAGGACGGTGCCGTCGGAGGAGCCATAATAGACCTCACCCGCGCTGTCCAGAACGGCGCCGTAGGTGGCGCCGCGCACAGAGGAGCCATAGAAATATTGGGAGGCGCCGCCGGAGAGATAGGCGCCATAGCCGGAGCCATAGTCGCTCTTCTTATAACCCAGCATATCCCAGCCGGAGTCCAGCCCGCCTTTCGCGCTGGACAGAAGCGTCAGCTCGCTGTCCACGGCTGTCACGGAGGCGTTTTTGGCGTCCGCGCTGATCAGGCCCCAGCCCATGGCGGTGAGATCAGACCGTACCACGGACAGACTGGGACTGTCGCCGGTCAGGCCGACGGCCCGGTCCCCGCCGTTGATGCCCAGGGGCCAGGGCGGCGCGATGGCAGTGTCCGCGTCCGGCGTATTCGTGTATCCCTCGCCGCCGCCCGCCAGGGGGTCGCGGCCCAGGACCGTGAAGGAGGCGTCCTGCAGGGTGGCGCAGGCGCCGTCGGAGACCATCAGACCGGCCCGGGAGACACCGTCGGTGGTGATCTGGGCGTCTTCCACCGTGAGCACCGCGCCGTCATGGGCCACAAGAGCAGCGCCGCGGCCGCTGGGGAAGCAGGCGTTGGCGCCCATGGCCGTATCTTTCAGGGCTGCCGTGCCGCTGACACGGACGTCGGCCTGGGGACCGACGGCATAGACGGCGGTGTAGCTGTCGCCGTCCACGGCCTCCCGGAGGGATATGTCCTGCCGGTCCTCCGCCACCGTGCCGATGGTGATGGGGGTATCGGTCTCCAGCCCGGGGTGACCGGTCAGCGTGTCATACCCGGCGGGCTCCAGCGAGGCGGCGTCCGTAACGGGCAGGGCGTCGCCGCCATCTTCCACAGGCGGCGCAGGGTCGGGAACGACAGCGGGGCTGGCGGTCGGCTCGGACGTGTCCGCATCAGACGCCGGGACCTCCTCCCCGGAGGGGGCAGGCATCTCGGTGCTTGCATAGGCACTCATGGTCAGGCACATGCTGAACACGAGAAATATAGACAGGATCTTTGCCGCTCTCCTCATGGGGCGCGCTCCTTTCCGCCGGCGTACAGCGATAATCGTTATAATGATTATTCTGAGTCCATATTAAAACAATTCTACCGGTATTTCAATTACAAAGTGTTTACACCTTGCCCCTGGGCCCTGGTATCGCCGACGATAAAAATACAAACTGTATATATTATGGAAACCGGCTGCCGGAAAGACGGAAGATCCTGGCAAAAGAGTGAGAATATTCACAAATTGTTCAACACAAGCCAGTCCAGTTGGGGTATTCTATATACAAGAAATCATTCAGGTGATCCTATGAGATTCAGAGACAGAATCGCACAATTCATGTATCGCCGCAACGGATATGACGCTTACAGCCTGTTCCTGCTGGGAGTGTCTGTGGTCCTGATGCTGCTGACGCGGCTGCTGATCTGGGTGCCGGTGCTGCCGGCTGTGCTCCAGGTGGGCAGCTGGGCCGCGCTGATCTACTGCATCTGGCGGATCCTCTCCAAAAATACTTACAAGCGCCAGCAGGAGAACGCGAGGTACTATGAACTGCAACAGGCATTTTTCCGCTGGTTCCGCACCCTGAAGGAGCGCTGGCAGCAGAGAAAGGAGTATAAGTTCTTCCGGTGCCCGTCCTGCCATGTGCTGCTGCGGGTGCCGCGGGGGAAGGGGAAGCTCCAGCTGACCTGCCGGAAATGCGGAAATCGCTTTGAGAGAAGATCATGAGCCCGTATGATGTACTGGGGGTATCCCCGGGCGCATCCGACGAGGAGGTCGCCAAGGCGTACCGCCGCCTGGCCAAGCGATACCATCCGGATCTGAATCCGGGCAACGCTGCCGCCGCGTCGCGGATGGGCGAGATCAACCGGGCCTATGACGAGATCAAGGCCATGCGTCAGCGGGGAGCCGGTCCCGGACAGGACCCTGGCCGGCCGGGCCCTGGCTATGCGGACCCCTTCGACCCGTTTTATGCCGCGCGCACCTACACCTATACCTACCGGCCGCGGCGCAGTCCCATGGGGGCGATCATTGCCGTGGTGGTGATGTTTTTCCTCATTCGCCTGATGCTGACCATCCTGTTTGGCGGCTTTGGGGGGTATTACTATGTGAGCCCCGGCTACGGAGGGGGCCCGGGAGGGTATTACGGCTATTCCCAGACCATCCCCGGAGATTGAATGGAGAGAAGAAACCGCGGACAGCTGAGAGCTGTCCGCGGTTTTCAGACTGTCAGAGAAGGATGAGTGGGAGCGAAGCCCGGTCAGGGCGAGCCGCGCGGCATTCCCGCGCGTGAAATCCAAAAGCCGCTGTGTGACAGGCTTTTGGATTATGCCGGCGGGATCCACTCTCGCCGAGCAGATCCGATCAGAGCGGTCAAAAACTTGTTTTTTGACAAGCTCGAAACCGCGGACAGCTGAGAGCTGTCCGCGGTTTTATGTGCTGTTTTACCGGCGTCCGGCGCCGCCGCCTCCGCTGTGACCGCCGAAGCCGCCGCCGTGAAATCCGCCGCCCCCGCGGAAACTGCCGCCGGAGCGTCCGGCGCCGCCGCCCCGGCTGCGGCCGCCAAATCCGCTGCCCCGGGGAGGGGATGGACGCGTAAAGGTGGTGGGGCGGGCTCCAGGTCTGGGTCCGCCGAAGCTGCCGCCCATAAAACCGCCCGGCCCGCCAAATCCGGCGGGACCGCCCGGACCTCTCGGGCCGGGGGGAGGTGGCGGCTGACGCCGGGTCCAATCCCGATAGCGCCGCCGTCCGCCAAACCAGAAGATGGGGAAGAATCCACCGGAATAGCCCCAGCGCCGCATCCGGGTGAACCGGCTGGCCGCGCCCAGGATCCAGACAAGGACGAACAGCATCAGAACCACCATCAGTCCCCTGAAGATGGAGCCGATGCGGGACTGCCTGACCGGGGCGGGCTCATAGCCGTAGATGTCCTGGATGCTGCTGCCGCTCTGGCTATAAGAGGTATCGCTCACGCCGTAATAGTCCAGATACCAGTCATACAGCTTCCCGGTCAGGGTCTGCACGGCCTGGTCAAAGCGACCGGCGTCCACATCGTCCCAGAAATAGTCCTCCAGATATTCCCCGGCCTGCTCGTCGGAAAAGGCCCGGTCCAGGCCGGCCCCTACGGCCAGCCAGCCGCGGGCCTCTTTGGCTACCAGCAGCAGGAGCATGCCGTTGGACTGGTCCGCGCTGCCCAGCCCCCGGTCGTTCATGAGCCGGGTGGCGGCCACATCTGCATCATCGTCCAGATAATTCACGGTCACCACCGCCAGCTGCGCACCGTCGCAGACCCGCTCCAGATAGGCGTTGTACTCCAGGAGCTGTTGTTCAGTCTCCGAGGACAGCACGTTGGCCTCGTCCTGGACATAGAACGCGGCGCCGGTGCCGGGCTCCGGAAGACTGGCATAGACGGGAACGGTCAGCAGACACGCAGTCAGGAGCAGGACAAGTGCGGTTCGCAAAGCTTTCATGCTGTCACCTCATCATAATCATCTGATGGCGAAACGCCGCAGGGCGCTGCGCCGAGGCGCTTTGCATGGGCATCGCGCAGATGATCTTTGGAGCATTCGCTGCCAAACCATCCGCTTGGCAGCGAAGATCGTTATGGAAAGGTCTCCGGGGCCTTTACGCCGGTCAGGCGCTGGAGGATATTGGCGGGGAAACGGCCCAGCACCTCATCCCGGAAGGCCAGGATGTGGGAAGAGTAAGCGCCGTTGTCCAACAGAGCCTGTGCGCTGTGGAATTCAGAAAGGATGGTCTCGTAGTCGTCGTGGCTGTCGGGCAGGGCCGCGCCCTCCCGGACCATGGTCTCCACCGCCTCCACGGCCTCCACAAGGGTTTTGTTGGCTTTGCCGATGGCGGAGATGTCCCGGGCGTCCAGGGCGTCGACCAGTCCGGCCCGGGCGGTGCGCAGGGCCTTGTAGGTCCCTTCCCACTCGCCGCTGTTTCCTATGACGGAGAGGAGCCGGTTGGCGTAATCCGCGCAGTAATCCAGCTGCTCGCCGGGGCAGGTGTGATAGTCCGCGGCCTGAAGGAGCGACTTGTCGAAGAAGGCGGCCTCCGCCTTGCGGCAGGCCTTGTTCAGGCTCCGGCGGGCGCCGAAAGCGCCAAACAGCACCACCACCAGCACGAATATGACGATGGCAAATGAGCGTTTTTTCAATAAACTCATAATGGCCTCGCAGAGTTTGCCGCCGCAGCGGCGAAGTAAGTTGGATATGATTTCCGGGGACATGCGCCTCGGAATAAATACTTCTCAGCCCACAAACGTGCGAGCGCAGTGAGTGCGCGTCTGTGAGCCGCTGTCTGCCCGTTTGAAAGGCTTGCCTTTCAAGCGACTTAGCCTTTCATCTCCAGGAGCTTCTGCTTGAGCTGGCCCTCGATGCGGCCCAGTTCCAGCTCGGCCTGGGCCCGGCGGGCACGGCCGTCGTCCTGGATCTTGCGCACGTCCTCCAGGGTGTTGATGAGTTCCTGGTTGGTCTGCTGAAGGGTCTCCAGGTCCACGATGCCCCGCTCGGACTCCTGGGCCACCCCCACGGAGCCGGTATGCAGCGCGGCAGCGTTTTTCTTCAAAAGCTCGTTGGTGACTTCGCTGACGCTGTGGGATGCCTCCATGGCCTGCTGGGAGTGGTACATGCTCATGGCCAGCACCATCTGGCTCTTCCACAGGGGGATGGTGTTGACGATGGCGGTCTGTATCTTCTCCGCCATGAGGGCGTCGTTGTTCTGGATGAGCCGGATCTGGGGCCCCATCTGGACGGAGATCATCCGGGTCAGCTCCAGGTCGTGGATCTTCTTCTCAAAACGGCCCAGCAGGGCGGCATAATCGTTGGCGGCCTGGGCGTCTTCGGGTTTGCCGGATTCCTCCGCCTTCTTCAAAAGCGCGGGCAGCTCCGTGCTCCGCAGCTCCTCCAGCCGCAGCTTGCCGGCGATGATATACATGGTCAGCTCCTTGAAATACGCCTGGTTCATCTCATACATGTTGTCCATGGTGGCAATATCCTTGTTGAGGGTGATCCAGTGCTGGTCCAGAGCGGAGGAGATCTTGTCCACATTGACCTCGGCTTTGTCATATTTGGTCTTCAGGTCGGAGATGTTCCGGCTGGCCTTCTTGAACAGGCCCTTCAGCCCCTTGGGCTGCTCCTCATCCACGCTCAAGCCGTTCAGCTGCGCTACCAGGTCGGAGAGCATGTCGCCGGCCTCGCCCAGGTCCTTGGTGCGGACCCGCTCCAGCGCCTGGGCGGAGAAATCGGCGATGTTCTTTTGGGCGGCGGAGCCGTAGACCAGCACCTGGGCGGAGTCGGTCACGTCGATCTTCTTGGCAAATTCCCGCACAGCGGCCTGCTCGGCGGGCGCCAGCGTGTCGATGTCCAGCTTTTCCACCGGCGCTTCCTCCTGGGCGGGGGCCTCCTGCTGGGCGGGCTGCTCGCCGCCAAGGGTCAGGGTGGGGACGGCGGCAGCGGCAGCCGCCGCGGTGGGAGCGCCGGGCGCAGCAGGCGCCGCGGGCGCTGCGGACGCGGGGTCAAGGGTCAGATTGATCTCATACTTTTTTTCGTCGGCCATGGCAGTTGTTCCTTTCCCTTTATCTCAGAATGTGTATTTTGTGTTTATCTTTATTCTTTCCCGTTTTCCGTCTTGCGCAGCAGTTCCTGCAGCGCGTCCTCCCGTCCGAGGCCCTCCCGGTCCAAAAGCTGCTGCATGACCCGGATGTCGGCGTCCACATCCAGGGCGTCGTTCTGATACAGGGCGTCCAGCTGCTTTTGGAAGGCCTGGATCTCGGTGTCCAGCATCTGGGTAATGCTCTCCTGGGCGCGGCTGATGTTTGTCCCGGCCACGCCCTGGGCACTCATGCGGTCATAGCTCTCCAGCAGTCCCACGGTGGAGGGGAGGAAATAGCTCTGGAATTTTCGGATGGCGGGAATGTCCGCTTTGTCCTGGACGGCGTCCTGGGCGATGCGGTCGCTGAGGGAGATGAGGGCCGCGATCTTCGCTTTTACATCCCCGTCCGGGATAGACCCGGCCAGCCGTTCCATCTCCGACCGGGCTATTTTCGCCTCGGCCAGGATGGCGTCCGCCTCCTCGCCGTAGGAGACCGGCGCAGGCTCCGGCTCCGGAACAGTCTCTGTCACGGGCTTGATGAGCCTGTCTGCCAGCAGCCACGCCCCTGCCGTCACCAGCGCGGCAGCCAGAAAATGCCAGATGCTGTACAAGGGCAGCACCAGGGTGTAGAGCGCAAAAACGGCGGCGGCGATGTAGACCGGCAGCGCAGACCGGCGCTTTCTTTGGCGCATATGGAGACCCCTCCCAGACAAGATACCATTATTTTATGATAAACCACCAACAACGTCAAGGGCCACTTGCGTATTTCAGCGCGGTTGTGTTATACTGCATTTATCTGGAAATCATATCCTTACAGAGAAAACGATGGGGACAGACCGGACAGGCCGGTCCATCCCCTATATGAAAGCCAGGTCGCGCGCGGCGGGCTGAGACATATTATGCAGCGGGAGAGGCTTATGACAAACATCAAGATCGCACCTTCCATCCTGGCAGCGGACGTCGCCCGCCTGGATGATGAGATCAGAGATGTGCTGGACGCGGGGGCGGACTATATCCATGTGGACGTGATGGACGGACAGTTCGTACCCAACATCTCTTTTGGGGTGCCTGTGGTGGAGAGCATACGCCGGGCGTTCCCGGATGCGTTTTTGGACGTGCACCTGATGATCGTGCGGCCGGTGCATTTTGTGGAGGCATTCTGCAAGGCGGGCGCCAGCCATATCACCGTCCACCTGGAGGCGGACACGCCCCAGAACATCTCCGAGGCGCTGAACATGGCCCGCAGCTATGGCGTGAGGACGGGGCTCTCGGTCAAACCGGCCACGCCGGCTGTGGCGCTGGAGCCGTGGCTGGACGGGCTGGATATGGTGCTGGTGATGACGGTGGAGCCGGGATTCGGCGCGCAGCCGTTCATGGTCGACCAGCTGCAGAAGGTGTCCTCCATCCGGGCGCGTCTGGACCAGATCAATCCGGGCTGTGACATCGAGGTGGACGGCGGCATCAAGCCGGATACGGCGCCTGTGGCCATCGGCGCCGGGGCGAACGTGCTGGTGGCGGGTTCCGCCGTGTTTGGCCGGAAGGAGTACGCCGATATCATCAGGATCTTGCGCGGCAGGTGACAGACAATGCCATTTTTTCCCACATCTTTTGAAGAACTGATCGACCGCTTCGCGTCTCTGCCGGGCATCGGTCGGAAGAGCGCTCAGCGGCTGGCTTTTCATGTGCTCGCTCTCCCGGAAGGGGAGGCGGAGGCCTTTGCCGAGACCATTTTGCGGGCCCGGCGGACCGTACATACCTGCCCGGTGTGCCAGAACCTGACGGACGGGGAGATATGCGCTGTGTGCGCCGACGACCGGCGGGATAAGTCCGTGATCTGCGTGGTGGCGGAGGCCCGGGATGTGGCCAGCCTGGAGCGCAGCCGGGAGTATAACGGCGTATACCATGTGCTGCACGGGGTGCTCTCTCCCATGAGCCACGTCGGCCCCGACGATATCCGCATCTCGGAGCTGGTGAAGCGTGTGGCCGGGGGAGATGTGCATGAGGTCATCATGGCCACCAACCCCGACACCGAGGGGGATGCCACGGCCATGTACATCGCCCGGCTCCTGAAGCCCTTTGACGTGCGGGTGACCCGCCTGGCATACGGCATTCCCGTGGGCTCCAACCTGGAATTCACCGACGACGCCACCCTGGTCCGGGCCCTGGAAGGCCGGAGAGAAATGTGATTTTCGGGGGTTCGGTGGAATATTTTTCCCGCCCGAGGGTATGATTTTTACCGGACAGAGCAGAGCTGTCCGCTGTCGTGATACATATTTGTAAGGAGATTTACTGTTTCAATGGCACAAAAACTGAAGATCATGGCGCTTGGCGGTCTGGATGAGATCGGCAAGAATTTGTATGTTTATGAGTACGGGAAAGACATCTTGGTGATAGACTGCGGCATGGGATTTCCCGATGAGGATATGTACGGCATCGACGTGGTCATCCCGGACGGCACCTACCTTGTGCAGAACAAGGACCGCGTTCGGGGCATCGTGCTGACCCACGGTCATGAGGACCACATCGGGGCCGTGCCCTATGTGATGAGCCGCCTGAACTGCCCGGTGTACGCCACCCGGCTCACGGCGGGCCTGGTCCGGCTGAAGCTGGAGGAGCATGGTCTCGCGGATACGGTGGAGCTCATCACCAAGTCTGCCGGCGACCGGTTCAAGGTGGGGACCAATTTTGAGTGCGAACTGATCCATGTGAACCACTCCATCGCCGACAGCGTGGCCGTGGCGGTGAGGACGCCCATCGGCACGGTCATCCACACCGGGGATTTCAAGATCGACCTGACCCCCATCGAGGGCGGCGTTTTCGATTTCCACCGGTTCGCCGAGCTGGGCACCGAGGGCGTGCTGGCCCTTCTGAGCGACTCCACCAACGTGGAGCGGCCTGGCTATTCCGAGTCCGAACGCCATGTGGGGGAGAGCATGGAGCGGCTGTTCCGGGGCTGTGACAAACGCATCATCGTCACGACCTTTGCCTCCAATGTCCACCGGATCCAGCAGATCATCAACTGCGCCCACCACTATGACCGGAAGGTGGGCGTTACGGGCCGGAGCATGGAGAATGTCCTGCGGCTGGCCATGGAAGAGGGGTATCTGAGCGTACCCAAGGGCGTGCTGGTGGATATGAACCGCATCAGCAACCTGCCTCCGGAGCGGGTGGTCATCATCACCACCGGCAGCCAGGGGGAGAGCATGTCCGCCCTGTATCGGATGGCCTTTGCCGAACACCGGCAGGTCCACATCGGCGCGGGAGACCGGGTCATTATCTCTGCCTCCGCCATTCCCGGCAACGAGCGCACGGTGACCCGGGTCATCGACGAGTTGTTTATGAAGGGCGCCGAGGTCATATACGACCGGAGCATCGATATCCATGTGTCCGGCCACGCCTGCCAGCAGGAGCAGAAGACCATGCTGGCCCTGACAAAGCCCAGGTTCTTCCTCCCGGTCCACGGGGAGCATCGGATGCTCTGCCGCCACGGGGCGCTTGCCGGGGAGATGGGAATGGACCCGGCGAACATCGTCATTGCCGGCGTGGGCGAGGTGGTGGAGATCAGCCCCAAGCACATCGGGAAAAACGGCAAGGTGCCCTCCGGGCGTGTGCTGGTGGACGGCACCACGGAGGAGGGCGTGGAGAACATCGTCCTCCGGGACCGGCAGCATCTGGCCCAGGACGGCATGCTGGTGGTGGTCATGACCATGTCCACCCAGGACGGGAGCATGATATCCGAGCCGGAGATCATCACCCGGGGCTTCGTCTATGTGAAGGACAACGCCCAGCTCATGGAGGAGATGCGCCGGGTGGTGTACGAATCCATCGAATCCTGCGAGCGCCAGCGCATCACCGACTGGGCCGACATCAAAGGCAGGGTGAAGACCAATCTGAGCGGGTATTTGTACAAAGTGACCCGCCGGAGCCCCATGATCCTGCCTGTCATCATGGAGGTCTGAAATACGTTCGTTTCCGCGGGCGGCTTCCGATAGGGGAGCCGCCCGATTTGCATGGGTGCGGGCGGCGCTTTACACAGATTTTACATGCCGGAGATGGCGGACTTTACAATGGCCCGGTACAATGATGACAGACGATCGCAATAATGATCATCGCAAGGCGAAAACGAAGGTTTTCGCCGCCAAACGACACGTTTGGCAGCAAATGATCTGAGGATCATTTGCGCGATGTTCATTGCAATGAGTGTCTGGCAAAACAGCACAGCTGTTTTGTTGAGCCGCGAAGCGGCTCGGCGCAACGCCTACGGCGTTTCGCCATCAGATAATCATTATAGGGGAGAGAGCACATGGATATCTTCGATCTTCTGTCCCTGGCGGGCGGGCTGAGCCTGTTCCTGTTCGGGATGAATGTGATGGGCCAGGCCCTGGAGCGCCGGGCGGGCGGCAGTCTGCGCAGGCTCCTGGGGAGGATGACCACAAAAAAGGCGGCGGGACTTCTGACGGGCCTTGCCGTCACCGCCGTCATTCAGAGCTCGTCGGCCACTACGGTCATGGTGGTGGGCTTTGTCAATTCCGGGCTCATGACTCTCAAACAGGCCATCAACGTCATCATGGGCGCCAACATCGGCACCACGGTGACGGCCTGGATACTGTCCCTGGCGGGCATCGACAGCGGGAACGTGTTCGTGCAGCTGCTGAAGCCCAGCTCCTTCACGCCGGTCCTGGCGCTGGCGGGAGTCGGCTTTACCATGTTCTCCCGTTCCGACAGGAAAAAGGACACCGGGACGGTCCTCCTGGGCTTTGCCACGCTGATGTTCGGGATGGAGACGATGTCGGACGCGGTGGCGGGGCTGCGGGATATGCCGGGATTCCAGCAGCTGTTCCTCCTGTTCAAAAATCCCTTTCTGGGGGTACTGGCAGGGGCGGTGCTGACGGCCATCATCCAGTCCAGCTCCGCGTCGGTAGGCATTTTGCAGGCGTTGGCCGTCACGGGCCGGGTCAGCTATGGGGCGGCTGTGCCCATCATCATGGGCCAGAACATCGGCACCTGCGTCACGGCGCTGCTCTCTGCCGTGGGCGCCAATCAAAACGCAAAGCGGGCGGCGATGGTCCATCTGAGTTTCAACGTCATCGGCACGGCGGTATGGCTGGCGGTGTTCTGCGTGGTGAAGACCGCGCTGGCCCCGGCGGTCCTGGACGAGAGCGCCTCTCTGTTGGGGATCGCTGTGGTGCACTCCGTCTTCAACGTGCTGTGTACGGTCCTGATGCTGCCGATGAGCGGCTTTTTGGAGAAGCTGGTGTGCCGGCTGGTGCCCGGGACGAAAAAGCCGGAGACCGTCAGCGAGCTGGATGAGCGTCTGCTGGCGGCGCCGCCCATCGCCCTGGAGCGGTGCCGCGCGGTGGCGGTCGATATGGCCCTATGCGCGGTGAACTGTCTGAAGGACGCCATGGAGGCCATCCGGAGCTATACGCCGGAGCTGGCCCGGCGGGTCCGGGAGGCGGAGGAGAGAGCCGACCACTATGAGGACATCCTGGGGACCTATCTTGTAAAGCTGAGTGCCGGACAGATCAGCGAAGAGGACAGCGGCGTGGCGGCGGAGATCCTGAAGGTCATCGGGGATTTTGAGCGCATCAGCGACCACGCGGTGAACATCGTGGGATCGGTCGAGGAACTGCGGGAAAAGGAACTGACTCTTTCGGCGGAGGCCAACAGGGAGATGGAACTGCTCACCGGGGCGGTCGGGGAGATCATGGAGCTGTCCCTGCGGGCGTTCCTTCAAAACGATCTGGCCGCGGCGGAGCAGGTGGAGCCGCTGGAACAGGTCATCGACCTGCTGAAGGAGACGTTCCGCTCCCGCCATATCCAGCGCCTGCAGCAGCAGAAGTGCAGCATCGTGGCGGGATTCGTGTGGAGCGACCTGCTCACGGACCTGGAGCGGGTCAGCGACCACTGTTCCAACATCGCCGGTGGGGTGATCGACGCGGCCCTGGGCAATCTGAATGTACACGAGTCCGTCCGGGCGGTCCGAAGCGACCGGGAGAGATTTCTGGAGCGGTATGAGGCGTACCGGAAGAAATATGCCGAGGCCGCGCCCGGCTAACGGAACTGGCTCCTTGGCTCATCTGTCCAGCCACAGAAAATCCATGAATCCCGGCACGAGCTTTTCCCAGCTGGCCTCGCTGTGGCCGCCGCCGCGCTGGCAGACGACCCGGGTCAGAGCGCCTTTTTCCTCCAGCTTCCGGCTGAGCTCCATGTTGTTTTTCGCAGCGGGCGTTTCAAGATCGCCAAGCCGGTCCTGCCGCCTGCCGCCGGCCTCCTTGGTCCCCCACGAGAGATAGACGCGCGTGTCCGGGTCGATGGACGCGCCCTGGATATCCTCCCGCAGGCTGGGCATGCAGGGTGATATGGTGCTGGAGACACAGGCGGCCTTTGAATAGACGCTGTTGTGCTTCACGGCGGCGTACAGGCTCATCAGACCGCCCATGGACGAGCCGCCGATGGCCGTCGCCGCCCGTGCGGGATACGTCCGGTATTCCCGGTCGATCATGGGCTTCAGCTCCTGGGCCATGAAGCGCATCGTCGATGCGCCTGTGCCCTGCAGATCGCCCCAGAACCTGCCCCGGAAATGGTAGGGGCAGTATTCAAAAAGCCGCTCGTTGCCCTCGTGGCCGCACTCGATGCCCACGACGATGATCGGCTTCTCCCAGCTTTGCAGGAACTTGGCCAGCCCCCAGCTCTTGCCGTAGGTGGCGTCTTCGTCGCAGAACAGGTTGTGCCCGTCGAAGAAGTACATGACCGGGTAGCGTTCCGCAGAACTGTCATAGCCCTCCGGCAGCCAGATGTGCAGCGGGCGGTTTTTGCCCGCGGGGGTGAAGAGCATGTCGCGTTTGATGAGCATCGGAAGACCTCCATATAATAAGTCATGTGCTCCTGCCTTTGCCGTGTCGGGCTGTCCCGGCGCAGCCGGGAGCACTGCGCCGCCGTTTACACCATTATACCATACCGGGACAAGCTGCGCGCCTGTCCCGGGTTTTGATTGCATATTGCCCCCGACACGGCTTTGCAGTATAATAATATAGTAGCTTTCCGCGTTGAGAGAGCTGCCGGGTGCGGATATCCCTGCCGGACGATCGTCCGGCGGCGCGCTGTGGTGCGGCGTGAACAGATTTGGAGGTGGCTGCCGTGGCGTTTGATTTTAAGAAGGAGTACAAGGCGTTTTATATGCCCAAGAACAGGCCGGAGATCGTGGACGTTCCAAAGGCGAACTATATCGCGGTGAGAGGCAAAGGAGACCCCAACGAGGAGGGCGGGGCATATCAGCGGGCGATCGGCGTCTTATATGCGGTCGCCTATACGTTAAAAATGAGCTATAAGACGGACCACAGGATCGAAGGATTCTATGAGTATGTGGTGCCGCCGCTGGAGGGGTTCTGGTGGCAGGATGGTGTGGGTGGCATCGACGATTCGGACAAATCTGCTTTCAACTGGATCTCCGTGATCCGTCTGCCGGACTTCGTGACCGAAGAGGACTTTCGCTGGGCGGTGGAGACGGCAGGCAGGAAGAAAAAGATAGACTGCACTTCCGCGGAATTTCTGACCGTTGAAGAGGGCCTGTGCGTTCAGATCATGCATCTGGGGCCCTTTGACGACGAGCCCGCGACGGTGGCTCTGATGGACGCGTATGTGGAGCAGAACGGGTATGTGAACGACCTGAGCGAACATAGGCTGCACCATGAGATATACATGTCTGACGCGCGGCGGGTCCCGCCTGGGAAGTGGAAGACGGTCATCCGCCACCCCATCAGGAAGGCATAGGTCTGCTTGACACGGGGAGCACAGCCGGCTTATACTGAGGCAGATCATCATTATAATGTGGTGGGGACATGAATATACAGATTTTCGGCAAGAACAAGTGCTTTGACACGAAGAAGGCACAGCGGTATTTTAAAGAGCGGCGGGTGAAGTTCCAGTATGTGGACGTCATGCGCTATGGCATGAGCCGGGGGGAGCTGACCAGCGTAAAAAATGCGGTGGGGCTGGCTGCCATGAGCGATGCGCCGGAAGTCGCCTATCTTGCCTATGACGAGGACAAGCTGGAAGCGCTCTTCGAGCGTCCGGAGCTTTTGAAAACGCCCATCGTGCGGAATGGCAGGCAGGCCACCGTCGGCTACTGTCCGGATGTGTGGAAGGCATGGGAATGACGCAGACGGCTGTCCAACGGGTTTGAAAAGAGGGTACATATGAAGATATTCGTATATGGAAGCGGCGCGTGGGGCACGGCTCTGTCCATGCTCCTGTGCGGAAACGGGCACCAGGTCACCCTGTGGACCCACGATCCGGAAAAGGCTGCGGCCATGGTCAGAACGCGGAAGAATCCGGCCCTGGCGGGGGCGGTGCTGCCCCGGGAGCTGGCGGTGACCTCTGCGCCGGCGGGAGCGGAGGAGGCGGAGCTGGTGCTGCTTGCCTCCCCGTCCAATATCCTGCGCCGGACGGCCAGGACTGCCGCGCCCCATATCCGGCCCGGCACGGTGCTGGTGTCGGCCACCAAGGGCATCGAGGCGGGCACGGACCTGCGCATGAGCGAGATCATCCGTCAGGAGGTGGGGGATGGCTGCCCGGTGGCGGTGCTGTCCGGTCCCTCCCACGCGGAGGAGGTCTCCCGCCGGATGGCGACCGGGTGCGTGGCCGCCTGCGCCGACAAGGCGGTGGCGGAGCTGGTGCAGAAGACCTTTATGAACGATATGTTCCGGGTCTACGCCAACCAGGATGTGGTGGGCGTGGAGCTGTGCGGGGCGGTGAAGAACGTGATCGCCCTGGGCTGCGGCGTCATAGACGGGCTGGCCCTGGGGGACAATGCCAAGGCCCTGTTCATGACCCGGGCCATGGCGGAGCTGGCGAACCTGTGCCTGCGGGCCGGGGGCCAGCGGACCACCTGCTCGGGTCTGGCCGGCATGGGAGATCTGATCGTCACATGCCTTTCCGGTCACTCCCGGAACCGGCAGGCGGGCCTGCTCATCGGACGGGGCGCGCCGGTGGCTCTGGCCCTGCGGGAGGTGGGCGCCGTGGTAGAGGGCTATTACGCCGCGGCCAGCGCCACAGAACTGGGGAAGAAGCTGGAGGTGGAGCTGCCCATCTGCCAGAGCGTGTACGAGATACTCTATGAAGACGCGGACCCGGGGGAGATGCTCCACCGGCTCATGAACCGGGACCGGCGCAGCGAGTTCGACTACGACTGGGACAAGGCCTGAGGCGCGGGAGAAACAGAAAACCGCCTCCCTGGCAGGGGAGGCGGTTTTGCCGTCAAGTTTTTCAGATGAAGTTCAGGATCAGGGTCAGAAGGACGAACACCAGCGCGACCCACTTGGTCATTTTGGCGAGTTTCGCGTCCCAAGTCTTGGCCTTGGCCTTGGTCATGAAGGTGTCCGCGCCGCCGGCGATGGCGCCGGACAGTCCGGAGCGCTTGCCGCTCTGGAACAGAATGACAACGGTCAGGAAAATGCAGGCGATCAGATGCAATATGGAAATGGCAATGGTCATAACAGTTTCACCCTTTTTCAAAATTCGCTCAATTACTATAGCATATATGTCCCATGAAATCAAGGTTTTTTTCACCATTTTTTCCATTTTGCCCGACAGACGCGGGAAATGACCGGACACGGTGTATTATTATAATGTAGAGGAGGGAGCGACAGTGGAGTTCATCTATCTGGACAGGCGGGTGGCGGTGTGTGTCAAACCGGTCGGGGTACTGTCCACCGACGAACCGGGCGGGATGCCGTCGCTGGTACGCCAGGCCCTGGGGGATGCGCATGCCTGTGTGCGGACTGTACACCGCCTGGATCGGGTCGTAGGCGGCCTCATGGTCCTGGCCCGCTCCCATTATGCCGCCGCCGAGCTGAGCCGGCAGGTGCGGGAGGGCACGTTTGAAAAGGAATATATGGCCGTGGTACACGGCTGCCCGGTGCCAGGCGCCGGCAGGATGGAGGACATGCTGGGCCGGGACAGGAGCCGGCGGATGACCTATGTGACGGAGGGAACGGGAAGAGACGTACGGCCTGCCGAGCTGGCGTATGAGACCCTGGAGATCCGCGGCAATTTGAGCCTTGTCCGGGTCAGACTGCTCACCGGTCGGACCCATCAGATTCGCTGTCAGTTTGCCAGCCGTGGTCTTCCCCTGGTGGGAGACCGGAAATACGGCCTTCCGGAGGACGGATGCGAGATCGGATTGTGGTCGCATAAAATCGCGTTTATTCACCCGGAGTCCGGAGAAAAAATGGAGTTCATCCAAAAGATCCCGGATATTTTCCCATTTAGCCTGTTTTTGGACGAATAATGGATGGAAGAAACACTCTTCCATCCATTTATATTTTGAATAGTATACGCACAAATCACTTCAGATGCCCGGGACTGATGCCGAAGCACTCCCGAAACGCCCGGAAGAAAGTGGAGTACTCCTCGAAGCCGCTGTCGATGGCGGCTTTGTTCACACTGACGCCGGTACGGATGAGCTGGGCGGCGTACAGCAGCCGCCGCTGACGCACATAGGCGTGGACGGTGCTGCCGGTCTGGGCTTTGAAAAGGCGCATGAAGTGATATTTGCTCAGATATACCCGCTCCGCCAGGTCCTCTACCGTCAGCGGCTGGCGGAGATTCTCCTGGATGTAGGAGAGGGTCTGGGCGATCTTGGGGTCATATTGGGGGGCGGGAGCCTCCGCGGCGGCGCCGCCGTTGAGGGAGACGCGGTTGATGAGGATGAGCAGCTGCATCACCAGCGTGTCCCGCAGGGCCTGGGCTCCGAACTGCCCGTCGGCGATGGCCTGGTCCAGGGACGCGACGAGCCCGGCCAGGGCTTCGGCCTGCTCTCCCTGGGGGACGAGCAGGTACTGTCCCTGCTTGTCGGCGCGCTCAAAGCAGTCCATGAGCCCCGCATCCGGCATGGTCAGGTCCACATAGTTCCGGTCCAGATAGAGGATGACCCGTTCATAGGGCTGGGATTGGTCGATCAGGGCTTTGTGGATGACGTGGTGCTGGATGAGCAGGATGTCCCAGGGCCGCAGGGAATAGGTCATGCTCTCCACCAGATAGTCCACGTTCCCCGACAGAAGGATGACGACCTTGTCAAATTCGTGGAAGTGGAAGTCCCGTTCCTGTCCTGCCGTGTCCCGCAGGTGGAAAATGTGATAGTTCTCTGTCAGATAGCCCTCCCGGCTGTAGTTCTGGTTCATGGGTCACGACCTCGCTGTGGATAGATATGGCCATAATACAGCATTTTTTGCAAGATTTCAAGCACACGGTACAATGTTGCGTGCAAATCCGGACGGTTATAATATGGGGAGCAATCGCGGCGCGGGCAGAGCCCTGCTCAGGGACACAGGAGCGCCGGAGGAGGAAAATCAATGGATAAGAAATCGATCGCAAAGAACTACCGGTTCATGGCCCTGATGCTGGGCTCCATGGTCCTGGGCGCCATCGTGGGCTGGATCTGGCCCGGCGCGACGGTGATCAAGCCTCTGGGCACGGTGTTCATCAACATGATGTTCTGCATCGTGGTGCCCCTGGTGTTCGCGTCCATCGCCGGCGCGGTGGCCAATATGCGCAGCCGCAAGCGTGCCGGCAAGATCATGGGCGTCACCGTGGGGACTTTCGTGGTGACCGGCGCCATCGCCGCCGTCATCATGTTCCTGCTGGTCAAGGTGTTCCCGCCGGTGCTGGAGCCCTGGACCGATATCCCCGAGGAGGAAATGGGGGAGTACGCCACCTTCTCCCAGATGCTGGTGAACTTCTTTACGGCGGAGGACTTTGTGGGACTGCTGAGCCGCCGGGCCATGCTGCCCCTGATCGTGTTCTCCATCCTGTTCGGCTTTGCCGTCAACCTGAACGGCGGCCCGGAGAGCATCGTGGGCAAGTTCCTGGAGGACCTGACCAACGTGATGCTCAAGTTCGTCAAGATCGTCACCTATTACGCCCCGGTGGCCTTCTTTGCCATCTTCGCGGACCTGGTGGCTACCTATGGCCCGCAGATGATCACCGCCAGCTATGGCCGGGCCCTGGTGCTGTATTATCCCCTGTGCTTTGTCTACATCTTCACGGCCTGGCCCCTGTTCGCCTGGTTCGGCGGCGGCAAGGGCGCGGTGAAGACCATGTTCAGTCATATCGCCAAGCCCGCGGTGGTGTCCCTGGGGACCTGCTCCTCTGTAGCCACCATCCCCACCAACATGGAGGAGGCGGCGGACACCGGCATCTCCAAGGACGTGTCCGACATGGTGCTGCCCCTGGGCGCGACCATGCACATGGACGGCTCCTGCTTCTCCTGCGTGCTGAAGATCGCCTTCGTGCTGGGAGTCTTCGGCAAGGACATGGGCTTTGGGATGCTCATCCCCGTGGTGCTGGTGGCGGTGCTGTCCTCCGTGGGCATGAGCGGCGTGCCCGGCGGCGGCTACATCGGAGAGTACATCATCTGCACCATCTTCTTCCCGGACCAGATCGCCATGGCGTTCCCCATCCTGGTAGCCATCGGCAATCTGGTGGACCCGCCTGCCACCATGATTAATGCGGCCGGCGACTATGTGGTCAGCTACATCGTGTCCCGCTTTGTGGACGGCAAGGACTGGCTCCAGAAAAAACTCGCGCAGTAAGAGGGGAAGGCAAAACAGCCCATATACTGTGCCGGCGGCGGCCGCCGCTCCGCTTTGGAGCGGCGGTCTGAGCATATCTTGCGGCGGTCCGAAAAATTTTTTGAAAAAAATTTTTTCGCAAATTGCAATAGCAAGTTGCAATAGTTTTCAAAAAGGTAACAAATCGAAGTAGAACAGCGTTGGCTCAC
>CANRNU010000002.1 GCA_947632005.1 uncultured Oscillospiraceae bacterium | reverse complement strand
GTTTTACCTTCTTGCGGATTCTCTTCCTTTCGCCCATTTCCCTTAATTCAGGCTTGACATCTAATAGTTAGTCTTTCGTGCGTTGCGTTGTTTTAAACGGGCTACCTCCGCTTCCTTCTCCGTCAGTTCCCGCTTAAGCAGCTCAATTTGGTACTGGAGCTGTTCTGTGTAAGAAAGCTCCTTGCGGCGTTCATAGCGGGACAGTGGGTTGCCCGGTTTCTTCTTCGGTTCCAGCCCTATCTCGCCATCTTCCTGGTATTTCTTTACCCATTCAGACACACATTGCTTTCGTATTTCCGGTTCCCATGCGGAAATAGAGCTGCCAGCCAGCACCTCTTTTACGATTGCCTGCTTTTCTTCCTTGCTCCGTATCGTGTATTTTCTCGCCATGTTTCTCACCCCTTTCTCTCATTTTAACACAAAAGATGGTAGGCACTTTTCGTGTCTACCATCTTTTTACCACGTCACCCCTTGTGGGCGGGTCAATTTTATGATACATACTTGAATCATTCGTCTTTATGCGCTGTCAGCAGCGAAGAACAGAAAGTTTTGAGGTCTGGAATATCTTTTTCGACCACTTCCCATGTGATCGCGTTGTCCACCGTTCCATACCGATGGGCCACGATATTCCGCATGAGCTTGATCTGCCGCCACGGGATCTGCCCATTTGCCGCCTTAAACTCATCTGACAGATGCCCCACAAGTTCACCGATCTGCACGATGCACAGGGCCACGGAATTGCGGTACACCGGATCGCTGTCAAACAAATCGAAGCTACGGCCAAAGCGTTCAACCGCCATATCAATTTGGTCGCAGTAAGCCAGAATATGCTCCAAAATACGCAAATCACGCTCTTGCACGTTCATAAAGCAACACCTCATCCGGGCGAATCGTTTCAAGGAATCTCTGATCCATGCCTGTCGTGGAAACAAGATCGACCGGCATTTTTAGCGCGTCCTCCAGATCGCCAAGCAGATATGCAAATTGCAGGCCGTGAATAGTGCCTTTGTCGATACGCAGATCGATATCGCTGCCGCTATGCATATCCCCCCGCGCATAGGAGCCAAACAGATACACACGATCTGCTCCATAGCGCTGCGCCAGAGGACTGACTATAGCTCGCAGCTCTGAGATCGTATATGGCATAGCAGCACCTCCTGTTGCCGATTACTGCCTATAGTATAACATATCACCACCGGAAGTAAAAGGATGTTTTATGCCATTCCACCTGCATTCCTGCTGATACGAACAGCAGTTATTATAATCATTATCTTTTGTGCTCTTACTGAAATTCCGTAACCATTTGTAACCTTCTGTTGTCAGCGTGTGAAATTGTTGAAATCTTCTCCCAAACACCGAATATGAAGTTACATAGCGATATATGAAGATATATCATTTTCTTCTTTTTGCGGGCATTTTGCCATGAGCGGATATGAAGATATATGAGGATATATCGCGTTTTCCTCGTAATCTCCTTTCTCGAAATCAGGTAGACCGCAAGGTCTCGTGGGTTCGAATCCCACCGCTTCCGCCATAAGACAAGTCCACCCCTTGTGGGGTGGACTTGTCTTATGAATCTTGGGGGGATTCGAACCCGAGGGCACTTGGCAAGGCGCCGGTGGCGCCTTGCAACCCGAGGCGGCCTGCGCCGCAGCGCAGGTCGAATCCCACCGCTTCCGCCATAAGACAAGTCCACCCCTTGTGGGGTGGACTTGTCTTATGAATCTTGGGGGATTCAAACCCGAGAGCACTTGCACCAATTTTTAGAGCATCTGATAATTGGGGCTGTCCCCTGTTCTGATCTGAACTGTACCAGCTTTTTTGGACAAGTCAGAAGTGTGTTACCATAAATAACTTGGGCGCAGCTTAAATTGGCAAGCTGCGCCCAAGACGACTTTGGGGAAATTTTTCTTTTCAAATCGTTCACAGTTTTTTCAGCGTGATTTCATCATTCGCTGATATACTGCGATTCGATTTCTACGGTGAAAATTAGTCAGGAATGGGAGGTCATCATGCAATACCGCCATGAGTGGAAGCACGAAATCAATGCCGCGGATATGCTTGCGCTGCGGCAGCGCCTGCGGGCTGTGGCGTCGCCGGACGCACACACGCGAGGGGGAAAGTACAAAATACGCAGCCTGTATTTTGACACGCCAACGGATAAGGCCCTGCGGGAGAAAATCGACGGTGTGGACCGGCGGGAGAAATTCCGCATCCGTTATTATAACGGCGATACGTCGGTCATCCACCTGGAGAAGAAAAGCAAACTGGCTGGCCTTGGCAACAAGCAGAGCACCGCGCTCACCCCAGCCCAGGCCCAGGCCATTCTGGATGGCGACCTTGGCTGGATGCTGGATCATCCCCATGGGCTCGTGCGGGAACTGTACGCAAAGATGCACACCGAGGGTCTCCGACCAAAGACCATCGTGGACTACACGCGGGAGCCTTTCGTCTATGCCCCCGGCAATGTGCGCATCACATTGGACTATGATATTCGCACAGGCTTATCCTGCACCGATTTTTTGGACGCGGACTGCATCACGATCCCCGCAGGGGACGCGCCCATGATCCTGGAGGTAAAATGGGACGCCTTTTTGCCGGATGTGATCCGAAGCATCGTACAGCTCCCCGGACGGCGGGCAGGAGCTTTCTCAAAATACGCTCAGTGCCGTATCTACGGCTGAACCATTCAAAAAGGAGTATTCATATGTCATTCAGCGATATTTTTAAGTCTGCGTTCCTGGAGAACGTCACATCCGTCAGCCTTCTGGATATGGCCCTGGCCCTTGTCCTGGCGTTTGGATCAGGTGTGTTTATTTTTCTGGTGTATAAAAAGACCTATCAGGGCGTGATGTACTCCTCCAGCTTCGGCGTCACGCTCATCGCTCTGACCATGATCACCACTCTGGTCATCCTGGCCGTGACCAGCAACGTGGTGCTCTCCCTGGGCATGGTGGGCGCGCTCAGCATCGTCCGATTCCGCACAGCCATCAAGGAGCCGCTGGACATCGCGTTCCTCTTCTGGTCCATCGCCGTGGGTATCGTGCTGGCAGCGGGAATGATCCCCCTGGCGGTGATCGGCAGCGTGGTCATTGGCATCATCCTGCTGGTGTTCGTAAACCACAAGTCGCACTGCGAGCCGTATATTCTGGTGATGCAGTGCGACGGCAGCCAGAGCGAGGCGGAGGCCAGGGCTTATTTGGAGCAACATACAAAGAGATGCGCCGTAAAGAGCAAGTCTGCACAGAAGGGGCTTGTGGAAGTGAATTACGATGTGCGCCTCGCGGATGACAGCACGGACTTCATCAACGCCCTGGCCGAGATGGAGGGTGTGAAAAGCGCGGTTCTGGTGAGCTACAACGGAGACTACATGGGGTAAATTATGTCAACTAACAGACACATTGACGCGATCTGCGCCGTGGTGACTGTCCTGACAGTCCTGCTGGCGATCCTGTTTATGAACGGAGCTGCCCTGGGCATTGAGCCGATCACGGACGAGGACGCGGGGACGGGGCAGTTCACCGCCAACGACCTGGATGGCGCTTGGGACGCCTCCGACGCCGCCCGGATCGATCTGACAGACGGGACGATCACGGGAAACGGCGCCTACATCGTGGACGGTGACGTGCATATCGTCTATGCGGGGAAATATGTTCTCACCGGAACGCTGGCCGGCGGCAGCGTGATCGTGGAAGCGGATGGGGACGATAAGATATGGCTGCTGCTGGACGGGGCGGACATACGCTGCGAGGACAGCGCGGCGCTGCTGGTAGAGCAGGCCGAAAAGGTATTTCTGACCTTGGCGGATGGGACGGAAAACGTCCTGTCCAGCGGTCCTGCCTACGGGCAAGACGCGGTGAGCGCGAGCATTGACGGCGCTGTATACTCCAAGGATGACCTGACCATCAACGGAAGCGGCTCGCTGACCGTGGCGGGAGAATACCAGCACGGTATCGTCTGCAACGACGATCTTGTCATTGCCGGAGGGACCGTCGCTGTAACGGCGGCCCAGGACGGGTTACACGCAAACGACAGCACCCGCATCGCAAACGCGGACCTGACCATCACGGCGGGCGATGACGGTGTGACCGTCTCCAACGATGAGAACACCGGCTACTTTTATATGGAGTCCGGCAGCATCACGATCCCCTCCTGCTACGAGGGCGTTGAGGCTGTCAATGTGACCATAGACGGCGGGACGATAGATATAACGTCCACGGATGACGGTATCAACGCCAACGGGACCGGGAGCGTGCGTCCGATCGTCACCGTGAACGGCGGCGATGTGCGTATCGTCAACACACAGGGCATGGACGCGGACGGCATGGACTCCAACGGGAACATCTATATCAACGGCGGCAGGGTGTTCGTCAGCATGAACGGCACAGGGACCAACAACGCCATTGATTACGGCAGCGAGAACGGCGGCGTGTGCCAGGTGAACGGCGGTACGCTGGTGGCCTGCGGCGGCAGTGGTATGGTGGAGAGCCTGGATACCGCCTCCGCGCAGGGCTTCGTGGAGACTGCCGCCAGCGGCGCGGCGGGGACCAGCCTGACGCTGGCAGACGAGAACGGGAATATGTTCCTGGGCGAGACGATCCCCAACGCATTCACCTATGTGATGCTCAGCGCCCCCGGCATGACCAGCGGCAGCGCGTACACCCTCTCTGTGGGAGGGACGGAGACACAGGTGACGGCAAATGACACTTCCGGCGCATCCGGCGGCTTCGGCGGTATGGGCGGAATGTTCGGCGGCGGTATGGGCGGAATGTTCGGCGGCCGCGGCGCTTTTCCTGGTCAGAATGAGGAACCGGCCTCGGACCAAATGCCCGAAACATCGCAAGCTGCGCCTGCTGCGGATGAGAACGAGGCAGAGATGCCTGAGAACGGAGGCGCTCCGGCAACGCCGGACGCGCAGGCCGCTCCGCAGTCAGATACACAGCCCCAGCAGCTCCTACAGGAACCAGATGATCAGCCGTCGATGGCATTCGATCCCGGAGATCAGGCGGTTGGAGCCTTCGACCGACCCAATGACGGCTCGGCAGAACTGCCTGAGCAGCCGGAAGCTTTTAACGGCTGGGACGGCAGCATGATGCATGGCAGAGAACAGGTCATGCAGCAGATGCAGCAGGACGAAGCGCCTGTGACTGGGTCCCAGGCCGCCATATCAAGCGGATCGTTGATCCTTCTGGGCATATCCGCCCTGGTCCTGCTCGCCGGCATTCTGGTCGCAGCAAAGTTCAAGCACTAGGTCGGCAGGCTATATCCGGTTTTTGTCCCCCCAGTCGCACATCTGATCCAGGATGGGGATCAGCGACCGGCCCCGCTCCGTGAGGCTGTACTCCACCTTGGGCGGTATCTGGGGATACTCCTCCCGATGGATGAGGCCGTCCGCCTCCAGCTGCTTCAATGTGGCGCTGAGGGTCTTGAAGGTGATGGAGCCAATGTACCGGCGCATCTCGTTGAAGCGCACCGTGCCAAATTCCATCAGCGTATAGAGAATGAACATCTTATACTTGCCCTGGATCAGGCCCATGGTGTAGTTGAAGCCCGTGTCCTCCAGCCGGCAGTTGGCAATGCATTCCTTGGTCATAGCACTTTCCTCCAGGATAGTACATATCAAAAATGTGCGTACTTGTCTTTGGTGCATAGGGCTGGTAGAATTATAGTGCCCCTAATGGGGAAAGTCAACGACAAGGAGTGTTTGCTATGATGAAGGAACTGGGTGTCCATCCCTATCTCTATCCCATGCCCACCTATATGATCAGCACATACAACGAGGACGGGTCTGTGGACTCGATGATGATGGCCTGGGGCGGCATCTGCGCCGAGGACATGGTGGCGCTGAATCTGGAGGCCGACCACAAGACCGTGGCCAACCTGCGGGCCCGGGGGGCGTTCACCCTGGCCGTGCCGGGGACCGACACCATAGAGGCGTCCGATTTCATGGGTATCGCCTCCGCCAACGACACGCCGGATAAATTTGCGCGCACCGGCCTGCATGCGGTGAAGAGCACCCGGGTGGACGCGCCGGTCATCCAGGAATATCCGCTGACCCTGGAGTGCACCGTGGAGCGGTTCGAGGACGAGCCCTACGGTCTGCGGGTCCTGGGCCGTATCCAGAACGTACTGGCTGATGAGAAGGTCCTGGACGAACTGGGCCGCGTGGACGCGGGGAAGCTGAACGCCTTCGCCTTCGACCAGATGCGCAACGGCTACTATGCCTGCACCGAAAAGGTGGGCCAGGCATGGCATTCCGGCGCCGGCCTCATGAAAAAATAAGTCTTCCTGCAACAGAAAACATCCCGGCTCGGTCGAGCCGGGATGTTTGAGCTTGTCAAAAAACGAGTTTTTGACCGCTCAGATTGAAACTGCTCGGCGGAAGTGAATCCCGCCGGCAGGAAGTCAAAAGCCTTCGCACAGCGGCTTTTGACTTCACGCGCGGCCAAGGGGTCCCCGCGGGAAACCAGCGAAGCGTTTCCCGTGGGGAGAGGAGATGCCGCTGCCAATCGAGCTTTGCCGCTCTGCGGCAAAGGGAGACCTGGCCAGCGTGCATCGACGAGACGGCTCGGCCTGACCGGCCTTCGCTTCCTTTCATCCATCCTTTGACAGTCTGAAACATCCCGGCTCGGTCGAGCCGGGATGTTTTCTGTCCCGCCTTCCTACGAGGGAGCAAAAAGGGCAGGACCCACGGGATGATCGCCGTTATATCACCTTAAATTGCTTCCACTTGCCGGACCTTTGCCGGGCCAGGAACACCGCCGCATCGCCGGAGGATCTATGTGTTCATGTTCTGCCGCTACCTGGAGCGGGAAAACGACTTCATGCTCAGGCATCCTCGTTCCACACGTCCTTGGCCAGACGGAACACCGCCCACGCCTTGGGCCAGCCCACATAAAAACCGACGTGGGTCACGATGGCGGCGATCTCCGCCCGCGTCACACCGTGGGCCTTGGCATTCTCCAGGTGGTAAATGAGGGACGAGTCCGTGATGCCGGAGCTCATCAGCGCCACCACGGTGATGATGCACCGGGTCTTCAGGTCGATGTCCTGGTTGTTCCAGTTCTCCCCGAAGAGAACGTCGTCGTTGAAATGGGCGAAATCCGGCGCAAAATCGCCAAGCTGATTTCTGCCCGCGGTCTGTGTGATCTTTTCCATGTTCAAATTACTCCTTCCTTTTTCTGCGCTTTTATGTGCAGCCAATCCAACACATGGCGGATGTATTTGCCCCAGAAATACCAATCGTGGATGCCCGGTCCGTCCTCATAGAACACATTGGCTCCCGCCTCCTTCAGCGCGGCGGCAAGGGAGCGGTCCGCGTCGAGAAGCCGGTCCTCCGTGCCGCAGGTCACATAGAAGTCTGGGAAATGATTGACCCCATCTTTCTTGTTCCGTTCCTGAATGGCACGGATGAGATACCGGGGATTGCGGTCGGTGTTTTCCATCTTGTCCAGGTCGCCGAAGCACTGCAGCTCCCCGATGGTATTGCCGTCGCCCATGGCCTTTTCCCTGGGCCACTCAAAGAAGTGTACCGCCGCGGACAGCATAGCCACCTTGCTGAAGGTATCGCAGTATTTCAGTCCGTTCCGGCAGGCGCCGTAGCCGCCCATGGAGAGCCCGCCGATGAACGTGTCCTCCCGCTTGCGGGATAGCGGGAACATCTCTCGCGTCACCTCCACAAGCTCCCGGCCTATGTACTCGCCGAAGTCGCCGTAGCAGCCGTCTTTGACCGGGACGTCCAGATAAAAGGAGTTCTCCCCGGAGGGCAGCACCACCGCGAGGCCCATCTCCTCCGCCCACAGCCGGATCCTGGTGTTATACAGCCACGCGCTGGCGTTGTCCGTCAGGCCGTGGAGCAGATACAGCGTGGGGTAGGGCGCTTTGAATCGTTCCGTGGGCAGGATCGCCTTGAACGACACCACCCGCTTCAACGCCTCTGAATGAAATTCGACTTGTAAAACTGCCATTTGAATATCCTCCTCTTTTAAGTTATGTTTCTCGTCTTGTGTTCTTAAATTATATCACCTTGAACTGCTTCCACCTGCCGGACCTTTGCCGGGCCAGGAACACCGCCGCCCGCACAGTCCAGTCCGCCGCCATGGCCAAGGCGATGCCGATCACGCCCATATGAAGCGTCAGCCCCAGGAGGTAGGACAGCACCAGCCGGCAGCCCAGGGTGGACGCCACGGACACGATCATGGTGTACTTCACGTCCCCCGCCGCCCGCAGACCGCAGCTCAGGCCCCCACTGAAGGGATAGGCAAAGGCGTTGAACACGTTGTGGATGACCACCAGCTGGAACACCAGAGCCTTCGTCTCCGGCTCCAGGGCGTAGACCCGCATAAAAAGTGGTGTGGCCGCCAGAATGAGCCCGTTCCAGACCACGGATATGACCACTGTGAGCCGGTTGAGCTTTTTGAGATACGCCGCCGCGGCCTCTGTATCCCCCGCGCCCATGCACCGGCCTATGACCGTGATGTACACCGGCCCCATGGCCACCCCCGCCAGCGCCGCCAGGGACCAGATGCTCTGGGCCACGCCGTTGGCCGCGATCTGGTAGGTCCCGAACAGGGCCACGATGCTGCTCAGCGCCACCTTCACCAGTTGGAAGATGCCGTTTTCCGCCCCGTTGGGCACGGCCACGCCCAGGATGCTCCTGAGCATGGGCCTGTCCCAGCGGAAGATCCACGTCTTTTCATAGGCCACCTCCCGCTTTGGCCCAAAGCACAGCGCCGTGATGACGACCGCGGAGAACACCCTTGCGATAAAGGACGGCCAGGCCACGCCCGCCACCCCGGCCTTCAGCACGAACACGCCGATCAGGTTGCCGATGACGTTGATGATGTTGGACACCACGGAGATATACATGGTCACCTTGGTCTTGCCGATGCTGCGGTACACCGCCGCCCCCGCGTTGTAGACGGCCAGCGCCGGATAGGAGTAGGCAGAGATGCGAAGGTACGTCACGCAGGCAGCCATCACGTCGGCATCCACCCTGCCGAACAGCAGCCGCAAAATGCTCCGGCCCGCCGCCAGCACCAGCGCCATCAGCCCCAGGGAGAACACCGTGGAGAACATGAGAAGCTGGCTGGCGGAGCGCCCGGCGTTTTGCCGGTCGGCCCGGCCCAGATACTGGCTCACCACCACCGCGCCGCCGGAGGCCAGGGCGGTGAAGAAGTAGATGAAGATGGTGTTGAACTGGTTGACCAGGGACACGCCGGACACGGCGGCCTCCCCCGCGTAGCTGATGACCAGCGTGTCGGCAAGGCCCACCAGCATAGCCAGAAGCTGCTCCAAAAACAGCGGCACGATCATCGCCCGCAGCTGCCGGTTCGTAAACACCACGCTTTCGGTCATCGACTCTGCCTCCCATACAAAAATGCGGACACCGGGGAGCTCCGCTCCCCATGCCCGCATTATACCTGTTTTCTCCCATTATATCAAATACCTTGTTTTTATGCTTGATCCATGCTCAAAGAGCATGACGCCCTGGGGCGCCTCACCCCATCAGCTTTTTCAGGATCGTCTCGTCCGCGGGGCAGAAGTCGTACCGGGGTATCTCCTCCGGCCGTATCCACGCCATGGCGTTGTGCTCCAAAAGCGCCGGCTCCCCCGCGGCGATGGAGGCGTTAAAAAGCGTCAGATGGACGGTGATATCCGGGTACGCGTGGACCACATCCATGAATACCGTGCCCACGGCAAGTTCGATGCCCAGCTCCTCCCGGCACTCCCGGACAAGGGCCTGTTCCTTCGTCTCCCCCGGCTCCACCTTGCCGCCCACGAACTCCCACAGGAGCCCCCGGGCCTTCTCCTTCGGTCGCTGGCAGATGAGGAACCGGTCATCCCGCCATATGAGCGCCGCTGCCACCTCTGTCATAAATGTCCCTCCTTTTCATGCTGCCGTTCCGGATCATCTCCCTGTGCGATGACCATCATTATGATGATACCATACCACATCTTCCGTTGAAAATCACCTGTTTCCGGTCTATAATACCACTGACAACGACCGATGCGAGGTAACGATATGGCGCAGCGCAAGGACGAGCCCGAGGCCATTCTGGTCCGAGGCGCGAAGGTACATAACCTGAAAAACATCGACGTGGACATCCCCCTGCACAAGATCGTGGGCGTCGCCGGGGTATCCGGGTCCGGCAAATCCTCTCTGGCCCTGGGGGTACTGTACGCGGAGGGGTCCCGGCGGTATCTGGAATCCCTGTCCACTTACACCCGCCGGCGGATGACCCAGGCGGCGACCGCCCAGGTGGATGAGGTGCGCTATATCCCCGCGGCCCTGGCCCTGCACCAGCGGCCCGGCGTGCCCGGGGTGCGCAGCACCTTCGGCACCTCCACAGAGCTTCTGAACGCCCTGCGGCTCATGTTCTCCCGGCTGGCCAGCCACCGCTGCCCCAACGGCCACTACCAGGAGCCCACCTTGGACGTGGCGGCGGAAAGGCCCATCTTCTGCCCGGTGTGCGGCGAGCGGGTGGAGGCCCCCGGCGCGGAGATGCTGGCCTTCAACAGCCAGGGCGCCTGCCCCGCCTGCGGCGGCACCGGCGTGGTGCGGACCGTAGACCGGTCCACCCTGGTGCCGGACGAGAGCCTCACCATCGACCAGGGCGCCGTGGCCCCCTGGAACAGCCTCATGTGGTCGCTGATGACCGATGTGTGCCGGGCCATGGGGGTGCGCACGGACGTGCCCTTCTCCCAGCTCACCGAGGCCGAGCGGGACATCGTCTTCAACGGTCCGGCGGAGAAAAAGCACATCCTCTACCGCTCCAAGAGCACCGAGGAGTTCGCGGAGCTGGATTTCACCTACTTCAACGCCGTCTACACCGTGGAGAACGCTCTGGCCAAGGTCAAGGACGAAAAGGGCATGAAGCGGGTGGAGAAATTCCTCCGGCAGGAGGTGTGCCCGGCGTGCGGCGGCACGCGCCTTTCCGAGGCGGCCAGAGCGCCCCGGCTGCAGGGCATCTCCCTGGCGGACGCCTGCAAGATGACCCTCTCGGAGCTCATAGAGTGGGTCGCCGGGGTGCCAGATTCCCTGCCCGCCCCCATGCGCCCCATGGCGGAGAGTATTTGCGAGTCCTTCCAGGCCGCCGCCCGGCGGCTGTTGGACCTGGGGCTCGGTTACCTCACCCTGGACCGAGCCGCCTCCACCCTCTCCACCGGCGAGCGGCAGCGGGCCCAGCTGGCCCGGGCAGTCCGCAACCGGACCACCGGGGTGCTGTACGTGCTGGACGAGCCCTCCATCGGGCTGCATCCGGCCAATCTGGAGGGACTCACCGGGGTGCTGGACGACCTGACCGCGGACGGCAACTCCGTGGTGCTGGTGGACCACGACACGAACGTGCTGCGCCACGCGGACCACATCATCGAGCTGGGCCCCGGGGCGGGGGCCGGCGGCGGCCGCATCCTGGCCCAGGGGACCGTTTCAGCGCTCATCAAGGACCCCGTCTCCAAGATCGGTCCCTTCCTCGACCCGGAGACAAGGACCCGGCTGCGGGACCGGTGCGCCCCGGAGGAGCTCTTCGGCCTGGGCCGTATCACCATGACCACCGGCCCCATCCACACGGTAAAGCCCCTGACCGTCTCCTTCCCCAAGGGGCGGCTCACGGTGGTCACAGGCATGTCCGGCTCCGGCAAGACCACCATGGTCCTGGAAAGCCTGGTCCCGGCCCTGGCTGCCGCCGCGGACGGCGCGCCCCTGCCCGCCCATGTGCTGTCCCTGGACGCCCCGGGCATCCGGCAGGCAAAGCTCATCGACGCCACCCCCATCGGCATCAACGTCCGCTCCACCGTGGCCACCTATGCGGACGTGCACGACGAGCTCCGGAAGGTCTACGCCCGCACCCCGGACGCGAAGGCGCAGGGCTATAAGGCCGGGGACTTCTCCTACAACACCGGGCGTCTGCGCTGCCCCACCTGTGACGGCACGGGCAGCATCAGCCTGGACGTCCAGTTCCTCCCGGACGTGGACATCCCCTGCCCCGACTGCGGCGGCTCCCGGTACAGCCGGGCGGCCTTTGACATCCTGCGGGAGCGGCGGGACGGCGCCCGGCTCAGTCTCCCCGCCCTGATGGCCATGAGCGTGGACGAGGCCCTGCCGGTGTGCGGCGACCTCAAGACGGTCCACAGCCGGCTGCAGGTGCTGCACGACGTGGGCCTGGGCTATCTGACCCTGGGGGAGCAGACGCCGGGGCTCTCCGGCGGGGAGGCCCAGCGGCTGAAGCTGGCCAGCGAGATGGGCCGGGGTCAGAGCGACTCCCTGTTCGTCTTCGACGAGCCCACCATCGGTCTGCATCCCCTGGACGTAAAGAGCCTGATGGGCGTGTTCCAGACCCTCATCGGCCAGGGCGCCACCGTGATCGTCATCGAGCACGACCTGGACCTCATCCGAAACGCGGACTATGTGGTGGACATGGGCCCCGGGGGCGGCGAGGCAGGGGGCCGCATCGTGGCCGCGGGCACGCCGGAGGACATCCGCGCCTGCCCGGAGAGCGTGACGGGCCGGTATCTCTGACACAGAAAAAGTCCCGCCGGCGGACCGGCGGGGCTTTTCTTGTACATCCGATATTCAAAACAGCGATGTCTGCCCCTTCTCCGGGGGCCGGATAACGCCCAGGCGAATGAACACCGGAAAGAGATAGCTGGCCCCAAAGGTGCCCAGCTTTTTTGGACCCTTCACGTCGCCGTTCAGCTCCAGCGCCTTGTGAAAGGCCATGAACACCGTGCTCTGGGTGATGCTCTTCTCCTTCCGGCTGATGAACATCTCCCCGCCCAGCTCTCCGTCCCGCCGCTCCCGGATGAGATAGGTGAACGCCAGGCCCTTGGCCGTGAGGAAGGTCTCCCCCTGCATGGCGATCAGCGCATCCCACAGCGCCTCATCCCTCTGCCGCTCTGTTCCGGACAGGACAGCCCGGAACCGCTCCAATGCTCTGGCTCTCTCTTCCATTTTTACAGCCTCCTTGTATAAAAATACCACAAATCGGTGGCAAAGGCAAGGAAAAGCCGCGGCAGGCCGCGCCGCGCCGATTCACATTGACAAGTGTTTTTGACCTCGGTATACTGTAAGATAATATAAGGGCCCGCCTTCCCGGTCTCCCAGCCCCCGGCCTGGGGCTGACCGACGGCGGCGCGCTCCTGAACGCCCCAAATATGCGGTATTCCTGCCAAGATCCTGCTCATGAGGTCGGTCCGATATGTCCTGGTTCATCCTTCCGGCGGCGCTGGTCCTGACGGTACTGGCACTGGCCTTTGCCGGTTACTGCGTCGCCTTCTTCTCTCCCCCGCCCCATCGGGAGCCCATCTACAAGATACCCGCCGGAGAGCAGTACCAGCTCTCCCGGGACACCATGACCGCCCTCATCGACGAGATGGCGGCCATCCCCTATGAGGAAGTTAACATAACTTCTTATGACGGCACCAGGCTCGCCGGCCGGTACTATCATGTTTCCGACGGCGCGCCCCTGCAGATCGAGGTCCACGGCTACCGCGGCTCCGCCATCCGGGACTTCTGCGGCGGCAATAAGCTGGCCCGGGAGGCCGGCATGAACACCTTGCTCGTGGACCAGCGCGCCCACGGAAAGAGCGGCGGACGGACCATCACCTTCGGCCTGCGGGAGCGCTACGACTGCCTGGCCTGGGTGGAGTATGCCTGCGGGCGCTTTGGCCCGGACACGCCCATCACCCTGGCGGGAGTGTCCATGGGCGCGGCCACGGTGCTGATGGCGGCGGGCCTGGACCTTCCCCCCAACGTGACCGGCGTCATCGCCGACTGCCCGTACTCCTCTCCGGTTGACATAATTCAAAAGGTTGGCCACGATCACCATCTCCCCTCCGGGCTCATCTTCCCCTTCGTCGCGCTGGGCGGGAGGCTTTTCGGCGGCTTTGATATCCGCCGGACCACCGCCGCCCGGGAGATACAAAAGGCCAAGGTGCCCATTCTCATCCTCCACGGGGAGGACGACCGGTTCGTCCCCTGCGAGATGAGCCGGGAGATCTACGACGCCTGTCCCACCCCCAAGCGCCGGGTGACCTTCCCCGGGGCAGGCCACGGCCTCAGCTATATCGTGGACCCGGAAAAATATGCCGGCGCTGTCCGCGTCTTCCTGCGTGAAACGGCAAAGCAGCCTGCCGGGAACTGAGACGCGCTCCCCTGCCGAACAAATATATCGAAAGGTCAGTGATGCTCCATGCCGCACTACAACGCCTTCATCTCCTACCGCCACGCGCCCCTGGACAGCGAGGTCGCCCGGGACATACACCGGCAGCTGGAACACTTCCACGTCCCCAAGGCCATCGCGGACCGGACCGGGATCCGGAAGATAGACCGGCTGTTCCGGGACAAGGAGGAACTGCCCCTGACCAACGACCTCACCCAGGACATCGCCCAGGCGCTGCGGGACTCGGACTATCTCATCGTGATCTGCTCCCCCAGGACAAATGACTCCATCTGGGTGCAGAAGGAGATCGAGACGTTCCTCACCACCCACAGCCGCAACCAGGTCCTGACGGTCCTGGCCGAGGGGGACCCGGGCGATGTGATCCCGGAGATCCTGCTGAGGACCGTGGTGACCGACCCGGCCACCGGCGCCGAGAACACCGTGCTGGTCGAGCCCCTGGCCTGCGATTACCGCGTTTCCCGGCACAAGGCCCGCCGGGAGGAGCTGCCCCGGCTGGCCGCCGCCATCCTCGGCTGCAGCTATGACGATCTCCGTCAGCGGCAGAAGATGTACCGCATGCACCGGCTCATGGCGGCCATGGGGGCCATGCTGGCCCTTGCGGTGGCCATGACGGCATACTTCATCTGGTCCAACGGGCGCATCCGGGAGAACTACCGGCTGGCGCTGAAAAACCAGTCCGTCTACCTGGCTTCCGAGTCCCAGCAGGCGCTGGAGACGGGAGACCGCATCACCGCCGCCCAGCTGGCCATGGCCGCCCTGCCCCAGGAGGACAGCGACCGCCCGCTCATCCCGGAGGCGGAGCTGGCCCTGGGCCGGGCCGTGGGCGCTTATGCCCACCGGCGGGCCAATCTCTTCAGCGCCAGGCTGGTCGGCCGCTACTCCAACGACATGTGGGTCTCCAATCTCTGGCTCAGCCAGGACTGCGACCTGCTGGCCACCGTGGACCAGGGCTCCAGGCTGAAGGTATGGGACGCGGAGACATATCAGGAATTGTGGCACATCGACCTGAACGCCTTCTATACCGGGGAGGACGAGCCGTACTTCTCCGGCGCCTTCTGCGACATCCGCCAGCTGCCGGAGGACCGGCTCCTGGTGCTGGACAGCGAAGAACTCACCTGCTATGACTTTCGGACAGGCGCGGTACAGTGGGAGTACCGGCGTCCCTCGGAGTATCTCGCCGCCCCTTCCAGCTGCGCCCTGACCCCGGAGAAGGACCGCCTGCTGGTCTTCTATTACGACGAGCTGCTCTGCCTTGACACGGCCCAGGGCCAGGAGCTGTGGCAGTGCGATTATCCCTCCTACCCCCAGGAGAAGGACAAGACCCTCACTGGCAGCGACATCCGGCTGCCGGCTGAAAATGGCTTCTCCCCGGACGGCAGCACCCTGCTGCTGGCCGCCAGGACCGGCTCCACGTCCACCGAAGAGGCCGGGCTGTGCCTGGACCTGACCGACAGGAGCTGGGAGTACCTGTCCACCCCCTATTATAAGATCCTGGACGGCTGCATGCTGGATGGGGAGACCGCCGTCATCCTGGGCGACGCGGACGGGGAAGATCCCTCGACCTATTTTGCCGGCTTCTCCGACCGCTACGAGAGCACCGTCGTCCTGAGCTGTGAGAGCACCCGGCGGGACGAGGCCCTGTGGCGCACGGAGCTGCAATACTATGTGGCCTCTTTGTATGAGACCGTCCGTCCCAGCCGGGACGGGGAGCTCTATTGCAGCATCGCCAATGTGTGCTGCCGGCTGGACGCAAAGACCGGACGTATCCTCGGCAAAAACGAGACCAGCAGCCCTGTGATCGGCTATGTCCGCCAAAATGAAGTGGGCATCCAGTCGATGCTCCGGGACGGGAGCACGGCGCTGTATATGTTCGATACCGACCTCGTCTCCAGTCACCAGCTCTTTGACGGGAACATCCAAAAGGTCCGCATGTATCGGCCGGAGGACGCCTCCGACAGCGACCGCATCGACTATTTCGTGCTGCGGGAGTTCGACAGTACCGTTCAGCGGTACCTGCGGGGCGAGGAGACCGACGAGAGCTATGAATCCCTGGGCTGGGAAATGGACAACCTTGTTCGGGATACGTTTTTGTGCGGGAACACTCTGGTCCTGTCCGCGGTAAACAAGCTGTACGGGATGGACGCCGGGACCGGCGAGCTGCTGTGGAGCCTTGAGACGGAGCAGCTCGGCGACAACGGCGAGACCCTCATGCCCCAGGTCCTTGGGCCCAGCGCCGACGGAACAGAGCTCTTTTATCGCGGCGCCTCCTTCGGGGCCATTGACACCGCGACCGGCGCCCTGGAGCAGTTCCAGCCGGAGCTGCCCTCCGTCCTCAGCCGAAACGGACCGGTCCTTCTAAAGGACAAGCTCTACTGGCTGGAGGAAGATGACGCCTTTGCCTGGCAGCTGCGCACCTATGACATCGCCGGGGAAAAGACGGACTGCCAGCCGCTGCCCCAGCTGGAGGAGGTCATCTACCCGACCCTCTGGACCGCCTGCGGAGAGCGCCTGCTGCTCCGTTCGGACGAGCTCTGCTGTCTTCTCGATCCCGCGACGCTGGAGCTGACGACCGTAGAATATGACCTGCAGGCCTCCCCGGCTGTCCAGGACGGCGGACAGGGCCTTTTGGCCTATATCGACGGATACGACATCGTCCTGATCGACCAGGACGGCGCCGTGGCGGCGCGCATCGCGACAGGCATCACCATGGCCTCCGCCGCCTTCGTCCCCGGAGAGGACCAGCTGCTGGCAATAAGCACGACGGGACAGCTCTATGTCTATTCCACACAGGGGCAGAGGCTGGCCGTGGCCGATCTGGGCCTGACCGGCACCTCCGGGAGCATCGACGGCGCGCGCTGGCAGTTCGACGGCGGACAGACCGTCTTGTACCTCGGCCAGGACCTGGCGCTGTCCAGGACCCTCGTCCTCGACCGCGCGAGCTGGAAGCCGGAGGCGGATATCGACGACTGCTTCTATGTGCGGGACGACCGGTTCTTCTGCTGCCGGGTCACAGACGACGGCTCCTTCGCGGCGGCATATACCCGCTGCACCCCGGAGGAACTGCTGGCCCGGGGCCGGGACCTGGTGGGCGACACGCCCCTGCAGGACGCGGAAAAATACGGCCTGGAGTGACGCGCGGCGTCCGCGCCTGGGCCGCCCCGCCCCAGGCGGGGCAAGACTGATGAAGGGATGTATATAACGTGTATAAGATTCTTTTCGTGTGCCACGGGAACATCTGCCGCAGTCCCATGGCAGAGTTCGTCATGAAGGATATGGTGGCAAAGATCGATATGTCGAACGAGTTTTTCATCGCCTCCGCCGCCACCAGTACGGAGGAGCTGGGAAATCCCGTCTATCCCCCTGCCCGGCGGATGCTGCAAAAGCACGGCATCAGCTGTGCCGGCAAGACCGCCCGGCAGATGAACCGGCGGGACTACGCCGCGTATGACCTTCTCATCGGCATGGACGGGGCCAACCTGCGCAACATGCGCCGCATCTGCGGCGGTGACCCGGAGGACAAGCTGCGGATGCTGATGGAATACACCGACCGGCCCGGCGATGTGGCCGACCCCTGGTATACCGGAGATTTTGAGACCACCTGGCAGGACGTCCGCGACGGCTGCCGGGGCCTTCTCAAGCGCCTCACCGGCATCACCGTCATGTGAGCGTTTTCCGGATTGACAAGCCCGGATAAATATGATAAAATTAGGACATATTCCTAATTTTGTTATTTTATCATTTCACACGAAAGGAGCGTTTGTTATGAGCAAATACGCTGGCACCCAGACCGAGAAGAACCTGGAGGCCGCCTTTGCCGGCGAGTCCCAGGCCCGTAACAAGTACACCTATTTTGCCTCCAAGGCCAAGAAAGAGGGCTTTGAGCAGATCGCGGCTCTGTTCCTGAAGACCGCCGACAACGAGAAAGAGCACGCCAAGCTCTGGTTCAAGGAGCTGGAGGGCATCGGCGACACCGCCCAGAATCTGGCCGCGGCCGCCGACGGCGAGAACTATGAGTGGACCGACATGTACGAGGGCTTTGCCAAGACGGCTGACGAGGAGGGCTTCCATGAGCTGGCCGTCAAGTTCCGTCTGGTCGCCGCCATTGAGAAGACCCATGAGGAGCGCTACCGCGCCCTTCTGAAGAATGTGGAGACCGCCCAGGTCTTTGCCAAGAGCGAGGTCAAGGTCTGGGAGTGCCGCAACTGCGGTCACATCGTGGTGGGAACCAGCGCCCCCGAGGTCTGCCCCACCTGCAACCACCCCATGGCCTACTTCGAGGTCCACGCAGAGAACTATTGAGTTCCTCTCAAGCACCACAAAATCTCCCCCGGACGGCATGTCCGGGGGAGATTTTTCGTGTAAATGGACGAACTTTCCGTTTCCCGCAAGTTTTGATTGCAAAACCGGGGGTGATTGATTATACTGTATGGGAGCCAATATGATAAGGAAAGGTTATATCAATGAAAAGATATCCTGATATGAACCCCAAAGAGCTGGCGGCGGAGCTGGCAGCCGTTCAGAAGGAATATAAGGACCTGGCCGCCATGCCCCGGAAACTGGACATGAGCCGCGGCAAACCCAACCCGGTGCAGCTGGACCTGTCCATGGGCCTGCTGGGCCAGGACCCGGCAGGGCTCATCGTCACCCGCAAGGGCACGGATGTGCGCAACTACGGGGAGCTGGCCGGCGTGGATGAGTGTAAGCAGCTGTTCGCGGACCTGCTGGGCCTGGAGCAGAAGAATATCATCATGGGCGGCCAGTCCAGTCTGAACCTGATGTACGACGCGGTGGTGTGGGCGCTGCTGCTGGGGGTCTACAAGGGCACGAAGCCCTGGCTCCAGCAGGGACAGGTGAAGTTCCTGTGCCCGGTGCCCGGCTATGACCGGCATTTTGCCATCTGCCAGGAATTCGGCATCGAGATGGTCAACATCCCCATGCTCTCCACCGGCCCGGACATGGACCTGGTCCGGCAGTATGTGGAGTCTGACCCCCTGGTGAAGGGCATCTGGTGCGTGCCCAAGTACTCCAACCCCACCGGCGTCACCTACTCCGACGACACGGTCCGTGCCTTCGCGGCTCTGAAGCCCGCGGCAGACGACTTCCGCATCTTCTGGGACAACGCCTATGCGGTCCACGGCTTTGAAAACGAGGACGATGAGCTCCTCAATATTTTTGACGCCTGCCGGGAGCAGGGCACGGAGGACATGGTCTATGAGTTCACCTCCACCAGCAAGGTGACCTTCTCCGGGGCGGGCCTGGCCGTTCTTGCCGCCAGCGAGGGGAACATCAAGTTCCTCCTGCGGCAGATGGGCATTCAGACCATCGGCTATGACAAGATCAACCAGCTTCGTCACGTGCACTTTTTCAAGAACCTGGAGGGTCTGAAGGCGCATATGAGAAAGCACGCGGTGCTGGTCAAGCCGAAATTCGACTGCGTGCTGCACACCCTGGAAGAGGAGATCGCGCCGCTGGGCATCGCCAGCTGGAACCGACCCCGGGGCGGCTACTTCGTGGCCTATCAGGGTCTGCCCGGTACCGCCTCCCGGTGCGTGGCGCTGTGCAAGCAGGCCGGCCTGGTCCTGACCCCGGCGGGAGCCCCCTTCCCCTACGGCAAGGACCCGGAGGACAGCGTCATCCGCATCGCCCCCACCTTCCCGGACCTGCCCTCTCTGGCCGCCGCCATCCAGCTCTTCACCGTGGCCGCCCGTCTGGCTGCCCTGGAGGCGCTGGGCGCCAAAGAGAAATAAGACCGCCCCATACGAACACGCTCCCCCTGCCATCCGGCAGGGGGAGTTTTGCGCTTTATTCCTGGCCGGAGACGATGCTCTCCAGCAGCTTCACATAGGCCAGGAAGGTCTCCCGTCCCTTGCCCGTCAGCGCATAGGTGGTCTTGGGCCGGCGGGATAGGAATTCCTTCCGGCTGACGATATACCCCTCCGCCTCCAGGGTCTCCAATTGCTTGCCCAGGTTCCCGGCGGTGGCCGCCGTAAGCTTCTGGAGCGTGGTAAAATCCTTTGGCCCCGCCATCAGCGCCGCCACAGCCCCCAGCCGCAGCTTAGACTGGAACGCCGCCGGTATCTCATGCAGCTCCATGTTTCCCGTCCCTTTTCAAGAGATAGCCGAAGGCCAGCAGGAGCAGCCCGGGAAAGCCCTGCACGAACAGCCACACCGGCACCGCCCATGTGAGCTGGCCCAGTTGTTCAATGCCGACGCTCAGCCAGTCAAAGGGCATGGCCATTCGTGCCAGGCCGAAGGCGAAGGCCGCCAGACCCAGAATTAGCATGCCTCTGTTTTCCGCGAACGCCGCCGTCAGCAGCAGCGGCAGCACCGGAAACAGGAACCACAGCACCCGGGACACATATAAGCCGGCGGAAATGATCGTGGCGGGCATCCTGAACACATAGCTCCGCAGCGCCACCACCACGTCGCTGAAAAAACTCACGCATACGAATACCCCCAGGCACACGCCCCATACGTCCAGCAGTTTCCGGGCCAGGGCGTTGAGCCCCTCCCGCCGGGCGCGCCGCCGCCAACGGAAAAACGTGACACCCAGCGCCGCATACAGCGCCAGCAGCAGCGGCCCACCATAATGTCCAGCCACCAGATACTCGGGCGTCCCCGTGACATACAGCGCCGACGTGATCGCGTTCATCACGGCGATGGCCACCCCGTAGCCCAGCCATATCCAGCCGTAGGCGGTGAAAAATCCCGCCAGCTCCCGCAGTCCCGTCATGGTCTGGGCCAGCATAGCCCGGATCAGGGACAGATCCTCCCGGGCGGAGGAAAGCCGTTCGTCCATGAGATACTCTCCTTTCTGGAATACTCTATATTTTAGAGTATTTGTAATATACCACGCCTCCCTGCGCTTGTCAAGGGTCACCCCGATGTTTTTAAAAAGCCTCGCAGAGTTTGCGCCCGCAGGCGCAAAGCAATTGGGATATGATTTCCGGGGGCGTGTACCTCGGAAATCATACTTCTCGGCCCGCAAACGTGAACACCCCCGTCCTATCGGACGGGGGTGCTTTGCGCTGCCGCGGGCCGCGGCCTCCTCGATTGAAAAGCACTGCCTTTCAATCGACTATTCCTGGAACATGGGGGTGGACAGGTACCGGTCGCCGGTGTCCGGCAGCAGGGCCACGATGGTCTTGCCCGCGTTTTCCGGGCGCTTGGCCAGCTCGATGGCCGCCCACAGCGCCGCGCCGGCGGAGATGCCCACCAGGATGCCCTCAGTGCGTCCCAGCTCCCGGCCCAGAGCGAAGGCGTCCTCGTTCTCCACGGGAATGATCTCGTCATAGACCGCCGTGTTGAGGACCTCGGGCACGAAGCCCGCGCCGATACCCTGTATCTTGTGGGCCCCGGCCACGCCCTTGGAGAGCACCGGGGATGTCGCCGGCTCCACAGCTACTACCTGCACCGACGGCTTCTGCTCCTTCAGGTACTCCCCCACGCCCGTCAGAGTGCCGCCGGTGCCCACGCCGGCCACGAATATATCCACTTCCCCTTCCGTATCACGCCAGATCTCCGGGCCGGTGGTGGCCTTGTGGGCGGCAGGGTTGGCGGGATTGACGAACTGGCCGGGGATGAAGGCCCCCGGCGTGGCCGCCGCGATCTCGTCCGCCTTGGCGATGGCCCCCTTCATGCCCTTGGCCCCCTCGGTGAGCACCAGCTCCGCGCCGTAGGCCTTCAGGAGGTTCCGCCGCTCCACGCTCATGGTCTCCGGCATGGTGAGGATGATGCGATATCCCTTGGCCGCCGCCACCGCCGCCAGGCCAATGCCCGTGTTGCCGGAGGTGGGCTCCACGATGACCGCCCCGGGCTTCAGCTTCCCGGATGCCTCCGCGTCCTCGATCATGGCCTTGGCGATGCGGTCCTTCACGGACCCCGCCGGGTTGAAGTACTCCAGCTTCGCCACCAGCTTTGCCTTCAGCTCCAGCTTCTTCTCCAGATTGGTCAGCTCCAGCAGCGGGGTGTTGCCCACCAGCTCGGTAAAAGACTTGTAGATAGCCATTGTATTAATCCCCTTTTCCTATTGGTTTAATAAGTTTTTGTGGGTTGATGTTATTATACACCTATTCAAGGGACTGTCAACCCCTTTTCTCCCAGGAAGCATAAAAATATCCAGCCTCAGCCGGAAAGGACCTATAATACAGCCTCTCCCTGCGGCTTCACGACAGTCAGGCTGATAATCATTCTCGGAATGCAGATAGAATATCCGCAGATGTCCGCGGTGGATTTCTTCAGAATTCCGGTGTATAATACCGGCTGTCAGGCAGGCAAATCTGATGATATCACAGGAGGTATCATTCATGGAACGGTTTGGCACGCTCTCGCAGCAGGATATTCTGCAGATCGAAAACAGATTGAATATCCGGCTGCCGGACGATTATAAGGAATTTCTAAAAGATACGAACGGCGGGATATTCGATCAGAGTGCGGCAACGCCTGTACCCGTCGGATCTTTGGACGAGGCGATCTATCCGGATGTTCTTTTTGGGATCGTTGAGAAAAACGAGCTGGATTTGCTTTACTGGAATGAAAAGTATTCCGATGAATTACTGGAAGGCGCCGTTCTGATCGGATTTGACCTGATGCAGGGTTTTATCGTTTTAATGACCGGCGCCGAAAACAGCGGGATATACTATTGGGACGACGCATATCATTTCGCAGCATCTGACGATGCGGGCAATATGTATCGTCTGGCGGATGACTTCGCAAGCTTTTACAAAATGGCGTTCGGAGGCAAAGCACGCCGGTGATAGCCATCAGTCCGCGTGTGGAAAGGCATGATTCAACGACAGCAAGTCTGTTTAAAATCCTCAAAAGCCGACCGAATGGAGCGGAGCAGAAAGCTGGCAGGCACTTTCGTGTCTGCCAGCTTTTCCTTTTTATCGCAGCGTCGTGGGGCGGCATTCAGATGACATAGTCGTTGCCGGCGGCGGCGCTGGCCCGGTCCACGATGTCCTGGAGGGTGATGGTCTCCAGATAGTCGGTGACCACCTTATACAGGCCCGTCCACATGTCCAGGGTAGCGCAGGAGGCGCAGTGCTCGCAGGCGTTCACGTCCGTCTCCAGGCACTCCACCGGGGCCAGGCTCCCCTCCACCAGCTCCAGGATCTCCGCCACATTGTAATCCTTGGGCTCCCGGGACAGGCTATAGCCCCCCTGAGGACCCCGGACGCCCTTCACCAGCCGGGCCTTGCTGAGCTGGGTCACGATCTGCTCCAGATACTTCTGGCTCAGTCCCTGCCTGGCGGCCACGTCCTTGAGGGTGACAAGCCCCTCGTTCCCATGCTGGGCCAGATCGACCATGGTCCGCAGGGCATATCTGCCTCTGGTAGATATCTTCATCGCACTGCCTCCCAAAACACCTGTCTTACAGCTTCTCCATTTTCGCCTGGACATCCGCCTCGCAGGAGCGCATGGCCAGGATGGTCTTTTCCATCAGCGTCTCCAGGGGCCAGCCCAGCATGTCCGCGCCCTTCTGGATGACCTCCCGGCTGCACCCGGCGGCAAAGCCGGTGGACTTGAACTTCTTTTTCAGGCTCTTGACCTCCATGTCCTGCACGCTCTTGGAAGGGCGCATCAGGGCCGCCGCGCCGATGAGGCCCGTGAGCTCGTCCGCGGCGTAAAGGACCTTTTCCATCTCCAGGGTGGGCTCGATGTCCACCCCCGTCATGCCCCAGCCATGGCTGCAGGTGGCGTGGATGATGGCCTCGTCCACCCCGGCCCGGCGCATCAGCTCCTGCTGCTTGACGCAGTGCTCCTCCGGCCACATCTCAAAGTCCAGATCGTGCAGCAGGCCCACCGTGGCCCAGAAGTCTGCCTGGTCGCCATAGCCAAGGTCGTTGGCATACCAACGCATGACTCCCTCCACCGTCAGGGCATGCTGCAGGTGAAAGTGGTCCTTGTTATACTGGGTGAGCAGCGCCCACGCGTCCTCTCTCGTCATTGCAATACCTCCGTCTGGGCGATCCTGCCGCCCCCAAGTACCAGATCCCCGTCATACAGCACCACCGCCTGACCGGCGGTGATGGCCCGCTGGGGCTCGTCGAAGACGACCTCCAGCTCATCCTCTCCCGTCTGGGTCACCGTGGCGGGCTGTTCCGTCTGCTTGTACCGGACCCGGGCCCGGCAGCGGATGGGGCCGTCCAGCCGGTCAAAGGGGATGAGATTGATGTCCCGGGCCAGAAGCCGCCGGGAAAACAGCCGCTCATTGTCCCCCAGGACCACGGTGTTGTCCTCCATGCGCTTGGCGCACACATACATGGGCCGGCCCGCCGCCACGCCCAGGCCCCGGCGCTGGCCGACGGTGTAGCCGATGAGCCCTTTGTGCCGGCCCAGGACCTTTCCCGTCTCGTCCACAAAGTCCCCGGCGGGGTAGTCCTTTCCCGTGTACCGGCGGATGAAGGCGGCATAGTCCCCGTCCGGGACAAAACAGATATCCTGGCTGTCCCGTTTGTGGGCGTTCAAAAGCCCCTGCTCCTCCGCCATGGCCCGGACTTGGGTCTTGGTCATGTCCCCCAGAGGAAAGCAGGTATGCGCCAGTTCCTCCTGGGTGAGCATATAGAGCACATAGCTCTGATCCTTGTCCTCGTTGACCGCCTTTTTCAAGAGCCACCGGCCATCCGGCCGCTGTTCTATTCGGGCATAGTGGCCCGTGGCGATGGTGTTGCAGCCCAGGACGGCGCCCTTTTCCCGCAGCCGGGAGAATTTCAGGTACCGGTTGCACTCGACGCAGGGATTGGGGGTGTCCCCCGCCTCGTAGGCGGAGACGAACCGGCGTATCACGTCCCGGTCAAAGTCCTCCTGCATGTTGAACACGTAAAAGGGCACCCCCAGCCGGAAGGCGGCGGACCGGGCGTCCGCGGCGGCGTCGGCGCTGCAGCAGGTCTTCTCTCCCGCCTCTTCGCCGGACCAGAGCTTCATGGTCACGCCTATGCAGTCATATCCCGCCTGCTCCATGAGCAGGGCCGCCACGCTGGAGTCCACCCCGCCGGACATTGCGACCAGGGCCTTTCCCTTTGCCGCTCCGGGCACGAACTTACTCCTCCGCGGGAGCGTGGTCGTGCTCATGGGCACAGGCCATATCGCAGCCGAACACCGCCGGGTCATAGGCAATGTCGTGCTTGTCGTAGTAATCCTTCACCGCGGCCCGGACCGCCTCCTCTGCCAGGACGGAGCAGTGCAGCTTATGGGCGGGCAGACCGTCCAGCGCCTCCGCCACTGCCTTGTTGGACAGCTCCAGGGCCTTCTCGATGGGCATGCCCTTGATCATCTCCGTGGCCATGGAAGAGCTGGCGATGGCGCTGCCGCAGCCGAAGGTGATGAAGCTCACGTCGGTGATGATGCCGTCGCGCACCTTGATATACATGCGCATGATGTCGCCGCAGACGGCGTTGCCCACCTCGCCGATGCCGTCGGCGTCCTCCATCTTCCCCACGTTCCGGGGGTGCTGGAAATGGTCCATGACCTTGTCGCTGTAAAGTGCCATTGTGATAAACCTCCTCAGATCAGATGGGCCGTCTGGCCCTTCTCAAGCTCATCCCACACCGGGGACATATTGCGCAGATAATCGACCACCTCGGGCACGCACTTCAAAATATGGCCGATCTCCTCTTCTGTGTTGTACTTGTCGATGCTCAGGCGCAGACTGCCGTGGGCGATCTCATGGGGCAGGCCCAGGGCCAGCAGCACATGGCTGGGGTCCAGGGACCCGGAGGTGCAGGCGCTGCCGGAGGAGGCCGCCACGCCCTTGGCGTCCAGCCAGAGCAGCAGGCCCTCGCCCTCGATGCCCTCAAAGCAGAAGTTCACCGTGCCGGGGACCCGTTTTTCCCGGTCGCCGTTGAGTCGGCTGTGGGGGATCCTGGAGAGCCCCTCGATGAGCTCTTCCCGCAGACCGGTCACATAGGCCATGTCCTTTTCCAGGTCCTCCGTGGCCTCCCGGATGGCGGCGGCCATGCCCACGATACCGGGGATGTTCTCCGTGCCGCCCCGCTTGCCCCGCTCCTGCTGGCCGCCCTCGATCACATTGGCCACCGCGATGCCTTTGCGTGCATAGAGGGCGCCCACGCCCTTGGGGCCGTGGAACTTGTGGGCCGCCATGGAGAGCATATCCACGTTCAGGGCCTTCACGTCCACCGGCACATGGCCCACGGCCTGGACCGCGTCGGTGTGGAACAGCACGCCCTTTTCGTGGCAGACCTTTCCGATCTCCCCGATGGGCTGGATGGTGCCGATCTCGTTGTTGACGAACATGATGGTCACCAGCGCCGTGTCCTCCCGGATGGCGGCGGCCACATCCTCCGGCGTCACCACGCCGTTTTCATGCACGTCCAGCAGCGTGATATCATATCCCTGCTTCTTCAGCTTATCCAGGGTGTGCAGCACCGCGTGATGCTCAAAGGCGGTGGAGATGATGTGCTTTTTCCCCTTCCGGGCGCCCATCAGCGCGCCGGAGATGATGGCCTGGTTGTCCGCCTCGCTGCCGCCGCCGGTGAAGTAGATCTCCTTGTGGTCCGCGTTGATGGCTCCGGCCACGGTCTCCCGGGCCTGCTGCAGGGCCTCCGCGGCCCGCTGGCCGGGAGAGTGCAGGCTGGAGGCGTTGCCGTAGACCTCCGTGAAATAGGGCATCATGGCCTCCAGGGCCCGGGGGCTCAGAGAGGTGGTCGCCGCATTGTCCGCATAAACATACATAGCATCAAAACATCCTTTGATCGTATTCCAAACGTAGTATATCCCCTATTTCCTAGTCTGTCAATGGGTTTTTCATTTTATTCGCCATTTTGCCCGTCAAAACAGCCGGCAGCGAAAAAGCGGGGACCCGTTCCGGGTCCCCGCTCCTGTCTTTTCTCCCTCAAGCTCCCGCGCCGCCGTCCACAGCGGTGGCCTCCGGGACATTTTCGTAGTCCCACTGGTGGTCGGTATAGGCCATCCAGTCGCTGGTCACGTTGAAATATTTCCAGTCCGGCTCCTCGTCGCTCTCATCCCAGGTGGGGTCGGCGCAGTACCACTTTCCGTCCAGCCGGACCATATTCCAGGCGTGGTCCGCCGTGCTGGAGCGGGAGGCTCCCACCACAGTGATGCACTCCACCCCCGCCATATCCATGAACAGCTGGAAGGTGGTGGCAAAACCCACGCAGATGCCCTTGCCGTTTTTCAAAAGGCCATATGGGCCGGAGGAATCCGGGTCCATCTCAGCCAGCTTGTCGTAGTGGTCCTGGTCATAGACCGCGTTGGCGGTGAGCCAGCCGTACAGGGCCTTTTCCCGCTCATACTCCGTCATATCCGGCGTGGTGACCTCGTCCAGCACCTCGCCGGCCATGTCCAGGATGGCCGCGTCCTTCTCCGTGAGGCCGGCGGCGTCGCCGCTCTCCCAGGCCGCCAGAATGGCGGAGGTGTCATAGAGCGTCATGTCATCCTTGCCGGGGGCCAGGAAGGGCTTCCTCGCCATGGCCTCATAGCTGTACGCAAAGGCGTCTTCCGCCTCTTCCGGCTCCTCGCAGATGAGAAGGGCCGCGTCGCCGTTCGCGGACCAGACGGCCTTCGAGCGGTGGACGATGTCCGCCTGTTCCGGCTCATACCCGGCGAAATCCGCCTCCCGGGCCTCTATGTAATCCTCCAGGGTCCCGGCGGCCTTCTTCGCCGCCTTTTCATCGCTCATGCGCAGCACGGCGATCTCAAATGCCTCTACCCCCCCAGCCCGGTAGATGGCGGCATCCGTCCAGGAGCCGGGTTCCAGGCCATATACCTCCGTGATATAGCCAGCCACTGTGCCCGCGTCCCGGGTCTCGTCCACCCGTTCCAGCGCCGCCGGGTCCCGGCTGCAGCCGGCCTGGACGATGAACCAGGCGATGCCGCCCACGGTGGCAGGCATCCCCGCCTCCTGCGCTCCCGCCGCGCAGGCGCAGACCATCATCACCGCCGCCAGGCACACGGCCAGAAATTTCTTCATCGATTCGCACCTCCCGCAGGTCGGCTTCCAATGGCCGGCAGCTTATGCTCCTGCTGTCTTGCATAATACTTCAATCCGCCGCAAAATAAAAGAGGAAAAGTCGATTTTTTGAAATTTCCGCCGCCGCGGACGAGCTGATACGCCGATGCCAGCCCCATAAAGAGGAGCGACAGCCACAACGGCTGTCGCTCCCGGGTTTGTCGAGCCCTGACCGGGCTTCGCTCTCATTTTTTGCGGTCCATTGTCCTATGACCAACGTCCGCATCGGGGAAACTTTCTCATCCTTTGACGCCGCCGGCAGTGAGGCCGGAGGCCAGGTGTTTTTCGATGCACAGGAACAGGATGACCACGGGGATGGTGGCAAAGATGCTGGTGGCAAACATGTACTGCCACTGGATCATGTTGAAGCCGTTGAACACGTTCAGACCCACGGTGATGGGCTTGAAGGTGTCGGTGCTGATCAGGGTCAGAGCCATGGTGTACTCGTTCCAGGCATTGATGAACACGAAGATCAGCGTGGTCACGATGCCCGGGGCGGCCATGGGCAGCAGCACCCGGATCAGGGACCCCATGGTGTTGCAGCCGTCGATCTTGGACGCCTGCTCCATCTCCGGGGAGATGGACAAAAACGTGCCCCGCAGCAGCCAGATAGCAAAGGCCTGGTTGAAGGCCGCGTTCAGCAATATCAGGCCCAACAGGTTATTGGTGAGCTTCAGGTCCAGCATCAGCCGGTAAATGCCCATCAGCAGCACCACCGGGGCGAACATCTGGCTCATGATGACCGCGCCCAGGAAGATGCCCTTGCCCTTGAACCGCATCCGGCTCATGGCGTAAGCCGCCGGGATGCCGCACAGGATGGCGATGCAGGTGGCGCCGCCCGCCACGATCAGGGAGTTGAGGAAGTACCGCAGGATGGGCGCCTGGCTCCACACGTCCACGAAGTTGGACCACTTCCACTCCTTGGGGAAGATGGTCATGTTCAGGGCGTACATCTCCTCCCGGGTCTTGGCCGCGGTGGTGAACATGACGAAATAGGGATAGAGGATCACGATGCACAGCACGAACACGAACAGGTACAGCAGCACCCGCATCCAGGGATTCTTTTTCCGATGGCCCGTCATAGCTGATCCTCCTTTTCCGCCTTCAGGCTGAGCACCATGTAAATGCCTGCGCAGATACACAGTATGACGAAGCCCACCACGGACACGGCGGCCGCCTGGCCCATGCGTCCGTTGGTGAAGGCCAGTTTATAAAGATATGTGGCCAGGGTATGGGTCTTGTCCGCCGGGTCGCCCTTGGTGATGGTCCAGATGATGGGGAAGGAATTGAACACATAGATGATGTTCAGCACCGTGCTCACCGTGAGGCTGGGCTTCAGCAGAGGCAGGGTGATGCTGGTCAGCTTCCGCCAGAAGCCGGCGCCGTCGATCTCCGCCGCCTCATAGTAGGTGTCGTCGATGCTCTGCAGGCCAGACAGCACGCAGAACGTGACGAAGGGGATGGTGACGAAGATGCCGATCCAGCACTCCCAGGCGAAATAGGCCGCGGCGCTGGGGGTCCAGTTGATATTCTGGCTGATGATGCCCAGCTTTTTCAGGATCACGTTCAGGGAGCCAAAGTCAGCGGAAATGATGTATTTCCAGACGATGGACTGGATGATCAGGCTGGTCGCCCAGGGGAACACCACGATGGCCCGGACGATCTTCCGGCCCACGAATTTCTGATTGAGCACCATGGCGATGATGAATCCCAGGATCGTGGACATGCCCACCACCACCACCGTCCATACCAGGGTGTTCTGGAGGGTGTGCCAGAACTTGGACGAGGAGAAGATCGCCTCGAAGTTCTCCATGCCGGCGAACCCCTTCACCACGCCGGACCGGCTGATTTCCGACACGGACAGCCGGAACACGGTGACCACCGGCACGGCGATCATCGACAGCATCAGGATGATGCTGGGCAGCATCCAGATATAGGGCTCTACCTTTTTAAACTTGCTTTTTCTCATTTTTACCCCCTTTTCCAGGATGAGGGAACCGCCGCGGTTGGCAAAGAGGGGCCGGACCACGTCCGGCCCCTCGGGTCATTTGCACAGGGTTCGCGTGTGATGTTCGTCAGCCTCAGCCGGCGATGTCCTCCTGGAGAGCATCCAGGACCTCCTGGGCATCCTCGCCCTCGAGGACCTGCTGCTCGGCGTCGATGACGCCCTGCTTCACGTCGATCCACTCGGCGCGGGAAGCGGGATAGAAGTCGCAGTCGGCCAGCATGCCGCACCAGGTGGCGAAGTAGTCGTTCTCACCGGGCGTGCCGCCGTTGGCCTCGCACTTGTTGAACTTCTCGGCGTTCTCGGGCAGGTACTCGGACGCGTCGCTGGTGACAGGCAGGAAGCCTTCATACACCATGTACTCGGAGTACACTTCCTGATCGTAGAAGTAATCGAAGAAGGCGCTGATGGCAGCGGTACGGGCGTCCTGATCGGGAGCGTCGTCGTCCTTGAAGGCCATCAGACGGTCGCACACGCCGAAGGCCACGGGGCTGTTGCCGCCGTTGGTGGGCATGGGAGCCACGCCGTAGTTGACCTCAGAGGTAGCGCTGATCATGTTGCAGGGGCCGATCATCATCGCCAGGGAGCCGGCGTTGAAGGCGTCCTGCTGGGGATAACGGGTGGCGTTCATGGGATCGGCGAAGCAGTAGCCGGCGTCCACCATCTCCTTGATGAAGTTGAGGGCTTCCACGTTGGCCTCGCTGTTCAGAGCCCACTCGCCGTTCTCGTCCACGAAGCCGCCGCCGTTGTTCCAGGTGTAGTAACCGAACGCGGCCTGGCCTTCGTCGGAGGACACGTCAAGGCTCCAGGGGGTGATGTCAGGATCGTACTCCTGGATCTTGGCGCAGGCATCCTTCACCTCGTCCCAGGTGGTGGGCACTTCGGCGCCGGCAGCCTCCAGGATGTCCTTGTTGTAGAACAGGGACCGGACAGAGGCCAGGATGGGCAGGGCCCAGACGGTGCCGTCCAGCTCGTTGGCATTCCAGAAGCTGGGGATGATCTTCGCCTTCAGGTCCTCAGAGGTGTAGTCCTCGGCGGGCATCAGCAGATCGTCGGCCACATAGTCGGCGAAGGTGTCGATGTTCAGGATGTCGGGGGCATCGTTGTTGGTGATGCGGTTGGAAACCACGGTGTAGATGTCGTTCCAGGAGACGATCTCCACCGTCAGGTCCACCTCAGGATGGGCTTCGGTGAAGCCGGGTACGAACACGTTGTCCCACCACTCCTGGGTGTTGTTGCCGTACTGGGAGATGATGACGTTCAGCTCGGTCTTCTCGTCGGCAAACGCCACAGCGCCGAGGGAGAGCACCATCGTCAGAGCCAGCAGCAATGCGATAAGCTTCTTCATTTTCGTTGATCTCCTTTTTTAAAATTTTTTAAGATAGCGGGCCGTATGCCCCTTCTCACATATGTACCGCGTCGGCAGACCTTCGCGGTAAGACCATTGTACTTGACTTCCGGGGCATAATATAGGAGAATCAAACGAATATTAGTAATATCATCCGTTAAAAGCTGTGTATTTGCACAATTTGTCACAAGTTCGCGTCATTGTCTGTTTTGCTTACGGTATTCGCTGGGGGTGACGCCGCTGAGGCATTTGAAGACCTTGGTGAAATAGTTGTAGTCGCTGTACCCCACCGCCTCGGCCACGGCGGATACCGGCGCGTCTCCGTGCCGGAGCATGGCCTTTGCCGCGTCCATCCGCCGGGCGGTGACGGCCTGGGTCACCGACAATCCCCCCGGGAGCTGCCGGGCGAGGCTGCACAGCTTGGTGGTGCCCATGTGCAGGTCGGCGGCGATCTTTTTCAGGGGGAGGTTCTCCCGAAAATGCTCGTCCAGATACATCTCCAGCCGCTGCAGGTCCGTATACTCCGCCGAGCGGATGATGCCCTCCTCCAGGATATAGGCCGTCAGGGCCTGCAGGAGCTCCGCGTAGGCAGTGGACTCCTGAAAGGAATACTGCCGCAGGGCCCAGAACGCTTCCCGCAGGGCCTTCATGTCCCCCGTATACCAATCCAGGGCCCGCTCGCTCCGCTCCCACTGGCGCTCCATGGGCGAATTGTCCAAATACTGGCCGAAGGACAGGTAGGCGATGGGCACGCCGTTCTCGTACAGAGGCAGCGCCACCTCACACAGTCCCAGGTGGCACCGGTACCGGTACGCGCCCCGGGCGGCGGCGCAGGCCGCCACGGCCCGGGCGTCGCATTCCTCGCACCGGCGGTGTCCCTCCGGTTCCGCGTTGATCAGCCGGCAGAACTCCTGGTGGCCGCCGAAGATCTGGATGTCCCGTCCCTCTCCGTCAAAGATGCTGGTCTTGATGCCCGTAAAGGTCTGGAGATTTCCCACCAGCCGCAGCAGCTTATCCTTGTTGAACAGTACCTTCATGTCCCGTCACTCCTTTCGTCCCCTCTTCCCTGATTTTATCAAATTCCCGCAAACAAGTAAATACGAACGCGGACGAAAAAATTTCCCCATCTCCCACCGGACAAAACGCTTGTAGCTCTTGCAACACAGGAGTACAATGGAAGAAAAAACGCCCGTCCGGCGGGACAGGCAGAAGGAGGATGCGCAGATGCGGTATAAGCTGTTTGGAAACACCGGCATGGAGGTCTCGGAGATGGCCCTGGGCACCTGGGGCATCGGCGGAGCCGGCTGGGACGACCGGCCGGAGGAGATGCGTCTGGACGCCATCCGCGCGGCGGTGGAGCTGGGCGTCAGCTTCATCGACACCGCCCCGGCCTACAACGCCGGCGCGGCGGAAAAACTGGTGGGCCAGGCCATCCACGCCATGGGCTGCCGGGAAAAGGTCATCATCGCCACCAAGTGCGGCAACGACTTCATCGACGGCCAGTATGTCCGTTGCGGCCGGCCGGAGAACATCCTCCGGGAGTGCGGGGAGTCGTTGACAAATCTGCAGACGGACTACATCGACCTGTACCTCATCCACTGGCCGGATGAGAGCGTGCCCTTTTCCGAGACCATGGGGGCCATCAACGAGCTCAAGGCCCAGGGGAAGGTCCGGCATGTGGGGGTATCCAATTTCAGCCGGGAGCAGATCGAGCAGGCCGGGCAGTACTGCCCCATCGAGGCCGTCCAGGTCCAGTACTCCATGGTGGCCCGGGACAACGAGCCGCTGATGAAGTGGGCAGCCGCCCGGGGTATGGGCGTGATGACCTACGGCTCCCTGGGCGGCGGCATCCTCTCCGGGGCCATCCGCCAGGCCAGGGTCTATGACCCCATGGACAGCCGCAGCCGGTTTTACAAGCACTTCCAGGAGCCCATGTTCTCCCGGATCATGGAGCTTTTGAAGGTCATGGACGGCATGAGCGCAGCCCGGGGCGGCACGCCGCTCTCCCAGTTCGCCCTGAACTGGGCGGCCCGGAAGGACTTCGTGTCCACCTGCATCGTGGGAGCCCAGAGCCGGCCCCGGGTGGCGGAGAACACCGCCGCCTTCGACTGGTCCCTGACAGACGGCGAGGCCGCCGCCCTGGACGCCGCCATCGCCCAATATCTGGAAGGCTCTGCCTGACTGGCAGACACAAGTTCACCGGGGCCCTGTCCTTGGACAGGGCCCCGGTTGAGCTTGTCAAAAAACAAGTTTTTGACCGCTCTGATCGGATCTGCTCGGCGAGAGTGGATCCCGCCGGCATAATCCAAAAGCCTGTCATACAGCGGCTTTTGGATTGACGCGCGGGAATGCCGCGCGGCTCGCCCTGACCGGGCTTCGCTCTCATTCATCCTTCTTTGACAGTCTGATCAATTCAATGTCTTCCGTCTCTGGCGGCTCAGGGCCCCAGGACCTGGAATGCAAAGGGGGACAGGTCAGTAGCCAGGAATGTGACGGAGTTGCTGACGATCTTGAACGCGCCGAGACCATCCCACCGCCCGGCGTCGCCGTAATGATATACCGCCACACCGCTGTCGTCCGGGAAGCGGGGGTCGCTGACGGTGATATACAGCGGCTCGCTCATCCCCTCCTCGTCGGTCCAGGAGATGTCCAGCAGGACCACCTCCGACGTCTCGGGGATCTCCTCTGGCCGCTGTGTGCCCTGGGTGATGGTCAGGCTGCCGGTCACATTCGTGCCGTCAGCGGTCTCGGCCGTCACTTCGGTGAAGATGCCGGGCGCCACATCGACGACAGCGCTGCCGGCGTCCTGTCCATCGGTCCCGGACGAGCGCCCGTGCCACAGCACCAGGACCAGGAAGGTCGCCGCAGCGGTCCCCAGCACAAGGGCAACCGCCAGAAGCCACGGCATCCTGCGGCGCTTCTCCGGCGGTGTCACGCCACGGCCTCTCCCATCCGTCCGAGGCGCAGGCGTCTCCCAGACAGGATACGCCGGCTGGTCGGGCGACGCCTTTTCCTCCGGCGCTGGCTCCGTCACCTCCGGGCCTACGGTCTCCTCCGGGCCCATGTCCACGTATACCGTCTCCGCCGCCGCGGGGGCGGACGCCGGCTGGACCACCGTCTCCTCCACCTCTACTGTCTCGTCCCCGGTCACCGGTGGCTCCGTGTCCGCCAGGGCCTGCAGGTCCGCCAGCATGGCTCCCGCGTCGCGATACCGGTCCTCCGGCGCGTAGGCACATGCTCTCAGCACGACACGTTTCAGCTCCTCGCTCCCGTCCGCCGGGGGCGGCAGGGGCTCCCCACGCAGCCGCCGGGCCTGGGCGTCCTCCTCCTGCCTCGCCGTGGGCGTCTCCGGCGGCAGCAGCACGAAGGGGCCACGCCGCCTGTTCAGCATCCAATACAGCACCAGCCCCAGGGAGTAGATGTCCGCCGCCGCTCCGTAGGGCTGGCCGTGGTATACCTCCGGCGCCATGTATCGAAACGTCCCCACCCGGGTCCCCGCCGTGGTCCGGGACGCCACCTTCGCCACGCCGAAATCTCCCAGCTTGTACTGGCCCCGCCGGTCCACGAAGATGTTCTGGGGCTTGATGTCCCGGTGGATGATGTGCTGCTCGCCGCACAGCGCCAGCGCATGGCACAGGTCTGTCCCCATCCATACCGCGTCCTCTGGCCGTCCATACTGGTCCATAACCCGCAGGATGGGGGTTAGAAGCTCCATCCGGATGAAGATCTCCCAGCCCACGCCACCTTCCCGGGGACTGTATTCAACATCGTCGCAGATGACGATGTTGGTGTTCCCCCTCAGGGACGCCATGATGGTGTACTCCCGGACGATGTCCTTCAGGTACTTGTCATACCGCCGGGAGATGCTGGTCATGTCATAGCCGTCCCCCAGCAGCTCTTCCGTCTCGTTCTCGTCCCGGGGGATGGTGATGTGCTTCAGGGCGGCCTTTTCCACCGTGCCCAGCACATCCCGCTCGATCTCGTACACCGTGCCGAAGCTGCCCCGGCCAATGACCCGGACCACCTTCCAGCCCTTCCATGTGGCGCCAGTCTCCATCTTTTTCACGCCCCCGTTCTTTGTCTGCCGACATCAAAAATCATTATACCGGCCCTATTTTGAAAAAGCAAGGCCGCGCCCATAAGAGAAAGCCCCGGCTCAGAGAGCCGGGGCCTTGCTGTGTCAGGGATCGCTCACTCGATGGTGATGCGGCCCTCGCCCTCCAGGTTCTCATACCCGGTCACATTGGGCAGGCCGTCGCCGTCGGTGTCCTCAAAGGACTGGACATAGTTGGCCAGGACCATGTAGTCCTCCATCACATAGTCCAGGATGTTCGTGGCGCCGTCAAACATGGAGAAGCCGTCGCCCAGGTCACGCAGGGTGTAGTTGTACCCGGCCAGGTTGTATGTGGCCTCCGGGTCCAGATCCACATATTCGCCGGTCGCGTGGTCCAGGATCTGCACGTCTTTGACCCGGTACTCGCCCTCAACGCCGGTGAACACGCCCTTGTCATCCATGGTGACGGAGGACTCGATGCTGGTGTCGATGGTGTACTTGGCGCCGGAGACATGGAGGAATCCGCCGATCTCCTCGCCGGTGCCAACGCCTCGGGCGCCGAACTCCAGCGCGTCCAGGATCTGCTGGCCGGTGACCTGGATGAAGCAGGCCACGTTGCCGAAGGTGTGCATGTTCTTGCAGGTCAGATAGCTGATGTCGCCGGTGATGGCCTCGTTGCGGATGCCGCCGCCGTTCATGATGGCCATATCCACGGGATAGCCGTCCACGATGCTGGTCTGGTCGAACAGGTAATACAGCGCGTCAGCCGCGAAGTCGCCGGAGTTGGTCTCCTGGCTGCGGACCAGACGGGTGCCGTCCTCGGTGTAGTTGTCCAGCACGTCCTCCGTGGTGCCGATGACCTGGCCAAGCTCTTCGTTCACACTGTCGATCCAGCCGGACTGGATCTTCTCCACGCTGGGCTCCAGCGCGGCGGCGGTGAGCTCGCCGGAATAGAGGCCGGCGACCATGTTGTCATACAGGGCGGCCTTCACATCGGCAGGCGTGAGCAGCTCGGTGGTGATGGTCCCGTCCGGGGCGATGGTCATCTGGCCCAGGTTGTTGAAGTAGCTGCCGGTCTGGGTGAGAATGACGATGTTGCCCTCGGCGTCCTCCACCTCCTGCATGGGGAGCTCCGTGTGGGAGTGGCCGTCGATGAAGGCGTCAAAGCCGGTGGTATTGGCGATGACTTCCTCGCTGGTCCAGGGCCTGGAGGCCGGGTCCACGCCCAGGTGGCCCAGGCCGATGATCACGTCCGCCTCGGCGGAAGCCTCGTCGATGGCCTCCTGCACGGTCTCGTACAGGTCGGTGCCGTCCTCGCCGCCGGCGATGCCGTAGATGTAGTTGCCGTCCTCATCCTGGAAGTAGGAAGGGGTAGACTTGGTGAAGCTCTCCGGGGTGGTGACGCCGATGAAGGCGATCTTCTGGCCGCCGAGTTCAAAGACCTTGTAAGCGTCCAGCACGTTGTCCCCCTTCACGCCGTCGGCTTCCTCATAGAAGTTGCAGGAAATATAGGGGAACTCGGCCCACTCGATGGCGTTCATGCAGCCCTCCATGCCGTAGTCGAACTCATGGTTGCCCAGAGTGGCCACGTCATAGCCCGCAGCGTTCATCAGATCAATGATGGTCCTGCCCTTGTCCATAGAGCCGTAGGCAGTGCCCTGGATGTGGTCACCGGCGTCCACCAGCAGGACATTGTCCAGGGTATCCCGGTACTGAGCGGCCACGGTGTAGTTCAGGTCCTTGTCGATGTAGGTGTGCACGTCGTTGGTGTACAGTACCGTGACGGTCTCGCCCTCGGCCTCGTCCGCGAACGCGGGCACAGCCAGGCTCAGCACCATCGCCAGCACCATCAGAAGGGAAAGCAGTTTCTTCATATTATTCCTCCTTAAAATATGGATATCCTTATCTTGTGGTCCTGCTGCCACAATTATAACAACATGTTGTGGACATGTCAAAGAGAAAACCGTCCGGACCCTGTCAAATAATTCCACAGTTTTTCCCGCAGCTTTTTGGGCACTTTACCCACCCGGCAGCCGCAGCTGTCACAGCTCATCCGGCAAGCTCAGCAGGTATTGGCCGTAATCGGTCATGGCCAGCTCCCGGCCCATGGCCAGAAGCTGCTCCATGCCGATCCATTTCTGCCGCCAGGCGATCTCCTCCAGGCAGGCGATGTAAAAGCCCTGCCGTTCCTGGACCGTCTGGACGAACTGGGCCGCGCTCAAAAGCCCCTCCGGGGAGCCGGTATCCAGCCAGGCCATGCCACGGCCCACCCGGATGGCCTTCAGCCGCCCCCGGGTCAGGTATTCGTTGTTGATGGCCGTGATCTCGATCTCGCCCCGGGGCGATGGGCTCACGCCCTTGGCGATGTCCACCACCGTATTGTCATAGAAATACAGCCCCGGCACAGCGTAGCGGCTGCGGGGCCGCTCCGGCTTTTCCTCCAGGGACACCACCCGGCCGGAGCTGTCGAACTCCGCCACGCCGAAGCGGCTGGGGTCCTTCACCGGATAGGCGAACACCATCGCGCCCTCCGTCAGGGCCTCGCCCTGGCGCAGATAGCTGGAGAGAGCCTGTCCGTAAAAGACGTTGTCCCCCAGGATGAGGCAGACCGTGTCCCCGCCGAGGAACTCCTCCCCCAGAATGAACGCATCCGCCAGGCCCCGGGGCGTCTTCTGGGCGATGTAGCTGATGGTCATGCCCAGGCGCTCTCCATCTCCCAAAAGCTCCCGGTACCGAGGCAGATCGGCGGGGGTGGAGATCACCAGCACCTCCCGGATACCCGCCAGCATCAGCACGCTCATGGGGTAGTAGATCATGGGTTTGTCATAGATGGGCAGCAGCTGCTTGCTGGTCACCTTTGTCATGGGGTACAGGCGGGTACCCATGCCCCCGGCCAAAATAATGCCTTTCATCGTTTACATCCTCTCTGCTCCGCCGGTCACTCCCCGGCAAGATAGGCATTTTTTCGGGCCACATACCCGGCGGCGTTGGCCAGGTTCGACTCTCTCTGGCCCTGCTGGTCCGTCCTGATCACCCTGGCCGGGGCACCCACCACCAGCGAGCAGGGCGGCACCACCGTCCGGGCGGTGACCACGGCCCCGGCCCCCACGATGGAGTACTCGCCGATCACCGCGTCATCCAGCACCACCGCGCCCATGCCGATGAGCGCGCCGTCCTTGACGGTGCAGCCGTGTACCACCGCATTGTGCCCCACCGTCACGTCATCCCCGACGGTCAGCGGGTGTCCCGGGTCCGCGTGAAGGGTGGCGTTGTCCTGAATGCTGGTCCGGCGGCCGATGACGATGGGCTCGTTGTCCCCCCGGATAACCGCGCCGAACCACACGGAGGAGTCCTCCCCCACCGTCACATCGCCGATCACCGCGGCGCCCGCCGCCAGAAACACCGTCCCGTCCAGGGCCGGGGTCTTTCCCTTATACGCCATGAGCATACCGATATTCTCCTTGATTTCCCCGCGCAGACCGGGTATAGTATAGGGAAATTATAATGAAAATGCCGGTTGCTGTCAACCGCAGTCAGGAGCTTGTCATGTCCCCTTGGATGCAATACCTCATCGTGTGCCCGCTCATCTTTCTGGGGGGCTTTGTGGACGCCATCGCCGGCGGCGGCGGGCTCATCTCCCTGCCGGCCTATCTCATCGCCGGCCTGCCTGTCCATATGAGCATCGGCACCAACAAGATCAGCTCCGCCATGGGCACCACCCTTACCACGGTGAAATTCTGGAAAGCGGGTTACATCCGACCGAAGCTGTGCGCCCTGTGCGCGGTCTTTGCCCTGGCGGGCTCCGCGGGCGGGGCCAACCTGGCACTGCTGGTGGACGACAAGGTCTTTCGCATCATCCTGCTGTTCGTCCTGCCCCTGACGGCCCTTTACGTATTTCGGAGCAAGGCCATCGACACCGCCGGGAAGGACCCGCTGCCCGCCGGCAAGACGACCGCCATCGCCTGCGCTCTGGCCCTGCTGATCGGGGTCTACGATGGGTTCTACGGTCCCGGCACCGGCACGTTCCTGCTGCTGCTGCTCACCGGTCTGGCCCATATGAGCCTGAACGACGCCGCCGGGACCACCAAGGTCATCAACCTGTCTACCAACATCGCCGCCCTGGTCACCTATCTCGTCAACGGTCAGGTCTGGCTTCCTCTCGGCCTCACGGCGGGTCTTTTCGGCATCGCGGGCAACTGGCTGGGAGCCCGCTCCTTCACCGCCAGGGGCTCAAAGATCGTCAAGCCCCTCATCGGCATCGTCCTGGGCCTCTTCTTCATCCGGGTCGTCTATGAGACATTCTTCTGACACAAAAACACCGGCAGGCCCCGCCTCCTATGGGAGGCGGGGCCTGTTGCTGAATGATCCTCAGCTCACCTTATTGACAGTTGTGTCAGCTATAGCAAAACAGGCTGACGTCGCAATGGATCCGTCGGCGTTGTCGATGACCACCGCCCCGGCATCCACTTCCGAGGAAATGACAAGTGCCTCCGAACCGTCGATTTGCACGCAACAGGATCCCCCATCCATCGGCAATAAAGCGACGCTACCAAAACAGGTGTCAGCCGTTTCCCCAACAGTAAGATATGAGACCTCTCCCCCCATGTGATCCGCCACCGCCAGGACCGGTTCCTCCGGCAGCGCCCTCGGGTCAATGCCTATATTCTCCAGCAGAGCCGAATAGATCTCGTCTTCCCGCCACAGGTCGTTCGGAGCAAGATATATACAAGGACTGAGATGTTTGTCATACAACAGCATAAGATAGTTCTGCAGTTCGGACTGTCTGGCGATGGTGCCGATCTTGTATTGCGTATATTGCTTGTAGTCTTCGTACCATCCTACATAATTCGGGTCCCCCCGCCGGTCCGGAACGTCATAATGCTCCATGATATACCGGCCTAGGTAGTCGGTGGCTTTTTGTGCCCCGGAGGCATTAAGATGCCCAATATCAGAATAATCTGTTTTCCAGTTTGTTAAACTCTCCTTTTTTAGAAAGTTGATACAATTAATTCCACGTTCCGCTGCGATTTTCTCCATGCTATTTGCTTCAATCTCGCTAAACTTATCGAAATAAAACGGCATGTAGGTGAGCAGAACATCAATATTATTTTCACTGCACACATCCAGTATTCGCTCTAAGTATTTCACTCCCAGCGCGTCACTGCTCAATAATTCATCGTTACTGGATAGTTCTGGTCTTTTCTCAACAAAAAGTCCTGTCTTCATACTGGCACCTTTTTCTACAGAAGATACCGGATTAAAATCATTCTCGGTGAGTGTTTCCCATCTGTCATGATATACAATAAAATCCCATATAAACTCTGTGGAATATCCCGTCCCCGACAGAAGGTCATGTATCATATGAAGTTTAGTAATCGAAAAGGGAACCGCGTCCAAAAAATGATGCACTGTTGCCCCCGAATCTAAGGAAACCTTTTCTGGAGCGGACAATAAGAAAGTATCAACGACCACCATCTTGGGGGAATCCTGCTCCAACACACTTTCCAATACCCAGTATGTCTCCGGCAAGTAGCTGGAAGATACCCCCATATTAAATGATGTAATACCGTAGTCCTGCCACAACTCCATTGGAAACGCAGTACAATACATGTGACTGCTTCCCAAAAATATAACATCTACGTCTTCCTTCTCTTCGTAAAATGGGAACAAACGGAATTTCCCATACTCATCCCAATTTTCCACCAGCTTTGTCAGATACGACAGCATGGACACAGTCATCGCCACAATGACCAGGCCGGAGAGGATCGCCTTAGTTTTCCTTTTCATCTTTACGTCCCCCTCAGAACTGGAAGTAGATGAAGCTCTGTGCGTCATAGCCAGGGCCCCAGATGCCCACCAGCAGGATGAAGCATACACTCAGCGAGAACACCAGCCACCGCACCCAGATATCTTGTCTTGCGATGACCTCCCGTAGCCGTATCCCGCGGTATTTGCAGATATCCGCTAGCAGCAGCACACCAATGCACATTATCATCAGATGAAACCCCTTCTGCTCCACCCCCAGCTTGTACAGGGACCCGTCAAACAGGATCCACGGATTCTTCACTGTCACCATGCTCCTGATGATCTCCAGCGACCGCATGAATCCGTTCCCCCGGAAGAAGATCCACGCGAAGTCCACCAAGCAAAAAGTCATGACGGTCTGCAGCAGCTTATGTCCTACCGTCTCCCGGTGCAGCCCCAATACCTTTACCGCGCGGTCCCGCACCGGCTTCACGAGCTCCCCCATCACCTGGTACAGCCCGTTCAGTCCTCCCCATACTACAAACGACCAACTGGCGCCATGCCACAGCCCGCTCACCAGAAATACCGCCATGACGTTGCAGTATTTCCGCCATCTTCCTTTCCGGTTCCCTCCCAGCGGGATATAGAGATAATCCCGGAACCAGCTGCTCAGGGAGATGTGCCACCGCCGCCAGAACTCTCCTACCGACCGTGCCAGATATGGCGCGTCAAAGTTCTCCATCAGGCGCACATCCAAAATCTCCGCCGCTCCCATGGCGATCGTGGAATACCCCGCAAAATCGCAGTAGATCTGAAACGCGAACAGGACCGTTGCTACCACCAGATACCAGCCCCCGTATGTCATCGGAGCCCCATACACTGTGTCCACTACGATGGCAATCCGGTCTGCCAGCACCACTTTCAAAAAGTACCCCCAGAGCATCAGAAGCGTCCCGTCCCGTAGCCGGTCAATGCTGGGTCGCGGTGCCTTCGCCAGTTGCCTCAGCAGGCTTTTCGACCGCTCGATTGGCCCTGCCACCAATTGCGGGAAAAAGGACACAAAAAGTGCATATCGCAGAAAGTTTCGCTCCGGCTCTACTTCCCTACGGTATACGTCCATGGTATAACTCAGAGCCTGGAATGTGTAGAACGAGATGCCCACCGGCAGCAAAATGTCAAAAGCCGGACGATTCAGTTGGATATGGACCAGCGTCATCACCCGGCTCAGGTTCGTAAAGGCAAAGTCAAAATACTTGAAGAAGAACAGGACCCCCAGGTTCAGCACAAAGCTCCCCGCCACACACAGTTTCTTGTTCCGGACAGTATGCATTCCTTCTCTTTTCTCCGCGCGATCCATGAAAACGCCGCTGAGATATGTGACTGTCGTGGAAAACAGCAACAACAGGGCGTACTTGGCGTTCCAGCACATATAGAAAAAATAGCTGGCGATGAGCAGCCATATATATCGCACTTTCGCTGGCAAAATAAAGCACACGCACAGCACAGCGGGGAAAAATATCAAAAACTCCAGAGAATTGAACAGCATTGTCCGGTCTCCTGCCTGTCAAAAAGTATACTTTTTTGCAAGCGGAGGATGTACCAATGGGTACAAAATGTTCCTTGAATTGTTCTATATGTTGTGGTAAGATAGACAAAGCTTGTTTATGCTAAAAAGTATACCTTTTTCTCATATCCCAACGCCCCGCTTCCGACGGAAGCGGGGCGTCCCCATTCTTAAGAAAAGCCTAAGAGGGCGTTCACAATACGTTCACATTCCCGTCCTACCATGGCCTCAGTTACAAAAATGACAGCCAGCAGCGAACCGCCGGTCCCGTCGCGGCGATATAAAATTGCCCGTGTGAAGCGGGATATGTGACCGGCAGGTCTTCTCAGCCGTCATATTAAGGAAAGGAATTGTAACCTTTGTCACATTTCGCAGGCCCCGGGCGTTCTTCAAGATGAGAGCGCGCGGCTGCGAGCGAAAAAGGAGGATGGACCATGCGCTATGTGAACGACGAGGCGTCCCGGCGTCTCTATACGGAGTTTCTGAGCCGTCATGAACGGTGCAATTTCCAGCAATCGGTGGAATGGGCCCGGGTCAAGTCCTGCTGGACCAATGAGATCGTCCTGGCGGAGGACAGTCAGGGAAACATCACCGGTGGTCTGAGCATACTCATTCGGAAGATCCCGTTTTTTGGAAATCTGATGTATAGCCCCCGGGGCCCGGTGTGCGACACGGATGACGCCGACGCCCTGCGGCAGCTGACGGAAGGGGCGGAGCTGCTGGCCTGGAAATACAACGCCATGGCCCTGCGGATGGAGCCGGACGTGTCCAGCTCCGACGGGACTTTCCGCTCCATCATGGAGGACCTGGGCTACACGGTCCGGGAGGCATACCGGGCAGAGGACATGATCCAGCCCCGGCAGGTGTTCCGGCTGAACATCCGGGACAAGAGCGCGGAGGAGCTGTGGACCGGCTTTTCCGCCAAGCTCCGCTACAACATCCGCCTGGCCCAGCGCCGGGGCGTCACCGTACGGGAGGCGTCCCTTCCGGCCAGCCTGCCCCTGTTTTACTCCCTGCTGGAGCAGACCGGCCGGCGGGACCGGTTTCTGGTCCGGCCGCTGGCCTATTTCCAGCGGATGTGGCAGGAGCTGGGGCCGGAGCATATGTCCCTTCTGCTGGCCTACGTGGGGGACGAGCCCATTGCCGGCATCATCCCCATCCACTATGGCAACAAGACCTGGTATGCGGTGGGGGCCAGCTCCGACCGGCACCGGGATACGATGGCCAGCTATCTCCTGCAGTGGGAGGCCATCCGCCGGGCCGTGGCCCGGGGCGACGCGGTATACGACCTGCGGGGCGTGCTGGAAAAAGCCGATATATCCAACGGGCTGTACCTGTTCAAGAGCCGCTTCGGCGGTGACCTGACGGAATTCATCGGCGAGGTGGTCATGGCCTACCGTCCCATCGCCTACCGGCTGTTCCGGCTGGCGGCGAAGATCTACCGCCCCCTTCGGGACAGGGCGATCACCCGCCGCCGCTGCCGGGCGCAGACGGCCCCTGTCCCTGAGGCTCTGCCGCATCCGGCGACGGGCAGCGGCGTCTGCAGCTCCATGAGCGCATGAATCCCTCATGTTTTTCACATTTTAAATCAAAAGCGATTGACAATTCCCTAAAATGGTCATATAATGCAATAAATTCTAAAGGAGTTCGTCTATGAACCGTTTCTTTTCTGGCAGCTATTATTCCTACTATTACTTTTTCCGGAAGTAATAGTGCTTTGTGCTGCAGGAAAGCGACAGGAGCTAAACCACAAGCTGTGCGGCGCAAACGCTGCACAGCTTTTTTGCAAAGGAGACCGTTTTACCCATGATCACCGTTTTGAAACCCAATACCACCGCTGAGCAGCGGGACCACCTCATCCACTGGCTGGAGGGACAGGACGTCCAGGTCCATGTGTCCGAGGGTGCCGAGTACACCATCCTGGGTCTGGTGGGCGACACCGCCCACATCGACATGGAGCTTCTGGAGAGCCTGGAGATCGTCCAGTCCGTCAAGCGGGTGAGCGAGCCCTTCAAAAAATGCAACCGCAAATTCCATCCGGAGGATACCGTGGTGGACGCGGGAGGCGTCCCCATCGGCGGCGGCCACTTTGCCGTCATCGCCGGTCCCTGCTCCGTGGAGACCAGGGATCAGATCATCGGCATCGCCGAGTCCGTGAAGGCCAGCGGCGCAAAGCTCCTGCGGGGCGGCGCGTTCAAGCCCCGGACCAGCCCCTACGACTTCCAGGGCCTGCACGCCACCGGTCTGGAGCTTTTGAGCGAGGCGAAAAAAGAGACCGGACTGCCCATCGTATCGGAGATCATGGATATGCGGGACCTGGACCTGTTCCAGGACGTGGACGTGATCCAGGTGGGCGCCCGGAACATGCAGAACTTCGAGCTTCTGAAGGGCCTGGGCCACACCAACAAGACCATCCTCCTGAAGCGGGGCCTGGCCAATACCCTGAAGGAGCTTCTCATGAGCGCCGAGTATATCATGGCCGGAGGCAACGAGAACGTGATCCTCTGCGAGCGGGGCATCCGCACCTATGAGACATACACCCGCAACACCCTGGACCTCTCCTGTGTGCCGGTGCTGCATGAGCTGAGCCACCTGCCTGTGGTGGTGGACCCCAGCCACGCCACCGGTCACTCCAACCTGGTGCCCTCCATGGCGCTGGCGGCGGCCGCCGCCGGGGCGGACGGCATCATGGTGGAGGTACACAACGACCCGCTGCACGCCCTGTGCGACGGGGCCCAGAGCCTGACCCCCGCCCAGTTCGACTCGCTGATGCAGCAGATGAAGCGCATCCTGGAGGTGGTCCGGCCATGACCGTTGGCGTGGTGGGGCTGGGCCTCATCGGGGGCTCCCTGGCCAAGGCTTACAAGCGGGACCCCTCCGTCACCGTCCTGGGCTGGAACCGCAGCCGCTCCACCCTGGAATTTGCCATGCTGGATGGGGCCGTGGACGGAGAGCTGACGGCGGACCGGCTCCGGGACTGTGACCTGGTGCTGATCTCCCTCTATCCCCAGGCCGCCATGGACTATATGACCGCCCACGCCGACGACTTCTCCAAGACCGGCATCGTCATGGACTGCACCGGCGTGAAGCGGGAGATCTGCGCCTTTGCCTTCCCCTTGGCCGAGAAGCACGGCTTCACCTTCGTGGGGGGACACCCCATGGCGGGCACCCAGTTCTCCGGCTTCAAATACGCCCGGGCCACCCTCTATGACCGGGCCACCATGGTCATCGTGCCCCCGGTGTTCGACGACCCGGACTTTCTGCAGCGGGTGAAGTCCCTGTTGAAGCCCGCCGGCTTTGGCCGCATCAGCGTCACCACCGCCCAGGAGCACGATGAGATGATCGCCTTCACCTCCCAGATGTGCCATGTGGTGTCCAACGGCTATATCAAAAGCCCCACCGCCGCCCGGCACAAGGGCTTCTCCGCCGGCAGCTACAAGGACCTGACCCGGGTGGCCTGGCTGAACGCCCCCATGTGGAGCGAACTCATTTTGGACAACCGGGAGAACATGCTGGCGGAGATGGACGCCTTCATCGGGAGCATGACCGCCTATCGGGACGCCATCGCCGCCAACGATTTTGACAGGCTGTGCGCTCTTTTGGAAGATGGAAAGCGCCGGAAGGAGGAGATCGACGGATGAGCACCGTCCATGTGCCCGTATCCGCTCCCTACGATGTGCAGATCGGCACCGGTATTTTGCCCGGTCTGGGCAAACAGATACGGGCCTTGTGTCCCGGGGCAGAAAGGTATATACTGGTGACAGATGACATGGTGGGTCCCCTTTGGGCCGGCACCGCCCTGTACAGTCTGAGGACCGCCGGTCTCACCGGCAGGCCCTTCACCCTCCCCCACGGAGAGATCAGCAAGACCTCCCGGAACCTGGTCGCCCTGCTGAACTATACCGCATCCCACCGGATGAGCCGCAGCGACATCCTCCTGGCCCTGGGCGGGGGCGTGGTGGGAGACCTGGCCGGTCTCGCCGCCGCCACCTACATGCGGGGCGTCAGCTATATCCAGATCCCCACCACCCTGCTGGCCGCGGTGGACTCCTCCGTGGGCGGCAAGACCGCCGTGGACCTGCCCGCCGGAAAGAACATGATGGGCGCATTCTGGCAGCCGAGGCATGTGCTGTGCGACACAGCCACGCTCTCCACGCTGCCGGAGGATGTGTTCACCTCCGGCTGTGCCGAGATCATCAAGACCGCCGTCCTGTTCGACGAGGACCTGTTCTCCCTTCTGGACCGGGACGGAAAGGCATTTGACCGGGAGGCTGTGATTGCCCGGTGCGTAGCCTGGAAACGGGACGTGGTCGTAGAGGACGAACGGGACACCGGCCGCCGGGCCCTGCTCAACCTGGGCCACACCCTGGGCCATGCAGCGGAGGCATACAGCGGCTTTGCCCTGTCCCACGGCCAGGCCGTGGCCATCGGCATGGCTACTGTCTGCCGGGCCGCCGCCAGGGCCGGCCTCTGCGCCGAACAGGTGCCGGAGCAGGTGGAAGCTCTTCTGGAGAAATTCGGCCTGCCCACCCACACGGACGCCCCCTTCGACGCCCTCATGGAGCGAATGCTCTCGGACAAAAAGCGCTCCGGCGGGACCATCCGCATCATCGTGCCCCAGCGCATCGGCCAGTGCGCCATCCGGTCCATGACCACGGAGGAGGCCGCCGCGTTCATGAAAGCGGGACTGTGACGTGAAAGCCATCATCGCCCCCTCCCGCCTCTCCGGGACCATCCCGGCCATCGCCTCCAAGAGCCAGGCCCACCGGCTGCTCATCTGCGCGGCCCTGGCGGACGGCCCCACCTCCATCGCCTGTCCCACCCTCTCCGCGGACATCACCGCCACGGCGGAGTGCCTGCAGGCTCTGGGAGCCGGCATCACCTATGCCCACGGCGTGTTTTCCGTGAGCCCCATCGCCTCTGTTCCCCCCTGCCCGGCCCTGGACTGCGGAGAGAGCGGTTCCACCCTGCGCTTTCTCCTGCCGGTGGTCTGCGCCCTGGGGGCCAAGGCACAGATCAAAATGCACGGGCGGCTGCCCCAGCGGCCTCTGTCTCCCCTATGGGAGGAACTGGAGCACCACGGAGCGCGGCTCTCCCGGCCCCAGGCGGACATCATCGCTGTAGAAGGGCGATTGACCCCGGGGGACTATACCCTGGCGGCCAACGTCTCCTCCCAGTTCATCAGCGGCCTGCTGTTCGCCCTGCCGCTCTTGGGCCGGACCAGCACCATTGCCCTGACCGGGCATCTGGAGTCCGCCTCCTATCTGATTATGACCGTCCGGGCCCTGGGACTGTTCGGCGTGGACTGCCCTCTGGAGGGCAGCTCCTTCACCGTCCCCGAGGCACGGTATGTCTCCCCCGGCCAGGCAGCCGTGGAGGGGGACTGGTCCAACGCCGCCTTCTGGGTCGCGGCGGATGCCATCTGCGGCCATACGCTGCGCATCACCGGGCTGTCGCCGGACTCCCCCCAGGGAGACCGGGCGGTATCGGAGCTGGCGGGGCACATCGCGGCCGGGAACGCCGTCATCGACTGCCAGGATGTGCCGGATCTGGTGCCGGTGCTGAGCGTGCTGGCGGCGGTGACCCCGGGGGAGACCCGGTTCGTGAACGCCGGACGGCTGCGCATCAAGGAGAGCGACCGCCTTTCCGCCACCGCCGGGCTCATCAACGCCCTGGGGGGCGACGCGCGGGAGCTTCCCGACGGCCTGGCGGTCACCGGGAAAGACCGCCTGTCCGGCGGCGAGGTGTCCAGCGTCAACGACCACCGCATCGCCATGAGCGCCGCTGTGGCGGCTTTGGCCTGCAGCGGCCCCGTGATCCTGCATGGGGCCCAGGCCGTCAACAAATCCTACCCCGGCTTCTGGCGGGATTACGCCGCCCTGGGGGGAGAGGTGACTTTGGAGGAGGAGCCATGAGCAACAGCTTCGGGGACCGCTACCGGTTCACCATCTTCGGCCAGTCCCATGCTCCCGCCATCGGCGTGACCATCGAGGGCCTGCCCGCGGGCTTTGCCCCGGATATGGAGGCGCTGCAGGCGTTTCTGGCCCGCCGGGCCCCGGGGAACGGCAAGTATACCACCACCCGGAAGGAGGCCGATGTGCCGGAATTCATCGCGGGCCTGGTGGACGGCCACACCTGCGGCGCGCCGGTGACGGCCATCATCCGCAACACCAACACCCGCAGCCAGGACTATGACGCCCTGCGCCGTATCCCCAGGCCGGGCCACGCGGACTTCGCCGCCTTCGCCAAGTACGGCGCCGCTCGGGACGTGGCCGGCGGCGGCCAATTCTCCGGCCGGCTCACCGCGCCCCTGTGCATCGCCGGAGGGCTCGCCCTGCAGCTTCTGGCCTGGGAGGGCATATCTGTCTCCGCCCGCATCCTCTCCATCGGCGGGGAGAGTTCCCCCGCCGCCATCGAAGCGCTCCTGGCGCAGGTCAAGGAGGCCGGAGACTCCGTGGGCGGCGTCATCGAGTGCACCATCGAGGGAGTGCCCGCCGGGGTGGGAGAGCCCATGTTCGGCGGCGTAGAGAACCGCATCGCCCAGGCGGTGTTCGCCATTCCCGCCGTGAAGGGCGTGGAATTCGGCGCGGGCTTTGCCGCGGGGGCCATGCGGGGCAGCGAGAACAACGACCCCTTCTACTTCGACGAGACCGGCCCGGTCCGCACCCGCACCAACCACCACGGGGGCATCCTGGGCGGGATCACCAGCGGCATGCCCATCGTCTTTCGGGCCGCCTTCAAGCCCACCCCCTCCATTGCCCTGGAGCAGGACAGCGTCGATCTGGCTGCCCATGAAAATGTAAAGCTCTCCGTGACAGGCCGTCACGACCCCTGTATCGTACTGCGGGCCGTGCCCTGCGTGGAAGCCGCCGCGGCAGCGGCAATATATGATCTACTTTTGGAAGGAAGGTACTGAAAAATGGAACTCATGATGCTCAGAGCGAGAATGGACGCCATCGACCGGGAGCTGTTCGCCCTGCTGGAGAAGCGTATGGACGTGTCCGCCGATATGGCCGCCTACAAGAAGGCCCACGACGTGCCCATCCTGGACGAGGCCCGGGAGGAACAGATGAAGGCCAACATCCTCTTCATGATCCGCCCCGAGACCAAGGACCTGCTGATGAAGCTCTATGACGTCATCCTGGACGCCAGCCGGGAGTATCAGCATCAGAAAATGGGAGATGAGCAATAAGTTCGGCCTTCTGGGGCGGAAGCTGGGCCACAGCTGGTCACCCCAGATCCATGCCTCCCTGGCCGGGTACGAGTACAAGCTCTACGAGGTAGAGCCCGGGGACCTGGACCGTTTTCTCAGGACCACAGACCTGGCCGGGATGAACGTGACCATCCCCTATAAAAAGGACGTGGTCCCCTACTGCGCCTCCCTGTCCGATGCCGCCCGCCGCATCGGCAGCGTCAACACCCTGGTCCGCACCCCGGACGGCTGGCACGGAGACAATACAGATTACGCCGGGTTCCGCCACATCGTGGCCTCCTCCGGCGTGGATGTGTGCGGCAAAAAGACCCTGGTATTCGGCACCGGGGGCGCCTCTCTGTCCGTCAAAGCCGCCCTGGCAGACCTGGGCGCGGACCCCATCGTGTCCGTGTCCCGGACCGGGGAGAACAATTACGGCAATCTCTCCCGCCACCGGGACGCCAGGATCCTGGTCAACACCACCCCCCTGGGGATGTTCCCCAACACCGGCGCCGCGCCGGTGTCCATCGGGGACTTTCCCGCCTGTGAGGGCGTGTTCGACGTGGTCTACAACCCCCAGCGCACGGCGTTCCTGCTGGAGGCGGAAACGCTCGGCATCCCCCACGCAGGGGGCCTCGGCATGCTGGTGGCCCAGGCGTGGCGCAGCGCCGAGCAGTTCGCCGGCCACCCCATCCCGGGGGACAGAGTGTCATATATTATGTCAACCTTATCCCGGCAGATGTCCAACATCATACTCATCGGCATGCCCGGCTGCGGAAAGTCCGCCGTGGGCAGGGCCCTGGCCGAGACCCTGGGCCGACCGCTGCTGGACGCGGACGGGGAGATCGAGCGGGAGGCCGGCTGCTCCATCCCGGACATCTTCGCTTCCGAGGGGGAGGAAGGCTTCCGGAAGCGGGAGACCGCGGTGCTGGCCCGGCTGGGCATGGGCTCCGGGGCGGTGATCGCCACCGGCGGCGGCTGCGTCACCCGGAAGGAAAACTATCCCCTCCTGCACCAAAACGGCGTCATCGTCTGGCTCCAGCGGGACCTGGAAAAGCTGCCCTCGGAGGGGCGGCCGCTGTCCCAGCGCCATTCCGCCGGGACGCTGTACGCCCAGCGGAAGGACAAGTACGCGGCCTTTGCGGACGCTGTCATAGACAACAACGGTCCGCTGGCAGACACTGTATCGCAGATCATGGAGGCATTTCGATGAAAATTCTCGTCATCAACGGACCCAACCTGAACATGCTCGGCATCCGGGAGCCCGGCATCTACGGCCAGCAGAACTATGCCGCGCTGAAGCAGTTCGTGGAAGACGTCTGCGCCCGGTGCGGCGCGGAGGTGGAGTGCTTCCAGTCCAACCATGAGGGCGCCATCGTGGACAAGATACAGGCGGCCTACGGGACCGTGGACGGCATCGTCATCAATCCCGCCGCCTACACCCACACCAGCGTGGCCATCCTGGACGCACTGAAGGCGGTGAGCATCCCGGCGGTGGAGGTCCACCTGTCCGACGTATCGAAGCGGGAGGCGTTTCGCCATATCTCCTACGCCGGCATGGCCTGTGAGAGGACCTACGCCGGCTACGGCTTCGACGGCTACAAAATGGCCGTGGAGTACCTTGTGGAAAAATACGGCTGACCACAGCGCGCAAAAAGACGCGGCCCGTGCCCGGGCCGTGGTAAAATGATAGCAGACACGAAAGTCAACAGTACCGAGAGAAAGAGACCCCCTGGTGTAAGATGAAATATACCAGGGGGTGTATTATACATACCTCCTGCATACATATGACAATCTGCTGATTCGGGCTTTCTACTCTGCGCGTCCTGACACGAAATGGGTGACTGATATCACTTGCATTCCCACCTCACAAGGCCCCCTCCTTCTCTCTGCCATTCTTTGCTTGCATGACCATCATATCGTATCCTACAAGATGAGTACCAGAAACGATTTTCCTTTTTGTATCTACTCACTCTTGATTATTTCGCTGTATAGACCCATGTTCAGGTAATTTCTCCAGACTGTAGACCGCTTCTTCCAGCGCGCTGGCCATGTCGGCGGCAGTGCCTGGAGGATTGTAAACTATAGAAAAGTAGATGTCATCCAGATCACGGTCGGCACGAGAATATAATTTGAATAGTATATTTATCCAAAATGTTTCCTCTGCAGAGCAGGAAGCGCGGTCCTGGCATCCAAAAGAACACCGTCCACTTCAAATTCTTTCTCCGCTTCACGAATAGCGGCATCAGTCCGTGCAGTTCCAATCAGTTCATCGTATGTCTCAATGCTCATGACCACTAGATCGCCATAGCCATTTTTTGTGATGAACAGCGGCTCGCGGTTAGCATGACAAAGTTCGGAAATCTCAGTAGTGTTTCGCAGGTCAGTGATTGGTCTGATTTGCGGCATAATCTTAAGCCTCCTTTTATGCGCATAATTATAGCAGAATTATGTGCATAGTTCAATGCAAATATTCCGTGTCAACGCTTTTTACACAAACATTTCATGATGTTTGATATTATCAGTATACAGACATGACTTCGGTACGGGGGTATAATGGGGGAAATCGTACAAGGAGGACCTCCCATGAAAACAAAGAAATACACATTCAAGTGGTACAAAAAGCGTGATGGAAGAAGGGCTGATTGGCTTTCCATCGGCTCCAACGGCGTATTGCATCTGGGTCGGGTACTGCGGGAAAAGCTTCCGGAACGCATCCAGATCGGTTTTGACCAGGATCAGCGGACGCTAGCCGTCATGGAGGGCGGCGCGGAGGGCTTCTCCTGGCCACGCAGCGGTGCTTTTGTGTTGGAGGACCTACCCGCAGAGTTGATGGACCTGGGACTGAAACTGCCGCTATCGTTCCGTCTGCGCTACGACAGCGCGGAAGCGTGTTGGCTCGGCAAGCCTTATCCCCGGCGGGTCGCGCAAATGGACACGCAAGGGAAGCGCCAATATGATATCGAGCAGCTCATGGCGATCTACCCGGACATCATCCCGGATGCCGTGGCCAGGATCGCAAAATCGACTCCGCTGGCGGATAGACGGGCCATCGCGACAGAGGCATTTTGCGCGGCAGCACGCAGCTATCAGCCATGCTATGGGGAACTGGAGAAATATCTGACCGCGCAGGTGAAGACTTTTCTGATACAGGAAAATCGTCAATACGAGAGTTTATATAAGGAACGTTCTCTGGATCAGCCGTTGGGGAATGAGGAGGACGATTTCAGTTTATATGATCTTCTTCCAGAGGATGATGGCGGTGGGATAACTAGAGCAGAGGACCGTATCATGCGGGAGCAGTTCCAGGCGCAGCTTTCACAGAAAGGACAGGACTTTCTCCTGATGCTGGAATCAGGGTGCACCATGGAACAGATCAAACAGTGCTTACACGTGGAAAAATCGGACGTATATAGACTGGCGGCAGAGTTAGGAAAACAGTGGCGGGAGTTTTCCAAAGAAATATAAAACCAGAAAACAATACACATTCGCAAACGCGTTTGGTGTGGTAAATATCGCCGTGTGTCTGCCCGCAAACCCTTGAAAACAGGGAACTTTTCAAAAAATGCTATAAGCGCACCCGCACCAGCGTCAGAATGGCTCTGAAGATGTCGGGTCCCCACAAGCGGGGCTCCTCCATCGGTCAGAGCCATTCTTCCTTTCCCCACGCGACAGGCGTGCCGCGTGGGGACCCGAAAAATGCTATAGAACCCTCGCACCCAAACTGGTATCCTGTCTTCTCACACCAGTCCCTGCACCAAAATGATGAGGATGAGCACCGGCAGGACGAACTGCAGGAACCACTTCATCGCCCTGCTCTCCGGCAGGCGCAGGCCCTCGCCGGTGTTGGCCTCGGCGATATATTTGTCATAGCCCCAGCCCCACTTGCTCACGCAGAACAGCAGGTAGATCAGCGACCCGCCCGGCAGCAGCAGGTTGCTCACGATAAAGTCCTCCGTGTCCAGCACGTTCCGACCGCCGATGAGCCCCAGGCCGCTCCACAGGTTGTACCCGAACAAGCAGGGAAGGCTGGCGACCAGTACGAACACAGCGTTGATGAGCACGGCCTTCTTCCGGTTCCAGCCCAGGTTGTCCATGCAGTTGGCCAGCAGGTTCTCAAACACGGCGATGACCGTGGTGAAGCTGGCGAATGTCATGAACAGGAAAAACAGCGTCCCCCAAAGCCGCCCGCCGGACATATCCGCGAACACCTTCGGCAGCGTGACGAAGATGAGCGGCGGGCCCGCGTCCGGCTCCACGCTGTAGGCGAAGCAGGCGGGGAAGATGATAAGGCCGCTGCAGATGGCCACGAAGGTGTCCAGGCCGCAGATGCGCACCGCCTCGCCGGCCAGGGTGTTGTCCCGGGACATGTAGCTGCCGAAGATCTCCATGGACGAGATGCCGATGCTCAGGGTGAAAAACGCCTGATTCATAGCTCCGGTGATGACGTTTCCGATGCCCTGGTCCAGCGCCCGGCCTATATCCGGCACCAGATAGAACTTCAGTCCCTCGCCGCCGCCGGGCAGCAGCATGGAGTGGATCGCCAGCACGACGATGAGCACCAGCAGCGCACTCATCATCCACTTTGTGATGCGCTCCAAGCCGTTCTGGAGACCCAGGCTCACCGCCAGAAAGCCCAGCAGCACGATCAGGCTCATCCAGAGAGTCATCTCCGCCGGGTCTGCCAGCAGCGCGTCGAACACGCCGCCCACATCTGCCGCCGGCAGGCCGGAGAACCGGCCTGACAGGAATTTGATGAAATAGCCCAGCATCCAACCGGCCACTGTGGTGTAGTACATCATAAGGATATAGTTGCCGATCATGCAGAGCACGCCGTGGATATGCCACTTGGAGCCAGCCGGTTCCAGGGCCTGATAGGCCCGCAGGGCGCTCTTTCGCCCCGCCCGGCCCACGGCAAGCTCCATGGTCAGCACAGGCACGCCCATGATGAGCAGAAACAGCAGGTAGAACAGCACGAACACGCTCCCGCCGTTCTGGCCCACCACATAGGGGAACCGCCACACGTTGCCGATGCCGATGGCGCATCCGGCGCTCACCAGCAGAAACCCCAGCCGGGAACCGAAGTTCTCTCTTTTCATGTCAAATCTCCTAAACATGATCTTAAAACACATCGCAAATATATTAGTTATTATTATAACTGCTGTCTGCCCCGATTGCAACCACTCTTCTTCACCGACCGGCTGATGACCGCCGTGTCTTGCTCCATAGTTTACATAATACATAAACAGTCCCCACCCTTTGGCTTCTGGAAGGCCCCTCTGTGCCCGCAGCCGCGAAATGTAGACATTTGTAACCGCCCGCGATGTTGTGCCATAATAAACGCTTTGGTATAATGATTACCTGACGGCGAAACGCCGCAGGGCCCTGTGCCGAGCCCCTTTGCGGCGCAGCAAAACAGCCATGCCGTTTTGCTATATATTCCTTGGATTGATGTTTGCTCTCAAGTCGGAGCTTTCAAAAGGAGCAGAGAAGATGTATTGCCCATACTGTGGACAAAACAATACGCCGGAGGCGAAATTCTGCGCATTCTGCGGCAGGTCCATCGTCATGCCAAAAGAGCCGCCAAAGGAGCCGAAGAAGCCAAAGGAACCGAAAAAGCCTGCCCCGCCCCCAGCACCAGCCCCCGTCTCTGCCCCTGCCCCGGCACCGGTGCAGCGCCGCAAAAAGCATGCCGCCCGCCGTCCCGCGCAAAAGCGGTCCCGCGCGGGTATCGTCATCGCGGCCATCACGGCGTGCGCCGTGGCGATCACGCTGGCGGTCCTGGCCGCATTGCTCCTGACCGGCAGGCTGGGCAGCTCCCCACGCCCGCAAAGCGCGGCGACGGAGACCCCGGCGCAGTCCCCCCAGGAGCTGGACCGGGCGGGACAGTATCTCCAGCAGGGCCTGTACGCAGAGGCAGCCGACGCCTATACCGCCGCCATCTACGACGACGGCGACCAGGCGGGCGGCTATGCCGGCCGGGCGGACGCATACTCTCAGTGGGCAGCTTCTCTGGCCCGCGAAGGGGCGGAGAGCGACATGTTTTCCAAATTCACCCTGGCCGCCGAGGACTATGAACAGGCCGCGTCCCTGGCCGGGGTCACCTTGCAGGGCGATCAGCCTGCCGTGGCATACTGTATGGCCGCCGGCTATTTCGCCGAGGCCGGCAATGCCGAGAAGGCAAAGCATTACCGGCAGCAGGCCGAGGCGTATCTGGACGGGAACGCCACCGTCTCCCCACAGGCGGAGGAGGCCGTGCGCTCGGCTCTGGACACCCTCTCGGAGGGCGAGCCCCAGGACCTGCTCATCTCCAAGGTCACGGAGATCTATCAGGAGGACTCGGATATCATATCCGTCCTCATCACCACCAGTTATACCTATGACGACAGCGGCCTCCTTCTCTTTGAGACCTCGGTCAATGAAGACCTCTATGAAGGCACGCCCACCGAGACCACGACCACGACCTACGTCCGGGACCAGGACGGGCACCTGATGTACCTGGCCGAGGACAGCGACCAGCTCGGCTACTCGGAGAAGCTCTGCTGGGAGGATGAGGCCGGGCACATACGCCGCGAGATCTCCGATTTCAGCGATTCTCAGGTCATCGGCGGATTCCTGTATACCTGCACCGACTATTCCTACGACGAGGCCGGGCGCCTGACAGAGGAACACTTCTGGCCGGTCTATGAGGGCATCGCGCCGGGCGAGAACTTCTCCGACGAGGCCGTGGCCGCGGATTACCACTCCCCCATGGAGATGGAGCACTGGGTCCGGCACCTCTACAACGCGGTAGGCCAGGAGATCAAGATCGAGGAGCAGGAGGACACCTTCCGGCTGGAGGAATCGTGCAGCAACGAGTTTGACGACCGGGGAAACCTGATCCAGCAGAGCATATATCTGGACAAGGCATACTATGACGCGGGGGACGTCTCTGACGAATGGCACCGGCTGCTCCGCACCGTAAAATTCACCTACTCCCCGGCGGACCCGCTGGCCCCTGTTCGGAATTACCTGTCGTCCCTCCCCTCCGAGCCGGCGGCGTCCGGGCCTCAGGAGTCCCCAGACGGCCAGGCGTCCGGTCAGTCCGGGCTGACCGAGGCTACCGTGACGGTGCACGATGGCCACGCAGGGGACATCACAGTGACAGTATCCGTGGACCGCGACCGGGTCATCCGGGACATCCGGACGGAGCACGCCGAGACCCCCGGCCTCGGGGAGACGGTGATCAACCGGTCCACCCAGGCTCTCCTGGACACTGCCCCCAACAGCATGGAAGTCGACGCCGTTTCCGGCGCCACCATCACCTCCAGCGCCTATCTGCCCGCCCTGGCCGACGCCTATGTGATGGCATGCGCGAAAGCGGACAGCCATACCGCCTATGACATGAACGCCCCCGCCTCCGGTCTCTGGCGGTGGAACACGACAGACGCCGGGTTCTGCGACGCCCTGGTGTATCTTGCCCCCGACGGCACGACCGTGGGATATTCGATGGACCTGGGCCCGGACCAAAGCGGCGTGGACAGCATCATGTTCCTGGGCGGGTCCTATGCCTATGACTCGTATACGCAGACGCTGACATTGCTCGGCGAGTCCTTCCCGGTCCGCTGGGATGGGACCGACCGTCTGATCTGGGACGCCGATTCCTACGACACATATGAGCTGGACCGCGTACAGCCCGATTAGCGCGCCCCGGCCCTTTTTCACGGAAAGACACGCAGTGAGGTGAACGACGATGGCTACCTTCAACGACATCCGAAAAGCCCTCTCCGCCACGGGGCAGGAAGTCGTCCAAAAGACCCGGGAAAGTGCTGAGATCTCCCGCCTGCGGGGGGAGCTGGAGCAAAACGGGAAAAAGCTCCAGGCTCTGTTTCAAAGCATTGGCGAGGAGTGCTTCCATGCGTTTCAAAACGATGCGGGCGCCATGGCGGCTCTTCCGGCCCAGACAGCGGCCCGCATGCGGGACGTCCAGAAGATATACGAGGCAAACAACAGCATCTGTCTTCAGATACAGCGGCTCCGGGGCACGCGGAAATGTCCGAAATGCGGCACGGAGATCCAGCAGAGCGGCGCGAAGTTCTGCAACCAGTGCGGGGCATTGCTGGAGGTCCCGGCGGCGCCTTCTTCCCAGTTCTGCATGTTCTGCGGCAAGCAGCTGGAGGAGAACAGCAGATTCTGCGTGTTCTGCGGCAAGCCGGTCGCCGGCTTAGCAGAGCCGTCGCCGGCCCCGGATACGGCTTCAGACCTTTTTTCTGATCTGGATATCCCGGATTTCGACGTGGACGCCATTCTCCACAGCCAGGCGGCCACGGAAAGACAGGAGGGGTGACAGTTGTGATCCAATGCAAAAACTGTGGCCGAAGCCTCCCGGATTACGCCAAATTCTGCGCCAGCTGCGGCGCTCCGGTGGGAGATGTCCGTCGGGCCCCGGTGGAAAATGTACGCCGCGCTCCGGTGGGAAATTTCCGTCCGGCAGCCCATGCCGTTCCCGCCTTCACAGCCGTGGACTGGCATCTGCTCAAGCCGAGACTCATCGCGCTCGCGCTCGTCGCGGCTTCGCTCATCCTGCTCTCTTTCAGCTGGGCCGTTCCCACCGGCGACACCAAGCACGAGTGGCGCGAGCACCAGGGGGAAGTACAGGAGGCTCTCTACTACCTGAGTCACGCCCTGGCCTGGTCCGAGTATTCGGCGGACCTGGGCGGCATGGAAAAGGTCTCCGCCGCCCTGGCGGACGGGAGGGTATCGGCGTCGGAGATGTTTACCGTCAGCAAGGAGCTGCTGCCCCTGCTGAACCGATTGGATGAATACGACCGGGACAAGTACACCAACGGGGCCATGGTCATCTTTCTGCTCTATCTCATCGCATATGGGGCCGCCATCCTCTGCGGTCTGGGCTCCATTGTCCTGCTGGTCATGGATCACCCGAAACGCTTCGCCGTTCAGGGGTGCTATGCCTTCTCCCTTTTCTGTATCCTGGCTCTGTTCTGCGTGTTATGTGCCGCCCTCGCCAGTGAGGACATCGGCCTCGATTTTCGGCCAACAGTGCCGTCTGTTCTGGCCCTGATCCTGGCCTGGCCGCGGAATCTGTGATATTGGTCCAGCACAAACGGTCCGTCTGCCAACCCAGGCAGACGGACCGCTCTTCGGCGTCTCCCCCGGCGAGGGCGGGACAAATCTGCCGCTGACCCGGCCTGTCCCTCTCCCTCTGATTGACGAACGCCGTATTTTGCGCTATAATAGACATAATACCAAAAAAGGCCCCAACATTTGACCTTAGGGAGGTCTTTCTATGCCTGAAGAGTTTACCCGGCGGCGAATGACGGACAGGAAGGACGGCCGGCGGCTGCGCACCATCTCGCCGCTGTTCCAGCTCTCCCCGTTCACCATGCTCACGCCCGCTGACGCCTCCAACAGCTTCACGGACTCGGCAGACGTGGCGGCCATAGAGCAGTGGCTGCACGCCCGCCGTTCGGACGGGGACGAGAACATGTCGCTGCTGCACGTGGTCATCGCGGCCTATGTGCGCATGCTGGCCCTTCGTCCGGCCATGAACCGCTTTGTCTCCGGTCGTTTTCTCTATGCCCGCAGCAGCATCGACATCGTGCTGTCCTCCGGCGGCAGCGGCGCCGCCGACTCCGGCGGCATGACCGTCACGGTCCGCTTCCAGCCCACAGACACCATCGCCGACGTGTACCGGAAGATCAACGCCCGGGTGGACAACCTCCAGGCGGACCAGTCCGCCGACCGGGTCGAGCGGGTGGCCGCCACCCTGGTAAAGACCCCCCGCTTCATCCTGCGCTTCGCCATCGCCGTGCTGCGGTGGCTGGATTACCACGGCTGGCTGCGCAAGTCCCTGACGGAAAAGAGCCCCTACCACGGCTCCGCGCTCATCTCCGACGAGGGCGGCTTCCATCTGCCGCCGGTCCGCCGGAGCATCAACAGCACCGGCGCTCTGCCCGTGATGCTGTCTGTGGGACGCATCCGGGCCGTCACGGAACTGGACCGGGCCGGACATATCCAGGACCGCAAATACATGGACTACGCCGTCACCTATGACAGCCGCATTGCCGACAGCTCTTACATCGGCTCCGCGTTTCGCTATTTCCGCTATTTCCTGACCAACCCCGACACCCTGGAGCATCCTCCCGAGCGTGTCAACGAGGACGCGCTGTAAGCAAAGATACCGAGAGGGCCTGCTGCGAAACTTGCGTTTTGCAGCAGGCCCTCTCCTGTTCTGCTTTCCTATCCCTCCGGCAGTTCGATCACCAGCTCCAGGGCGTCATCCCGCACGCTGGCCGCGTCGGTGCGGGAGATGAGATAATACTCCTCGCCGTTCACCGCGCACAAATAGTGGACGCTGTCATAGGACATGAACCGGGCGATGACCTCCGGGAACAGCTCGCTGTCCTGCCGGAAGGTCAGCGTGAACAGCTCCTCCCGTCCTTCGGTCCTGTCGGTACGGCTGTCCGCGGGCATCTCATAGACCTGCCGCAGCCAGGACTCCACCTGGGACGTGTCCAGGCTGCGCTCGCCGGTGGTGTAGATATCCTCCGGCTCTTCGCCCTCCTCGGTGGGGGTGGACACAGAACGGACGATCTCATAGCTCTCCCCGTCCGTCTCCAGGGTCACGCTCTGCAGCTTTTCCCAGTTCAAAGCGCAGGGGTCCAGAGGCGCCATGGCGGCAAAGTCCGGGTACATGAGCCCGTCCAGCACCGTGCCCGCCACCCGGTAGATCATCTTCGACCCGCCCAGGCGCACGTACACATCCGCGTCGTCATAGCTGCCGAACTCCAGGACAAAGCTGTCCTCTGAGCCGTCGTCGGCCTGATATCCCACCAGAACAGTGGCCTGGGGCTCGTCCAGGCCGTACTTGGCCAGGTCCTTCGCGTCCCATTCCTCACAGTGGGTGAGCTGGATCCCGGTAGCCAGCTCATACAGCGTCTGCGTCTGCTCCGTATCCAGCGGGCAGACCGGCTGGGCGTCTTCGCCCATCAAAAACCACGGGTCGGCGTCCGTATACCATATGTCCCCGGCATCCGTCCGGTACTGCAGCGCATAGGCGCCCGCGCCGGATCTCACCGTCAGCCCGGTGACAGCGCTGATGTCCTGCGGCGGTGTCTCCAGGGCCAATATGTCGTCCATGCCCAGCTGGAACGTCTCCGCCAGCATGCTCCCCTCCACATACACCGTGTCCTCTCCGTTCAAACGCACATAATATGCGCCGGTGGGGCTGGGATTGCCGATGTCGTAGGTGTTGACCTGATCCGCCGTGGCGGCAATGATCTTGAAGGCCGGGTCGGCCAGGCCGTACTGGTCGAAGTCCGTCACATGCTCGATGACCGTGGAGGCCGCCGCGTCCGCCGCCGCCTCCTCCAGAGGCTCCACCAGCTCCTGGCTGATGGGGCAGTCGGCGTCGTTGGCGTTGAGCCAGACGCCGTCCTTCTTTGTCAGGCTCACCGCGTCGCCGAAGTAATCCCAGGCCAGGCTCACGATGTCCTCCGTCTCCCCTACGGAAATGTCCACCGGTTCCTCGTGGGCGTCCTCCGCCTGTTCCGCCTGCTGCCGGTCGGACAGGCTCTCCGCCAGATACCATGCCCCCACCAGCACCAGCAGCGCCGCCAGCAGCACCGCCAGCTTTGCTCCGCGCTTCATCAGCGCCACCTCCTCCTGACAAATATCCACAGTCCCGCCGCGAAGAACAGGAGCGGCACGACCACCAACGCCACCTTGATGATATTGGCGGTGCTGTCGGTATAGGACAGGTACTCTCCCACCAGGGTCTTTGGCCGGATGGAGATGCTCTGTTCCTGACGGCACAGCCAGTCCAGCCCGTTCAAAAACAGGTCCTCATTGGCCCCGGAGACCATGCTGCTGAAATCCGCCTCCATGAACCGCGCCGAGCCGAAGATGACCATGCGGGCGCCGGTGGTCTCCTTCTCCGACACCGCTGCCAGCAGGAAGGAGCCGGTCCGGTCTCCCTCCGCCTTCTCATAGCTGTTCACGCCCTCCACGCCCTGCTTGACATAGCTGGTCTCCGAGCTGGTGAGCAGGGCCGTCACCTTGGCCTCGCTGGTCTCGTCGGTGATGTCCTCCAGGGCCTGGGCGTCCGGCAGGATGACCGCCGTACCCTCCCCCTCCATCAGGGGCGAGGTGATCTCATGGCGGCCCATCACAGGCAGGAGCAGGTCTATGTAGCCATAGTTATAATACCGGCTGTCCGATTCCATCACATAGCCGCCGATCAGGCCCACCCCAAAGTCCGCCAGCAGCGCCTTGAAGTTGGGCATATCCTCGTCGGAATAGGCCGTCGTCACCAGAAGCTGCCCGCCGTTTTCCGCGTAGGTCTCGATCATCTCCAGCTCCCGGCTGCTCAGATCCCGCACCGGGCCCAGAATGGCCAGCACGCCGCAGTCCTCCGGGACAGCCTCCCCAGTGAGCAGACTGAGCTCCTCCGTGCGGATGTTGTCCAGCGCCACCGCGTCCAGCACATCCTCGCTTACGCCCGTCTCCCCATGGCCAGACAGGGTGTACATCACCGGCTGGCTGTCGCTGGTCACCGACAAGATGGCAGCCGTGAGCTTCTCCTCCCCGGTGAACACGTCCAGATACTCCTGCTGGTAATACTCCATATAGTAGGCATAGGTCTCGTAGTCCGAGTATGTCCACACGTCCGAGTAGGGGATGTACAGGCTCCGGTCCCCGCAGACCACCGCCAGGCTGTTGTCCTCCACGGTCTGGTCCGTATACTCCGCGGCAAAGCTGGGATACCGCACCGGGTCCACCTTGGTGACCGTCACCCGGTCATATTCCCCGTACTTGCCCAGCACCTGCTCCATGGTGTTGTTCTCATGGTCCTCCTGGACCAGCCAGTAGACATCCACGTCCTTGTCCAGGGCGGCCAATATCTGCTCCGTCCCCTGGGACAGGGAGTAGAGCTGGTTGGCCGTCCAGTCCCGCTGGGTGACAGACGCCGGCAGGGCGTTCACCGCCAGATTCGCCACCACCGCCATGGCGATGACCAGAACAGCCGCGAACACGCTGTAGGACCCGGCCTGCCAGGAGCGGGTCCGGAAGGGCGCCCGCAGTTTCCGCAGAAGGTCTTTCATGCCGCCCACCTCCTGCGCTCCATGGACTGGACCGTCAAAAACAGGAACACAGCCGCCACCGTCACATAGTAGACCAGGGACCGTATGTCGAATATATCATAGGTAAAGCTGTCGAATTTGTCGAAAACGGCAAGCTGCTTCAGCACCTCGGTAAAAAGCCCGCTGAAACGGCTCTTGAAGAGGAAAAAGCACACCGCCAGCGCCCCTTCCAGCACGGCGGAGAAGACCAGGGCAAAGCCGCTGTTCTTCGTCATGCGCCAGAGGATGATCCCCAGCAGGAGCACCAGCACCGTGAAGGCGATGAAGCTGGCCAGCGCCGAGGAGGAGATGTATGTGGTCAGCGGCGTGAGGAAATACAGCAGCAGCATCACCAGGAAACAGGCGCCCGCCGCCAGCCCCACGTTCCCCATCAGGCTGGAGATGAAAAGGCCGATGGCCGTCAGGGCGCAGCCAAGAAACAGAAATCCCAGCATGGCCCCGTAGGCGGCCTTCATGGGAATGGCGCCGGCCGTTACCAGGGAGCTCACCACCGGCGGGTAGAGGCACAGCACCGCCAGAGGCATGGCCAGCACTGTCACCAGAGCAAAGTACTTGCCCAGGACGATCTTCGTCATGCTCAGAGGCAGGCTGTAGAGAAGCTGGTCCGTCTTCTGGTGCCTCTCCTCGGCGATGGACCGCATGGTGAGCAGGGGGATGCCGATGAGGTAGATGAAGGTGAGGCTGTACAGCACCATGGTGAAGTCGATGGCCCCTTCCAGGTGGATGGCCATGACGTAGATGCCGCCGAACAGCAGCACCAGCGCCCCGAACACATACCCGGTCAGGCCGTTGAGCTGGCTGTCCAGTTCCTTTTCATAGATGGCTGTCATGGGCGCCTGCCCCCCTTTCCGGTCTTTTTCCCGGACTTTTCCTTCTCCATCTGGTCGTCCGCCTCCTTGGTCAGAGCCAGGAACACGTCCTCCAGACTGGCCTGCTCCCGCTCCAGGCGCAGCACCGGGATGCGCTTGTCGCTGAGGGCAAAGCTGAGGCGTTCATCCATGCCCTCTCCGGCGTCCGAGACGGACACCTCCAAGGCGCACCGGCCATCGCTGTTCTCCGTCTCCTCCACGCTCAGCACCCCCGGCACGGCCTCCAGGGCCTCCCGTGCCTCCAGGGACCCGGCCTTCACCCGGATGTGGTAGGTGATCTTTCCGGCAAACTGCTCTTCCAGTTCCGCCGGGGTGCCGCTGGCCACCAGATGGCCCTTGTGTATCATCAGCACCCGGTCGCACACGGTCTGGACCTCGCCCAGGATATGCGTGGACAGGATGACCGTGTGATCCTTGCCCAGGGAGCGGATGAGCCGGCGTATCTCCACGATCTGCAGGGGGTCCAGCCCCACCGTGGGCTCGTCCAGGATGATGACCGCCGGGTCCCCCAGCAGGGCCTGGGCGATGCCCACCCGCTGGCGGAAGCCCTTGGACAGATTGCTGATCAGCCGGTCGGCCACCTCCGCCGTGCCGGTCACGGCGATGACCCGCTCCAGCTGCTTCTCCAGGTCCGGTATCTTCACGCCCTTGGCCCGGGCCACGAAGCTCAGATATTCCCGCACCGTCATATCCAGATAGAGCGGCGGCTGCTCCGGCAGATAGCCCACCCGCCGTTTGGCCTGGATGGGTTCGTCGAAAATATCGTGGCCGTCCACGGTGACCTTTCCCTCCGTGGCGGCCAGGCACCCGGCCAATATATTCATCGTAGTGCTCTTGCCGGCGCCGTTCGGGCCCAGAAATCCGTACACAGTGCCGCTCTCCACCGTGAAGGTCAGGTCCTCCACGGCCGTCCGGCCCCCGTATCGCTTCGTAAGGTGGCTCACCTCGATCATAAAGCCCCCTCCTTTGTCCTTCAAAGTCCTCGCCTATTGTACACCCATGGCGCAAGGGTTTTGTGACCGAATCATGAAGTTTTTATAAAATGGCAAAAAAGCCCCCGGCTCCGAGGAGCCGGGGGCCGCCGGGAAAGCGTTTACTTTTCAGTCCGTTTTTTCCTGCCGAGGACCAGACCCAGTCCGGCCGCGCTCAGGGCCAGCAGGCCCGCCCACAGGGCGGCGTCCGCCCCGTCCCCGGTGTTGGGGGCCGTGGCGCTGCCGCTGCCCGTGCCGCCGGAGGCGGCGGTCTTGACGATCTTGAAGGGGAGGGTCACGGTGCCTGTGTAGGGGTCCTTGCCCGTGATGATCACCTTCGCCGTTCCGGCGTCGGTGTTACTCTCGTAACGGACATCATAGTCCGTGCCCGCGGTGAGGGTCCTGCCGTTGGCGGTCACCGTCACGCCCGGAGTGACGGCCTTGCCCGTCCACTTCTGGTCCGGGATGGGGCTCACAGTGGCGTAGGAGATGTCGCTGGTATAGGCCACGCCGAAGGTGGAGAACTGATCCGTGTAGAAGGTGAGCACGTTACCGCTGCACCGGGCCGGCAGGATGTCCGTCCTGCTGTCGTGGACCCGGACCACGAAGAAGATCAGCCCCTTGGCCAGCTCCTCCTCGCTCAGCGTCACGGCCAGCGCGATGGGGGCGTTGGTCTGGGTGATGCTGCCGATGGTCTCGCCGCCGGCCTGCACCAGGATCCTGGCGTTCACATACTTGGACACGGTGGCGTCCTCCCCGGCGGCCTGGGCGATGGCGTCCGCGTCCGGGGTCTCGCTCATCAGCTCCGCCACCAGCTGGGTGGTGATCGTATCGCCCGCGGCCACGTGCTCGGCGATCTTCTCCGCGTCCTCCTCGGTCACGCCGGCGGTAGTCTTGCCCTGCACCGCCTGGTTCACCACATCGGTGGCCGTATCCAAAAGCTCCTTCTCCGTCCCGGCCTGGTCCGCCACGCCGGGGGCGTCCGCCGTGGGGTCACCGGGGGCCTTGGCGTCCAGCTCAGTCTTCAGCGCCACCCGGAGGACCACCTCGTCAACACCGTCGTTCACCTTCAGGGAGTACGACTTCAGGGACTCATAGACCGTCTCCTCTATTTTGCAGCCCTCGCCGGTGATGACGTAGGCATCCACCGAGCCGCCCTCCTCCGGGGAATAGATATCCACAGACAGATCGCCCAGGGTGTATTCCGGTATGGCGATGAACAGGCCGTCCATGGTGCCTGCGTCCACCTTCACCTGATCGGGGTAGTCGTTGATCAGCCGCAGCCGGACCCAGCGGGCCGGGGCCGTCTTCTCCACCGTGATGGTCAGGGTGCTCTCTATCGCCTGGACGAAGTAGAACCGATAGATCTCGCCGCCGGGCGCGTTGATCACCGGATCGATCATCGGATCAATGAAAGAGCAGGTGCCGCCCGTGACGCCGGTGATGGCCCAGCCGTTTTTCATCAGGATCAAGCCGATGCCCCCGTCCAGCTGATCGCCGTCCAACAAATAGGTCTCTCCGTCAAAGGAGCCCACCAGGGCGGATGCGTCTCCCTCCACCGCCAGTTTGGCGTCGGCGGCCAGCTTCACGCAGGTGACCACCACCTCCGTCAGCCCCGTGCCCACCGCCACCACGGCATCGGCGCACAGCACGCCGTTCACCTTGATGGCGTAGCCCGGATTGAGGGGGAGCTCGAATATATACAGGGGGAAGGCATAATTTATCGTCGGCTCTTTGGAGAACCCCTCCATCTCGCCCTCATACTTGATGTGCACCGGCGTGGGCGCCTCGTCCTCGGAGGGCACCACATGGACGGTCACATCGCCGGTGCCGTCCGGCGTCACCTCGAAGACGCGGGTCACTTCGCCGCACCCCGCATCCAGATAATAGCCGGACTGATAGAGCTCCCTGCAAGGCACCACCGCGGCGTGCTCCGCCACCACCTGATTGTCGCTCGTCACCTCCACGTAGATGGCCTTGCCCGGCATCAGCGCGGCTCCATCCTCGAGGAGGCGGCCTCTCACGTCTTCGCCGACAGACAGCATGTTCGAGCCGTCCTCGTCATCCTCGCCGGCATCTATGTGCAGGGTCACCCCTTTCACCACGGTGAGGGTCACCTTCCGGTCGTTGTTTCTATCCTCCACCAAGAGATTGCGGCTCCCGCCGCCGGTACTGTATTCCATATAGTCCGGCCCGGCGTCAAAGACGTACCCCTGGTCCAGACTTGCCGTCAGCATCACGTCGGTCGATTTCAAGGAAGGCGCATAGACCCACGCGCCGTTTTCCACCTTGCTGTCGCCGGCCGTGGGGTCCAGGATCTCGCAGGAAGCCCCGGTCTCATTGACCACAGACAGCTGGAACCCCTCCAGCACGTCCAGGGTGATGGACACCCGGCCGTCATTGTCCAAGTCCCGGAACAGAAACAGCCCATTCTCATCGCAGTTGGTATAGCTGTCTTTGAAAATGGTGATGCCGTAAATGGCGACGCCGATGTCCCGACCGCCCGGCGTGACCTTCAGCTCATAGGCGCCGTTTTCGCTCTGTTCCAACGTCTCGCCGCTATGGAACGGGCTGCCGTCGGCCTTGCTGAGGGACAGGTTCCGCCCGGTCTTGTCCGTCACGGTCACGATCACGCTGGTCCCATCCGACAAAGCCGGAGACGGCTCATTGGCCGCCGTCATAAGTTCCGCCTCGTCGGCGGTCCCGGCGTCCTCGCCGGTCTCGTCATCGTCGGCGGTCTCGGCGTCCTGGACTTTGTTGTCGTCGGTGACCTCTTCGTCCTGGACTTCGTCGTCCACGTCATCCGTGTCAGCCGTCTCTTCGGTGACGTCCGCGCCGGCGTCCTCCGCAGGTCCGGTATCCTTTGCCTGGTCGGCCGCGGTCTCGGCGGCCTCCGTCCCGGTCTGCTCCAGCTCGGCGGTCCGTTCCTCGGCAAAGGCCGTCACGGCCAGGCTCAGCACCATCACTGCCGCCAGCAGCAGCGCCAACAGACGTTTTTTCATGGCTTTCTCCCTCCCGTAGGTGTATAAGATCGCAATGTTACATTTTAAGGAATGGGATATTATACCCCCCCACTGCCTTTTGTCAACTCATCTGCCCGGGGCGTCCCTCTTGCAATCGGGCTCCGGTTCCTTTATAATCTGTAGGAACATTTTTTGTGAGGATGCTGGCTTATGCGGATGCGGAACAAGAAAAATCTCATACCCCGGATGGAGAAGTGCGCGGCGGTACAGGTGTTCGTACCGGCGGACATGAAGGGCCATTGGGCGGACCTGCTGCCCGGCTGCCAGGAGGTCCGGGCAGAGATGGGCTGCGGCAAGGGTGCCTTCACCGCCGGCGTGGCCCAGGCCGAGCCGGACGTGCTGCTGGTGGCCCTGGAGAAGGTCCCCAACGCCATGGTCACCGCCATGGAGCGGGTCTGCGCCGAGGACATCCGGAACGTCCGCTTCATCGACACAGACGTGGTCAACCTCCCGGACATCTTTGCCCCCGGGGAGGTATCTGTCATCTACATCAACTTTCCCGACCCCTGGCCCCGCAAGAAGGAGGCCAAGCACCGGCTCACCGCCCCCAGCTTCCTGGCCATGTACTGGGACGCGCTGCCCATAGGCGGCCGCATCGAGTACAAGACCGACCAGAGCTGGCTGTTCGACTGGTCCCTGGAGCAATTCGCCGCCCTGGGCTATGAGCTGCGGGAGGTCACCCGGGACCTGCACGCGGACGGCCCCACCGGGATAATGACCAACTATGAGAGCCGGTTCTACGCCGAGGGCGTCCCCATCCACCGGTGCATGGCCGTGAAGACCCGGGAGGAGCACGCGCCCCTGCCGGAGGAGCCGCGGCGCCGCGGTCGGGAGGACACGGTCCATGGGTGAAAAGCGCATGGGCCGGATGGCCGCACCGGACGTCCTGCGGGTGGCCAGCATCCTCATCGTGGGCTGGTTCCACATCTGGCAGCAGAGCTGGCTGGACCCGGGATTCCATATTGGAAGTTTTTATGTAAACCTCCAGCAGATCATCCGCCACGGCTACATGATGGTGGACGAGATGCTGCTGCTGTCCGGCTTTCTGCTGGCGCTGCCGGCGGCCCGGCAGGCGGAGGCGGAGGTCCTGGTCCGGCCCGCGGATTTCTACCGCCGCCGGTTCTGGCGCATCGCCCCGGGCTACTATCTGTGCGTCATCCTCACCACGCTTTTTTACGCCCTCCCCCGGGGGCTGTACCATTCCACCGGCTTCATGGTGAAGGACCTGGTCATGCACTTCACCTTCACCCACACCCTGGCCTTTGACACATACATGCTCTCCCCCACGGCGGCCACCATCTGGACGCTGTCGGTGGAGGTGATGTTCTACGTCCTCTGGCCGGCCATCGCCCGGTTCTATGTGAAGCGCCCCGGCGAGACCTGCCTCAGCCTGGTGGTGATCGCCCTGTTCTTCCGGTCCTGGGTGGCCACCAAGAGCGACAGTTCCTTCCTGTTCAACCAGCTCCCCGCCCAGCTGGACCTGTACGCCTGCGGCATGGGCGCCGCCTGGGTGCTGGCGGGACTGGAGCGGAAGGGCCTCCCGTCCGCCAAGGCCCGGCGTATCATCGCGCCGGCGGGGATGCTCCTGTGCTTTGGGGGGATGCTGGCCATCATGTACAAGCAAAATCCCCCCGATTACGAGGCGCTCCGCCACGGCCAGATGTTCTGGCGGCTGCCCCTGGGCCTGCTGGGAGGCTGCTTTTTGCTGTGCGGCTGTCTGGCCCCGGAGAGGATGGAGCGCGCGCTGGACAACCCTGTCACCCGCGTTCTGTCCGACGCCTCCTACAGCTTCTATATCTGGCACCAGTTTTTGGCCTGCCGGCTGAAGGAGTGGCGCATCCCGCCCTATCTGGCGGCGGAGAACCCCAACATGGCCTATGAGCAGCCCTGGCAGACCCGGTACACGCTGGTGTGCTTTCTGGGCGTGGCCGCGCTGTCGATACTGCTGACCTACGCCTGGGAAAAGCCCCTGCAAAAATGGGGCCTTCAAAGGCTCCGGGCGAGGGACGAAACTTCATGACGAACGCAAGCCCCGGGACAGATGTCCCGGGGCATTTTTTATCCCATTTTCGTCTCAAAACAGCGCCGTCAGCTTCTCCCAGAAGGAAGTCTCCTCCGCCGGCTCCGGCGCAGGCGTGGCCGGGGCGGTCTTTTCGATGGCGGGGGTGCGGATGACGAACTGCACCGCCTTCACGGAGGTATTCTCCGCCGAGACGAAGGACACGACCGGACCGCTGCCGCCGGTGATATCGTCCAGCAGGGCGTCCACCTGCTCCCCGATCTTTGTGTCCATGCCGTCGGTCTGCTCCCGCATGGCGGCAGTCCCCTCGGCCAGCTCTGCCGCGCCGCCGGACAGCTCTCCCACGCCCTCGGCCAATTCCGCCGCGCCGCCGGACAGGGCCTGGGCCCCCTGGGACAGGGTCCCCGCCCCGCTGGAGAGGCTGTTGATGCCTCCCAGGAGCTGGCCGGTCCCGCTGTATAGCTCGCTGGCTCCCGTGGCCAGGCTGGCGCTGCCCGCCGCCAGGGTCGCGCTTCCTGCTGCCAAGGCCGTGCACCCGGCGTAGGCGTCCGCCACGCCCTGGGTATAAGTCTGGATGCCTGTGTCCAAGGCGGTATAGTCCGCCACCAGGGTGTCCACCCCGGTCTGGATCTCTCCCAGCAGCGTGGGCAGATCATCCACATGGCCCGCCAATTCTCCCGCCACCGCCGCCACTGCCGCCAGGTCTGTGGACAGGGTTCCCGCCAGCCCGCTCAGGGTCACCAGCCCTCCCACGCTCTCTGATAGAGCGGTATTGTTGCTTTGCAGCGAGCTGAGCGCCCCGTTCAGGGCTGTCTTGTCCGTCTCCTCCGGCAGCTCGGCGATGGCCGCTGCCAGGGAGGCCGCGATGGTCTCATACGTCCCCTCGATCGTCTGCAGCGCCGTGATTATCGTCGCCGCGCCGCTGAGCTGGTCCGCCATGCCCGTGGCGGAAGTCTGGATGCTCTCCAGCTCTGTCTTGACGGTGGTCACGTCCTCGTCGGTCAGCTCCACGCCGTCCACCGCGGTCTGGACCTGCTGAAGGGCCGTCAATATCGCCGCCGAGCCCTCCGTCAGGCTGGAGGAACTGCTGTCCAGCGTGGCCAGGCCCGTCTCCAGATCAGCCAGGCCGGCGTTCAGCTCCTGGGCGCCCGCGCTCACCTCGCCCGCGCCGGCGCTGACGCTGGACGCCCCGGCGTTTACGGAGCTCCCTCCGGCCTTAAGGGTACCGGCCCCGGCGCTGACGCTGGACGCGCCGCTGGCGACCTGGTCCACACCTGTCAAAAGGTCGCCGCTCACGCTCTCCGCCAGGGTCTCCGCCCCGCCGGACAGCTCCGCGGCTCCCTCGTCCAGGGTCTTGACGGCGTCCGTCAGCTCCGTCACCTTTCCCAGCAGGGCCTCGTCGTCCACCTCCACGTCCAGGGACAGGGGCACGCCGTTGATGGCCGCCCCGTCCATCTCAAAGTCCGTCACCCGGGCAGTGATGGAGATGTCCGCCCCCCGGCCGGGCAGGATGGTATAGGTCAGCTGCTTATCGCTGCCCACATTGGCCGCCGTGGCCCCCTCCGCCGTGATGTCCGAGCACTTGTCCCCGTCCAGGGTGAAGGACGCCTGCAGGGCGTAGGTGTCGAAGAAATCCCCTGTGCAGCGGGGATTTTCCCGCACCGTCATGCGTATCTCCAGCGCCCCGCTCTTTCCGGCCAGCTCCTGGGCGGAGAGCTCCTGTCCGTCCAGAAAATACCGCAGGGATATCTCCCAGGGTATCTCCGCGTCCGTGAGCCGCCCCTCATAATAGAGCCTGCCGGGCCCTGCCTCCGCCGTGACCGTGTCCCCCGCCAGGGTCAGCGGGTCGGTGGTGGTCATGTTGCGCACGCTCTCATAATGCCCGTGGTCCACGATCTGTCCCGCCTGGGCCAGCTCGAAGATGTTCACCACGTCCACCGACTGGACCGCGCCGGCGGTGTCCAGATTTATGTAAACCACTTCTTCCTTGGGCACAGTCTGTCCCGCGCCCAGGGCCGCCGGGGTGCACGACAGCAGCAGCGCCCCCGCCATGGCCGCCGCGAAACATCTCTTTCCGGTCTTCATATCCCCGCTCCCCTTTTCATCTCATGCTTATGCGGCACCGCCTTCCGCCGTCCCATGACCAGTCTGTCCGTCATGCCCAGCAGCCCCGGCAGCACGAACAGCACCGCTCCCAGGGAGAACAAAGCGCCCCGGCCCAGCAGCAGTCCCAGCTGGGCCAGCAGCTGGTTGGAGGACATGTAGCCCATCAAAAGCCCCACCACCGCCAGCACGCTGCCGGAGGTCAGAATGGACACCGCCGTGTCCGCCACGGTCTTCACCAGCGCCTCCCGCCGGGGCAGGTCCCCGCGGTTTTCCCGGTACCGGTCGGTCATCAAAATGGCATAATCCACCGTGGCTCCCAGCTGGATGGAGCTGATGATAAGATAGGTGATATAGAAGATGGGCGTGCCGGCAAAGTAGGGCACCGAGAGGTTGAGCCAGATGGCCGTCTCGATGCACAGCACCAGCAGCACCGGCAGCCACAGCGAGCGCATGGTGAGCAGCAGCACCAAAAACACCGCCCCAATGGCCACCAAATTCACCTTGGCCAGGTCGGATGTGACGGTGGTCATCAGGTCATAGGTGCTCACCCCGTTCCCGGCCAGGTAGTACGCGCCGGGGTAATACTTCTCCGCCGCAGCCCGGACCTGCTCCACCAGGGCGAAGGTCTCCGCCCCCTCGGCGGGCACGTCCACCGAGAGGACCATGCGGCTGTAGTCGTCGCTCATGAGAAGAGCCAGGGTGTTCTCGTCCAGGTACTCCAGGGGGATCTCCGCCCCGGCCATGTCCACATAGGAGATGATGCTGGTCACGTGGTCCAGCCCGTGCAGGTCCGCGCTCAGCTCCGCCTGGACCGCCGTGTCCCGACCGGGGACCATCAGCACATAGGTATCGCTCCGGCCGAAGACGTCCTCGATGGCGGCGGTGTCCCGGCCATACCGGGACTCGGGGGAGAACATCTGGGCGGAGCCGTAATAGAAGGCGTTGGCGTTGGAGGCAAGATACGCCGGGGCGATGATGACCACGAACAGCACCGCCAGGGGCCGGGTCACCGCCCGGACCAGCCGGCCAAAGCCTCCGAAGCTGGGCAGCAGGGGCCGGTGCCGGAGCCTGTCCGCCAGGGGCAGGGTGGCCAGGATGAGAGAGGGCATGAAGAAAAACGCCGTCACCAGGCTGATGGCGATGCCCTTGGCCAGGGCGAGTCCCAGGTCCGCCCCCAGCCGGAAGCGCATCAGCACCAGGGCCAGAAAGCCGATCACCGTGGTCAGGCCGCTGGAGAGGATGGAGGCAGTGGACTTGCACAGGGCCTCCACCATGGCCCCCTCCGTGTCATGCCGCAGGGCCCGGCACTCTTCGAACCGGTGCAGCAAAAACACCGAGTAGTCCAAAGAGACGGCCATCTGCAGGATGCTGCCGCAGGCGTTGGTGACAAAGGATATCTCCCCGAAGATCAGGTTGGTCCCGGCGTTGACGAACACTGCCACCCCCAGACCCGCCAGCACCAGCAGCGGTTCCAGGAAGCTGGTGGTGGTCAAAGCCAGCACCAGCAGGGCAAAGGCCACGCCGAAGGCGCCGATGACCTGCACCTCCCCCATGGTCCCCGTGGCGGAGTCCGCCTGGGACACGGCGGAGCCGGTGGCCGCGCCGCTCTCCCCCGCCAGCGCCCGGATACCGGTCACCGCCTCCACATAATCGTCCTCCGACACGGTGACGGTGAACAGCGCCGCCCCGTCCCGGTAATAGGTCCGCAGGGCGTCCTCGTCCATGGCGGACATGGGCACGGTGATATCCGCCGAGTCGTCCAGCCAGGACACGGCCTGCACCCCGGGGATATCGGCCAGGCGCTTTTTGTACTCCAGCGCCTCCGGGATGGTGACGTCCTTCACCATGACCCGGGCGTTGGGGATGCCGCCCTCGAACTCCTCCCCCAGCACCTGGATGGAGACGGTGGAGGCGGTGTCCGCAGGCAGGTACTTGTTCACATCGTAGTTGACCCGGACAAGGCCCTTCAACACCAGGCAAGCCGCCGCCCCCAGCAGGAACAGCACCAGGATGAGCCGCCGCCGGCGCACCACGCCCCTATAAAATCTCTCCACGGCTCCTCCCCCTCTCCGGTCAGTCCGCAAGCATTATTGGTCCCTGGAACATCTGCCGCCAGACGTGTCGTTTGGCGGCAAAAACATCCGTTTTCGCCCTGCGATGGTCATTATACTACTTTTATAATGAAAAGCAATAAACAGTCTGTGCCAAATGCCCATATCCCGGTCCCGGGCATTTGTTTCCAAAACGTTATTATTTTGTAATCTTAAGAAATTCTTAAGAATTGAGACCTTGTAAATTTTGTTATCTATGTTACAATACTGACATAATCTGTTAGATTATGTTTACAAATCACGCGAATATCACCGGATAGGAGGTGCTCATGATGAGCAGAAAGATGATAAGCATGCTCCTGGCCCTGGCGATGGTGCTGGGGCTGGGCGCGGGCGCCTTTGCCGCGGAAGAGCCGCAGTTCGCTCCCCCTCCCGCCGCGGAGGACGTCCAGGCTCCTCTCCCGGGGGAGGGAGAGCCGTCTGCCCCTGTGACAGCGGACCTTCCGGCGGACACGTCCGCCCAGGAGAGCGCGGTGACGCTTCTCATCACCGGCGCGGCGGAGGCCGTTGACAAGGTCGACTTCTGCGCCCCGGACGGGAGCCGTTTCCAGGCGAAGCAGGACGGCATTTACGACGCCTCCGGAGAGGGAGAGCCGGTGCTGGCGGAGAGCACGGAGGGACTGCGCACCCAGCTGGAGGTCCAGCCGGAGCAAAAGTTCACCGTGACCGCCGTCCCCGGCTATGATATCCAGGCGGAAAACGGGACCGTCGTCTCCGGGGACGCGTCCTCCGGCCTGGTCATCCAGGCCCCGGCGGAGGGCACCGTGACGCTGTCCGTGGCGGCCATTCCCCAGACGCTGATCGAGCCGGAGATCATTTCCGCCCCCGAGACGGAGACCGTTCCTGAGACCGTGACCGGCCCCGAGACCGTGACCGCTCCCGAGACTGCGACCGAGCCCGAGACCGTGACCGCTCCCGAGACTGCGACCGAGCCCGAGACCGTGACCGACCCTGAGGCGGAAGTCCCCGCCGAGACGGAGGCCGCCCTCCAGACCGCCGCCGCAGCGCAGGACGTGACGGTGGCGCTCACCGGCGCGGTGGACAAGCTCCAGAGCATCACCTACCTGTCCCCGGACAACACCCGCTGCTACACCGTGGACGGGGAGGGCATCCATTACAATACGCCTGCGGGCGTCGTGTGGGTGACTCAGTCCCAGGGCATCCCCGCCCAGTTCACCGTCGCGCCGGGCACGTCCCTGTCGGTCTATACGGACGCGGCGTACGCCGTCTCCGCGGACACCGGCGCTGTGACGGAGGACAGCTTCCACTCCTTCCCCCTGGGAAGCGGGGAGCTGGTCTGCTTCCGGCAAACGGAGGTGCAGGCGCCCGCCAGTGGCAGTCTGACCGTCACCGTGGCCGGCGCGGATGGCTCTGTTCCGGCGCAGATCCCCTTCAAGTTTTATAACGAGGACTGGGACAACGGCGTCATCGTGGGCGGCGGCAGCGTCGCCGATGGGCAGTTTGCCTGGAACACCGGAAGCACGGTGATCGCCGGCGGTTCCTTCGAGGTCTGGACCGGTCCCGGCTATGAGATCCAGGTCCTCGAGGGCGGCTCCATCGTGCGGAAGGAGGCCCCCTCCGGCGCGGGCGCGGCCTATGTGCCCGCCGGCTCCGTCAGCTTCGTGCTGCAGGTGGACCTGGACGCGGAGAAATTCGTCATCGCCGCGGTGAAGGAGGGCGAGACCTTCACGCCCCCCGACGCGGCCACGGGCACCTTCAAGGACGTGCCGGACAACAGCTGGTATAAGGATGTCATCGAACAGGCATACGCCGCCGGGCTGGTCACCGGCATGACGGCGGACACCTTTGCCCCCAACGGCACCGCCTCCCGGGGCCAGACCGTCACCATGCTCTGGCGGCAGGCCGGCTCCCCCAGCGCGGCGGCCCCCGCCTTCCAGGACCTGACGGCGGACTATTACCGGGGCGCGGTGGCCTGGGCTGCCTATGTCAAGGCGGTCAACGGCACCAGCAGCACCAGCTTCTCCCCGGACATGGCCATCAGCCGGCAGGACCTGGCCACGGTGCTGTATCGCATGGCGGGCAAGCCGGGCATCTGGTCCGGCGGCCTGGTGAGCGGCTATTCCGACAGCGGTTCCATCGCGGACTATGCCAAATCCGCCATGCAGTGGGCCCTGGACAACGGCCTTATCAACGGCTATGAGGACGGGACGCTGCGGCCCGACCGGGCCGCCACCCGGGCGGAGGTATGCGCGCTTTTGATGCGCTACCGGGACATCGTGAACCTGTTCCCCACAGAGCCCGCCGCCCCCACCTTCCAGGAGCAGGCCGAGAGCCAGAACGTCAGCCACACCGAGCGGAACCTGTCGAACCCCAAGCTCATCCGGCCTAAGCGGGACAAGATCGACGACGGCCTCTATGACAACGGCGAGGACGGGGGCCGCTGGATCCAGCAGTGGTCCGAGACCTATTGGGACCTGGACCGCTCCGGGGAGGACATCATGTGGTGCACCCGGAACCTGACCCGTCTGTACTCCGGTCCGGGGACGGACTACGAGGTGGTCTATACCCTTTACTCCACCTATGAGGTCTCCCGGCTGGGCCCCGACGAGAACGGCTGGACCCCGGTGGTGTACCACGAGTACGAGACCGGCAGCGGCTTCACCGGCTGGGATCACACCGGCTATGTGCGCACCGACAAGCTGAGCAAGGTCGTGCCCAGCCACCCGCACGTGGCGGATTTCTCTTCCGGCCCGGCTCTGGAAAAGTGGTGCTACACCGGCATCCCCGAGGGCGACCTTTATGCCGACTACGGCGCCTCGGCCAACGGCACGTTCTATCACGAGGCCTATGACCCATCCATCAGCGGCGACACCTATACCTACACCCTCCGGGGCGGCGGCCATATCATCATCCACAATGTGCTCCCCGAAGGGCTGCACTCCGTAGAGGTCAGCGGCGAAGTGGAGACGCACAGCCTGCTGCTGTTCGTGTACCTGGAAAAGGGTTACGGCATCCAGTGCTCCAAGGGCTACGGCGGCGGCTATGGCCTGAGCTGCAGCGGCGACAACAAGAGCTGCGAAGTGTACTTTGGGATGGACGTCTCCAACGACGAGGACATCGAGCTGACCATGTTCCATGGCGACGGCGCGCCCCGGGTGCTCCAGGTGACCCTCAAGGACAAGCTAGGCGGCAGCCGCATGGGCGACGGGGCCTCCCGGTTCGTGTTCCTGGACAGCAACGGCAATGTTCCCTATGCTATGGCGGATAACTTCTTCAACCTGAAGGGCGGCTATAAGCTGAAGAGCCTGAGCCCCTACGCCACCGTGGGCAAGGTGGAGAACAACGAGCTGCACCACTTCTCCGTGAAGAGCGTCCCCGAGGGCACGGACCAGATCTGGTTCGAGGTCGTGCGCAAATAAGGAAAAATCTTTACGAATACCTTTACCGTTTTCTTGACGGTCAAGTCCTATCATGGGGCCATCTCTGAGAAAGGAGATGGTCCCATGACCGTTTTGGAGACTGTCGGTCTGAAAAAGTATTACGGCGTCCGGCCCAACATCACCAGGGCCCTGGACGGGGTGACGCTCGCCGTGGAAGCGGGCCAGTTCGTGGCGGTGGTGGGCTCCTCCGGCTCCGGCAAGTCCACCCTGCTGCACATGATGGGCGGCCTGGACCGGCCCACAGCCGGGTCCGTCACCGTGAACGGACGGCCCCTGGAGACCATGGGGGAGGACGAGCGCACCGTCTTCCGCCGCCGGAACATCGGCTTCGTGTTCCAGAGCTACAACCTGGTGCCGGTGTTGACCGCGGCGGAGAACATCACCCTGCCCGTGGAGCTGGACGGAAAGCGGCCGGACCGGTCCTTTCTGGACCGGGTGGTCCGCATCCTGGGCCTGGAGGAAAAGCTGGACGCCCTGCCCGGCCAGCTCTCCGGCGGCCAGCAGCAGCGGGTGGCCATCGCCCGGGCCCTGATGGCAAAGCCCGCCATTTTGCTGGCCGACGAGCCCACGGGCAATCTGGACAGCCGCACCGGCGCGGACGTGCTGCGGCTGCTGCGGGCCGTCAGCGCCCAGCTGGGCCAGACCGTGGTCATGATCACCCACAACGACGCCATTGCCCGCACCGCGGACCGTATCGTCCGCATCGAGGACGGCCGGATACAGGGGGCGGACCATGAGTCGTAAGGCCTCCTCCCCCCTGGCCCGGCTCACGGTCCGCTCCCTCCGGGCCGGCAGGATGACCGTGGCCGTGCTGGCCATCGCCCTGGCCGCGGTGCTGTTCACGGGACTTTTCACCGTAGCCATGAACGTGCTGACAGGCTATGAACAGAGCGCCATGCGCGCCATCGGCACCTACGGCCACGCAGGGGTCAAGCACGTCACCCTGGACGAGTACCAGCTTCTGGCCGCCGACGGGCGCTGGACAGAGGCAGGCTGCTCCATCATGGCGGGGGACGCCGTGGGGGACGGCCTTGCCAAGCTCCCCACCGAGGTCCGCTGGGCGGATGAAAACTATGCCGAAATGGGCTACTGCCTGCCCACCGCGGGCCGGATGCCCCTGGACGAAAAGGACCTGGCCACGAGCCGCCTTGTGCTGAAAGCCCTAGGGGTCTCCGACGAGCTGGGCGCGGAGGTCCCCCTCTCCATCCGCACCGACACGGGCACCGTCACGGACACCTTCACCCTCTGCGGGGTCTGGGACGGGGACACCGCCGCCGGGGCCCAGGAGGTCTGGCTCAGCCGGGAATATGTGGAGAGGATCGCCCCGGTGCGCCGGGGCAGCTCTCAGGGCTGGCTGGACGACGGGCTGAGCGGCTTCGTGGGCGGCACCTTCCTGCTGCCCAGCTCCTGGCAGCTGGAGAGCCGGGCCCGGGCGATCTTCGCCGACCGCGGGCTGGAGGAGCTTTTCCACTTCAACTACGCCTATGCCTCCTCCAGCGTCACGGTGCAGGACGCTCTGCCTGTGCTGGCGGCGGCAGGGCTGGTGCTGGCGGCGGGGTATCTTCTCATCACCAACATCTTCACCATCTCCCTGGCCCAGGACATCCGCTCCTACGGCCTTCTGAAGACCCTGGGAGCCACGGCGAAGCAGCTGCGGAGGCTGGTCTACGGCAAAGCCCTGCGCCTGTCCGCCCTGGGCATCCCCCTGGGACTGGCCCTGGGCTGGGTCCTGGGCACCGCCCTGTCCCCCGCCGTGCTGGGCAGCATGACCCTGCCGGAGGACATATCCGCCCGGAGCGCTAGTCCGGCCATCTTCCTGGCCGGAGCGGTCTTCACCCTGCTGACCGTACTGGCCAGTTGCTTCAAGCCCGCCCGCACCGCCGGGAAGGTCTCCCCCATGGAGGCCCTGCGCTGGAACGAGGCCGCCGTCTCCGGGAAAATGTCCCGGCGGGCCGCCCGGCCCGTGTCCCCCGTCCGGATGGCCTGGCGGAACCTGGGCCGGGGGCGGAAAAAGGCGGCGGCGGTGACCATGAGCCTGGCCCTGAGCCTGGTGATCCTCAACAGCGTGGCCGCCGTCGCCGGGGGCTTCGACTTTGAAAAGTTCACCGCCGACTCCCTGGTGACGGACTTTGCCGTGGCCGACGCCGGCATCATCAGCGGCATGGGTGGGGACGCCCGCCTGACCGCCGTGGACGGGACCCTGCGCGCCGGCGTCGCCGCCCTGCCGGGCCTGGAGGGGATGGGGAACGTGTACATGTGTTTCGCCGACCAGCCCATCGGCGAAGAGCTGGCCGGCGTCATCCGGAAGGCCGGGCAGAATGAGACCGTGGCCCAGGCCCACATGTATCAGCTGGCCGCCGCCCAGCTGGAGGGCCAGGCCATGGGCCCGGCCAACGAGGAAAACGTCTATACCTACGGCAATATGATCTACAGTCTCTACGGCCTGGACGACTTCGCCGCAGGGAAGCTCACGGTGCTGGAGGGGGAGCCGGACATGGACAAGTGGCGCGCCGGCCAGGGGGTGTTCATCACCCCTGCCGTCCTCTGGGGCGGCGGGTACTGTCTCTATCACCCGGGAGATACCATGACCGTGGACTTCACAGAGCCGGCGGACGGGGATTATCGCTATGACAAGACCGTGGAGCGTGTCACGAAGACCTATGAGGTGCTGGCCGTGGTGGAACGGCCCTCAGCCTATTCCTGCGGCACGGCCATGGGCAGCGGCACCTGCGTCATTCTGCCCGAGGAGGAATATCTCGCCCAGGTGCGGGAGGAGCTCCGCGCTCCCATGATGACCGTCTTTGACGTGGACGACGAACACCTGGCCGGCGCGGAGAGCTTCTGCCAGAACTACACGGAGAATGTGGACCCCTCCCTGAACTACCGCTCCCGGGTGGCCCTGGCGGAGGAATACCGGGGTTTCCTGCGGATGTTCGCCCTGGTGGGCGGGTCCCTGTGCGCCCTGCTGGGGCTCATTGGCATTCTGAATTATGTAAACTCTATGACCACCTCCATCCTGACCCGGCGGCGGGAGCTGGCCATGCTCCAGGCGGTGGGCATGACGGCGGGGCAGGTCCGGCGGATGCTGGTCGCCGAGGGGCTGGGCTTTGCGCTCATGGGCCTTTCCGCCGCCCTGGTCCTGGCAACCGGAGTACACGCCGCCGTCCTGCGGCCCATGACCGCGGACATGACGGCTTTCACCGTCCGATTCTCCCTGACGCCGGTGCTGCTGGCCGCCGTGCCGCTGCTGGCCGTGACGGCCCTGACCCCCTGGCTCTGCTGCCGCCGGATGGTCCGGGAGCCGCTGGTGGAGCGGCTGCGGGCGGCGGAGTGAACATATGCAAGATCCCCGGCGCGGCCAAAGCCGCGCCGGGGATGTCATATGTATGGCAGGTCAGGTGGTGATGCTGCCCTTGGCCGTGATGGTGGACAGGGACACGCCGGAGTAAGTGACCTTGCTGCCCCACTCCACCACCAGCTCCGAAGTGGTGCCGGAGGGGACCTCCAGGGAGGTGGAAAACAGGTCGCTGGTCACCTCGCTGCCCTGGCCGATGTTGAACGACGGCGCCTCGCAGGTGACGCTCTTATCCCCCATGGTGACGGTGACAGAAGTCTGGCCCAGGTTCAGGCTGTAGGACTTGATCTTCCCGGTGACGTTCACCCGGGTGGTGCCGTTGCCCAGGTCCTCCGTCTTCCAATCCACCACCATGTTCAGGCCCACGCCCGTATCGGATTCAAAGCTGCCCGAGGTCGCCTTGGGCACCGGGGTGGCCGGGACCACCGTGGGCTCCGGGGTGACCGGGACCGCCGTGGGCTCCGGGGTGGGAGTCACAGGCTCCGGCGTAGGCTCCGGGGTGGGGGTCACGGGCTCCGCCGTGGGCGGGGGCGCCTGGGTGACCGTCGGGGACTCCGTCCGCAGGGACTCCGCCGCGACGGCGCCGCCGGCCTGGCTCCGCATCCGGAAAAACAAAAATCCTTCCACGCAAATGAGCAGCGCCAACACCACTGCCAGCGCGATGACCACACCTTTTTTCATGCCGTTTCCTCCTTACACCCGCTGTCCCGGCGGCAGTACAGCCCCCGCGGGACGGTACCGGACCGGTCCTCTGTCGTCTGATCGAGATCATTTAAACTATTATCATTTTGACCATTATAGCATCTCTGTGTCGAAAAAGAAAGCCCAACATTGCCTATGCCAGGCCATCTTTGCGGATGGCCTCCATGATGCGTCTTTCCGTTCGTTTTCCCTCTCTCACCCCAGCACTTTCTTTGCGATATCCGCGCTCTGCTTGGCGTCCCTGGCATAGTAGTCCGCGCCGATCTTCAGGGCGTACTCCTCCGTGAGCACCGCCCCGCCCACCATGACCTGACAGGGGTGGCCGCTGCGCCGCAGGGCGGCGATGGTCTCCGCCATGGCCGGGACCGTGGTGGTCATGAGGGCCGACAGCCCCACCAGGCGCACATCCTCCCGGATGGCCGCCTCTACGATCTTTTCCGGCGGCACGTCCCGGCCCAGGTCGATGACCGTATAGCCGTAGTTTTCCAGCACCACCCGCACGATGTTCTTGCCGATGTCGTGGATGTCCCCCCGGACGGTGGCCAGGACGATCTTCCCCTTGGACACGGACATGCTCCCCTTCCCGGCAATGCGCCGCTTGACCACCTCAAAGCCCTCGCAGGCGGCGTTGGCGGCCTGGATGAGCTGGGGCAGGAAGATCTCCTGTTTCTCGTACCGCTCCCCCACCCTGTCCAGAGCCGGGATGAGCAGGGTGTTGACCGCCTCCAGCTCCGTCATGGTCTGCAGCGCCCTCTCCGTGAGGGCGGCGGTCTCCTCCTTCAGGCCCCTGGCGACAGCCGCCTCCAGGGTCATCTCCCGGTCCGGGCCGGCGGGAGCCGGCGCGGGCCCGCCCGCCGGGCCGGCGGCCCGGGCGATGTAGCCGGCGCAGCCGGCGTCCCGGCAGGACAGGACCCGGAAAGCCGACACCGCGTCCATGACGGCCGCCTGGTTGGGGTTGACAATGGGCAGCGTCAGCCCCGCGGCCATGGCCTGGGTGAGAAAGCTCACCGTCACATGTTCCCGGGCAGGCAGGCCGAAGGAGATGTTGCTGACCCCCAGGACCGTCTGCAGTCCCAGATCCTCCCGGACAGCCCGGACAGCCTTCAGCGTCTCAGCCGCCTGCTCCTGCTGGGCGGACACGGTGAGGGTCAGGCAGTCGATGTACACGTCCTCCCGAGGGATGCCGTAAGAACGGGCCGCGTCCAGGATGCGCTCCGCAATGGCCAGCCGCCCCGCCGCAGTGGGCGGGATGCCGGCTCTGTCCATGGTGAGGCCCACCACCGCCGCGCCGTACTTTCTGCACAGGGGCAGCACCGCGTCCAGGGTCTCCCGGTCGCCGTTGACCGAGTTCACCACCGCCTTGCCGTTCACCGCCCGCAGCCCCGCCTCGATGGCGGCGGGGTCGGAGGAGTCGATCTGCAGCGGCAGGTCCGACACCGCCTGCACGGCCCGGACCGCCCGGGCCATCATGGCCGGCTCGTCCAGTCCCGGCAGACCCACGTTCACGTCCAGGATCTCCGCGCCTGCGTCCTGCTGCTCGATGGCCCGCTGCTGGATATAGCCCATATCCCCTTCCCGCAGGGCCTGTTGAAAGCGCTTCTTTCCCGTGGGATTGATGCGCTCGCCGATCACATGTACATCCCCGTCCAGCTCCACGGTCCGGGCGGCGGAGCACACCCCGTGCCGGTCTGCCCGGGGCCTGACCGCCGGCTTTTTCCCGGCCAGCAGCCCGGATACCGCCCGGATGAAATCCGGCGTGGTGCCGCAGCAGCCGCCGAAGGCCGTCACGCCCAGGTCCAGCGCGGGGGCCAGCGCCCCGGCAAATTCTGCCGGCGTGATGGTATACGCCCCCGTGGCCGGGTCGGGCAGACCCGCGTTGGGCTTCAGGATGAGGGGCGCGTCTGTCCACCGGCGAAGCTCCTCCATCAGGGGCAGCAGCTCCTTCGGTCCCAGGCTGCAGTTGAAGCCCATGGCGTCCACCCCCAGGCCCGACAGGGTCAGACCCATGGCCGCCACCGTGGTCCCCAGGAATGTCCGGCCCGTGTCCTCGAAGGTCATGGTGACCCACACCGGCAGGGACGTATTCTCCTTCGCCGCCAGCACCGCCGCCTTCACCTCGGTGAGGTCGCTCATGGTCTCGAACACCACAAGATCCGCCCCGGCGGCCTGGCCCGCCGTGACCATCTCCCGGAAGACGTCGTAGGCCTCGTCAAAGCGCAGGGTCCCCAGAGGCTCCAGAAGCTGTCCCAGGGGGCCCACATCCAGGGCCACCCGTACGTCATGCCCCGCCCCCGCGTCCCGGGCGGCCTGGACGCCCGCGGCGATCAGCTCCGCCGGGGCATAGCCGCTGCCGGACACCTTGAGCCGGTTGGCGCCGAAGGTATTGGCGTACAGCACCTGGCTGCCCGCCTCCACATATCGCCGCTGGACGGCGGTCACCTCTGCCCGGTGGGTGATGTTCCACGCCTCCGGCAGAGCCCCCACCGGCAGACCGGCGGCCTGGAGCATGGTGCCCATGGCACCGTCCAGGATCACGACTTCATGTTCTGCCACAGCTCTTCCCCTCCTTGCGATAGATGCAGTTCTCCCCCATGGCGCAGCCGCCGCAGCCCCGGGCCCGCTTTGGCCGGGGCGTATCCGCCACGCCGATGAGAGCGGTGACAGACTTCTGGGGAAGCATGAGCCCGCTGGGGGTGAGCGTCACCCCGATGCGCCGGCCCACGTCCAGCACCCGGCACAGCTCCCTCTGCTGGTCCAGGGGCATGTCCCCATAGCCGGGGCTGAACCGGTCGGTGAGATACCGGGGGGCAAAGCCCGCCGCCAGGTCCGCGCACAGGCTGTCGCACACGCTCTCGATGGCCGCGCTGGCGCAGGCGTCCATCACCACGGCCAGGGCCATGTCCTCCACCTGGGTCCGGCGCATGAGCGCCTCTGCCTCCGCCCCCAGGGTGGCTCCCATCAGTATCACCTGGCTGCACCCGGCCAGATGAGCCCGGATATCCTCTCCCGCCGGGCAAAACCCCGTGCCCGTCAGGGTCCCGTCCGGGGCCCGGTCGAAAAGCCGCCACACCGTCCGGGGCCGGACCGTATCCAGCACCAGCGCCTCGCACCGGTCCAGCATATCGCCCAGCTCCTCCGGCACAGGGCCGCCCTTCCACCCCAGACAGCGAAGGGCCTCCCCCCGGTCTATGACGGTCAGTACCGGTCCCATGGCGCGCCCTCCCTTCCGGCTTTGACGATGGATTATATGGCAAATCATACCATAGAAACCGGGAAATGTTAAGCCCCGCCTGCAAGATCCCGGGGCTCCCCGGCACGAAACGCAATATTCCGGGCAGGTTTTACCCTATCCGTCTGCCGCAGTTTGGATTATAATGTGTCAGCATTCTGTTTTGGGGAGGCGTCGTTTTGCGAACATTGATATACGGCGGGCAGGTCATCGACCCGGCCAGCGGGACAGACGGCCGGCTGAACGTCCTCATTGAAAACGGTAAGATCGCGGCAGTCTGCGCTGGTGAACCGGAGGCGGACGAGCGCATCTGCGCCGCCGGGAGGGTGGTCTGCCCCGGCTTTGTGGACATCCATGTCCACGAGGACCCGGTGGGGCCCGACGGGCGCATCTATTCCGACCCGGACCGGGCGGTATTTGCCAACATGCTCCGGATGGGCGTGACCACCGTGGCAGGCGGCAACTGCGGCGCCAACGTATACGACCCCGGGGACTATCTGGACATCGTGGACCGGGACGGGGCCTTTGTGAACGTGGCCATGCTAGCCGGGCACGGATATTTCCGGGCCCTCTCCGGGGCGGGGGACGAGTACGCGCCCGCCTCGCCAGGGCAGATATCCGCCCTGGCGGACAGTCTCCGGGACGCTTTGGACCGGGGCTGCGCGGGGATATCCTACGGCATCCGCTACGCCCCCGGCACGACGGCGGAGGAGCTCGCGCGGACCATGTCCGTGCTCCGGGGCACCGGAAAGCCAGCCGCCTGTCACCTGCGGGATGACGCGGCGGCGGTGTTCGGGGCGCTGGCGGAGTTCGCGGACACAGCGGAGGCCCTGGGCGTGCCAGCGGAGGTGTCCCACATCGGCAGCATGGCCGGCTTCGGACAGATGGAGCGGTTCCTGGCGGCGGTGGACGCCCGCCGGGCCCGGGGCGCGGACATCATGTGCGACTGCTACCCCTACAGCGCCTTTTCCACGGGCCTGGGCTCCGCCACCTATGACGACGGCTGGCTGGAGCGCTACGGCTGCGGCTACGACGCGCTGGAGCTGTGCGAGGGGGAGTACAAGGGACAACGCTGCACCCAGGAGATATTCCGGAAGGTCCGGCGGGAATTCCCCAGTTGCCGGACCGTCTGCTATGTGATGCAGCCGGCGGAGGTGGAACTGGCCCTGACCCACCCGGCGGTGATGCTGGCCAGCGACGCCACCATGCACCTGGGGCAGGGCCATCCCCGGGCCGCCGGGACCTTTCCCCGGCTCATCGCGGAGTATGTCCGCCCTGGCAGGCTTCGCCTCTATGACGCGGTGGAAAAGATGACGGCCATGCCCGCCCGGCGGTACGGTCTGAAGGGCAAGGGCACCCTTGCCGTGGGCGCGGACGCGGATATCGTGGTCTTCGACCCGGAAAAGATCCGGGACACCGCCACCTTTGCCGACCCCATCCGTCCCCCGGAGGGCATCGACCTGGTCCTGCTCGGCGGGACCCCGGCGGCCCGGGACGGCTGCATCGTATCTTCCGGCCTGGGCCGGGCGGTGAGAACGTAGCTCCCGACCGCAGCGGACGCCGTTTTGAAAGCTTCAGCCCGGCAGAGGACGCCTCCTCTGCCGGGCCGCTCGTCATTCCCCGTCCGGAGATCCCTCCAGGGGTCCCCCGTCCCAGGACCAGTACTGCTCCTGGCCGTTATAGCTCAGATACACATACTCCTCGGCGAACTCATAGCCCATCGCGCCGCCTCCGTCCAGGCGCATCTGCTGTTCGATGTCCCAAAGCTCGTACACGAAGCCGGGGGCCTCTTCCGTCTCCGCCGCCGTCCACACCGTCTCCCCGTTGAAGGTGACGGCACTGTAATCCTGGTCATCGGGGACGAACATCCACTGGGAGTGATCGTGCCCCACGCCCGTGCCCCAGGTGAGCAGGGGCCGCCGCTTGTGGACGGCCAGCACGCTCTTCTCCCCCTCCCGTACCTCTTTCCTGTCGGTGATACTGGCATAGCCGCCCCAGGTGTCGTTCCACAGGAGGAAGAGCTGCGGGCCCTCCTCCGTGTCGATGCGGCAGACCTTCCTCACCTCATACTGGGCCGGCCTCAGGTCCACGAGGCACAGCTCGCTCAGGGCCGCGATGCCCCCGGCCACGGCGCCCACCGCCAGGACCACCGCCAGGGCCAGGGCCAGCAGGCGTTTTTTCTTCTGCCTTCGCACCATGGCCAGGAATTTTTCCCTGGTGGAGGGCGTTTTTTCCTGCTCCGGCAGGGCGTCGCACAGCGCCTCGTACTCCTCCCGGCAGCTCTCACAGCCCGCCAGATGTTCCTCCACCGCCGCTGAAGTGGCCTGGCTGACCACCCTGTCGTGATACAGGGGCAGCAGGTCCTTCACGATCTCACAGGACAGCTTCACATGTTCATTTTCATACATGACCGGTCTCCTTTCCCAATCGCTCCCGGAGCATCTTCCTGGCCCGGTGATAGGTCACCCGGGCCCAGCTCTCCGTCTTCCCGAACAGGCCCGCGACCTCCCCGAAGGACAGCTCGCTGAACACCCGCAGGGAGAACACCTCCTTATAGGGCTCCGGCAGGCCATGGAGCGCCCGGTGGACGGCCATGGCCTCGTCCCGGACCTCCGCCGCCGTCTCCGCGCTCTCCCCCGGCGGGGCGGCGTCCCAGTCCAGCGGTACCTCCCGCCCCAGCTTCTTGCACCGGTTGAGCCACAGATTCTTCGCGATGGCGCACAGCCACGTATAAAGGCTGCTGTCCCCGGCGAAGGACCCGCCGGCCCGCATGGCCCGCTCGAAGGTCTCCTGGGTCACGTCCTGGGCGTCCGCCTCGCTGCGGCACAGACCCAGGGCGTAGCGGTACACGGCCTCGTACTCGGCGCACAGCACCGCCTCCGATATGTCCGGCTCCCGCCGTTTTTTCGTCATGGCCGCACCCCCTCTCTCCCTTCGGACATCCATTAGACAATCCGACCGTCCAAAACGTTACAAAAACTTTTTTCGCCTGAAAAGACCGGCGGGAACACAGTTCCCGCCGGCCTTTCGTTCAGCTATCAGATCATTTCACCGCAACGCTGTACGCCTCCAGGATGGCGGAGCCTGCCCCCTCCTCCGGGGCCGCGTGCTGGATGGTCACCTGGTCGCCCACATTCAGCACGATCACGTTCTGGTCCTGACTGGCAGAGATGGAGTAGAACACGTCCTCATCCTCCAGGCGGATATAGTACCAGCTGGTGCCGTCCAGCACGGCAGTGCGTATCTCCGCGATGGAGCCGGTGCTCTCATCCTGGATCTCCGGCACGCCGCCGCCCGTGACCACGCCCCGGTCCGACAGCATCCCCACATAGGTCCGCTCGCAGGCGGGCACCGTGGAGCCGGTGGCAACGATCTGGTACTGGGCCACGTTCACCATGGCATAGCTCTTCACCAGGTTGGTGGCGTCCATCAGGGGGATGAAGTAGGTGGGCTGGTCGGAGATGTTGAGCAGCAGGGGGAACGTGGCGGTATAGCCCAGGTCCTGGACCACGCCCATGGCGGAGGCCATGGCGGCGGTCTCGGTGGCGCCGGGGGCCTCGTAGTAGCGGGTCTCCTTGGTGCGCATGTTGCACAGCAGGAAGCCCAGGTTGGACTGGTCCGCGTTGGCGCTGGTCACGCCGGTATAGACGTACACGTCGTCGTTCATGGCGATGTAGTTATATCCCTCGGTGGTCATGGTCACGTCCCGCTGACCAAGGATGGAGTTGATGAAGCCCCGGACCAGGGTGCCGTGGTAATCGTACTGCTCCATGATGAGGCTGGGGGTATACAGGGTGTCCACCCAGGTGGGGACCGTCTCATAATACTGGCTCTCGCCGGTGACTGCGTCCAGCAGCACCGCGCCCCGGATGTCCCTGCCGCCGAACAGGCCGATGGTCTTCACCAGCCGGGGGGCGATCCACCAGGGATGGCCTTCCTCGTCGATCTCGAACTCCGGCGTGGAGAACATCATGGTGGGATACTGGAACCGCAGATGGCGCATCACGTTCCGGTTCAGGGGCTCGGAGAAGGCGTACTTCATCCCCTCCGTCAGCCGGACCACACTGGCCTCCTGGGTCACCATGTCCACCACCACATAGGCGGGCAGGCCGCCGCGCCGGTTGGTGAACCACTTGAACAGGTCCGCGTAGTCGATGGGGGCCACCCGCACGGGCCGGCCCTGGTAGTTGATCTGGGTGGAGTCGTTGGAGTACTCGAACTGGCTCACCATGTCGCTCAGGGTGCCCATCTGCCGGTCCCCCAGATAGTTGGCGCTGGTACGGTCCAGGGTGGGTATCTCGCTGAAGGAGATCTGGGCCACATCCTCGGCGAAGTCCGCCGTCTGTACGTCCAGCAGCTCCCGGTAGGCTCCCGCCCGGAACATGGGGATGGAGATGAGCTTGCCCACCAGCGCCGCCGCCAGCACCAGGACCAGCAGGACGCCCACAGGCAGACAGTGGGTCTTGATGAATTTCAACCCGTCCCAGAACTTCTGCTGGGGCGTGCGCACCACCTGCTCCTCCTTCGTCCGGACCGCGGTCAGCACCACCGTCAGGATATAGACGGCGCACAGGAAGATGAGGAAGGTATAGAATTCCCCGTCCTGAAAGTTGATGGCGGGCAGGGACACATAAAAGTAGATGAACCCCGCCAGGGCGGTGACGATCACGCTGAACAGCAGTTTTCCCACCCGGCCCTTTGGCAGATGCAGCTTCCGTTTTCCTTTCTCCACAGCTTCTTCCTCCCTTGACGAGCCTGATATCCCTATCTTACCACGAACCGGCGGCAGTTACAACAAAAAGACGCGGACAGGGTCTCATCCCCGTCCGCGTGTTCTCATATCCAGTCCCGCTCCACCTTGACCAGGAGCAGGCTTCCCTCCCGGAGGGTGATCCTGGCCGTCTGGCCGGGCAGGGGCTCGTTGCTGACGCCGTACTGGTACTCGCCGGTGATCTCCCCGTCCGTCAGGGGGAATTTCGCCCCGGTGATGGCAACGCCCCTGGCGGGCCCGCCTATGGCCAGCAGGGAGAAGTAGGGCCAGGTGTCCGGCACCCAGGCCGGATGGCCGGGGGAGACGACGGACAGCTGGGAATACTCGTCCATGGCCGCCGCCGATGCTCCCTTCTTATCCAGAGCCAGCAAAATGGAGACGTTGGCCATCGTGTGGTCCAGACGCCCGCCGAAGACCCCCAGCAGGAGAAAGTCCCGAAAACCCCGGCGCAGCGCCTCCCGGGCAGCAAAGACCGTGTCGGTGTCGTCCTTCTCCCGGGGCAGGCGGATGGTCTCCGCCGGCAGACCGGGGTCCGGGTGGGAGTCAAAGTCCCCCACGATCAGGTCCGGCTCCCGCCGGAGCCCCGCCCGGTGGCGCAGGCCCCCGTCGCAGTAGATGAGATAGTCGCTCTCCGACAGGGCCTGCCGCAGACGCCCGTAGTTTTCAATGGGCGCGCCGCCCACGATGACGCAGCGTTTCATGTGCTCATTTCCTTTCCAGCAGCTTGTGGGCCGCAATGGCCAGCACCGCGGTGACGGCCATGTCCGGCAGCGTATTGCCCACCGGGATGTCCACCGTCATGAGATACCGGTACAGCACAAAGCCCAGCACCCATACGGCCATATTGATCCAGTCCACCGGCCGGCCGCTCTCGTCCCGGTGCAGGAAGAAGAAGTCCGCGATCTGCACGGCCACCATGGGCGCGAACACAGACCCGATGAGATAGAGAAAGTCGGTGATGTCGTCCATGGGAAAGAGGATGGCCCCTGCCGTGCCCAGCACCGCCGCTCCCACGGCCACCCACTTGCCGGACAGCTTCGCCGACAGGGACTCGCTGGAGATGCCCGCGGACCATGCGTCCAGAAATGTGGTGGTCACCGTGGAGAACACGATGATGAGAAGGCCCGCCACACCGAGCCCCGCCTTCACCATGATGGCGGCGATGTCCGCCTCCGCCGTGAAGATGGCCGCGCCCATGCCGATGACGTACATCCAGCAGCTCACGACGCCGTAGACCACAGCGCTCACCGCCGTGGCCTTGGCGGGCTCTTTCGCCTCCCGGGTGTAGTCGGCAATGAGGGGCAGCCAGGAAAGGGGCATGGCCACCGCCAGCTCCACCGCCGCGCCGAAGCTCATGCCCTCGCCGGTGAGATTCAGCTCGCCGCCCTTGCAGAAGATCACATAGCTCAGCACCAATGTCAGCAGAAACAGCAGCGCCATGGACGCGGTGTTCACCCTGCCCAGGTTCTCGATGCCGATCAGCAGCCATATCACGATGAGCCCGCCGATCACCAGACACCAGACCCAGCGGCCCGCGTCCCAGACGCCTCCCGCCGCCAGGGCCCCGTCGTAGATCATGATGGCCGTCCAGCCCAGGAGCTGGACGATGTTCAAAAGGGCGAACAACAGCCCGCCCCGGCTGCCGAAGCTCATCTTGACGGTCTCCATGGCGCTCTTGCGGGTCCGGCCCCCGATGAGCCCCGCCAGGGCCAGCAGCACGCAGCCGATGACGTGGCCCAGCAAAATGGCCGCCAGGCCCTTTCCAAAGCCCAGGGGCGCGAAGTAGGTGCCCGTCAGGATCTCCGCGATGGACACGCCGGCCCCGAACCAGATGAGGCCGTTTTCCCGCAGGGACGTGCGCTTTTCACCCATTTTCCTGCGCCTCCTTCCCGAAGCGGCTCTGAAGGTCGAAGGCGTGGTCCATGGGGCCCCGGCCATGGCCCAGGTCCAGCATGGCCCCCAGGGCCCCGGAGATATACTCCTTGGCCCGGCGCACGGACGCGTCCAGCGCAAAGCCCTTGGCCAGGTTGGCGGCGATGGCGCTGGAGAGGGTGCAGCCGGTGCCATGGGTGTTGGGATTGTGGATGCGCTTGCCCTGGAACCAGCGAAGGGTCCCGTCCGACCACAGAAGGTCGTTGGCGTCGCTGACGGCGTGACCGCCCTTCAGGAGCACGGCGCAGCCCAGCTCCTCTCCGATGGCCCGGGCGGCGGTCTCCATGTCTCCCTCGTCCCGGATGGACATGCCGGCGAGGACCTCCCCCTCCGGGATGTTGGGGGTGATGACCGCGGCCAGGGGCAGCAGCTTCGCCTTCAGGGCCGCCACCGCGTCCGTCTCCATGAGGCTGGAGCCGCTGGTGGCCACCATCACCGGGTCCACCACGATGTTCTCCGCCTTGTAGAAGGCCAGCCGCTCTGCGATGACCTCCACCAGAGCTGCGGAGGAGACCATACCCACCTTCACCGCGTCGGGACGGATGTCCTCGAACACCGCGTCGATCTGCTCCTGCAAAAACAGGGGCGTCGCCTCCAAAATGTCCCGCACGCCGGTGGTGTTCTGGGCCGTCAGCGCCGTGACGGCGCTCATGGCAAATACGCCGTTCAAGGTCATCGTTTTCAGATCGGCCTGGATACCGGCGCCTCCGCTGGAATCGCTCCCAGCGATGGATAATGCTGTTCTCATCGTTTTTCCTCCTCGTTTATTCAGCATTAACTTTTATAGAGCGGCGGAGAGTGGTGCCCCCGGTCCGCCGCTTATTTTACTTTTTACTTTTTAATGTTCAATGCTTCTGATATTTCCCGATCTTCTCGTCGATGGTCAGGATGGCCGCCTCCGGGCGGTAGGAGACCTTGATGTAGCTGTCCACCCCGGGCGCTCCCGCCCGGATGGCCACATGCTGGCACTCCTTCACGATGTCCATCAGCTGGTCGTAGCTGTCCCCCTCCACCGTGGTCTCGAAGGGTCCCACCTCATAGCGAAGGCCCTGGGAGGCGATGTAGGCGATGACCTCGTCCACGATGCGGCAGGTCTCCGCGTCGCTGTGTACCTGGGGCAGTACCTGAATGGCAATGCTCGCGCTCATAGTCAAAATTCCTCCTTATGTTTTCATCATGTTTCATCCCAGCGGCCAAGGCTCTCGTCCGCCAGGTCTTTGATCTCCTCCCAGCCGTCGCCGCTGCTCGGGTCGTAGACGCCCACCAGGTAATAGCCTGCGGCCTTGGCGGTCCGGGCGGCATAGACGGCGTCCTCATAGACGGCCACATCCTCCCGCCGGGCCGCGCCCATGCGCCGGGCCGCCTCGTTGTACACGTCGGGGCGGTCCTTCCCCGACCCCACGCTGTCGCAGCTCAGCACGAACTGGAACAGGTCCAGCACTCCCAGCCGGGCCAGGCATATCCGCATCAGATGCTCCGGCGTGGCCGAGGCCACGCACATGACGACGCCCCGGTCATGGAGCGCCCGCAGATACCCCTCCACCCCGGGCTTCAGAGGCACGTCGGCGCGGTAGTGTTCGTCCATCATGGCGTTCATGTCCGCCTCGATGCTCTCCACCGTGCCGGGGATGTTGAAGGTCCGGCGGAACAGCTCCGCCGACTCGCCCATGGTCATGGGCACGATCTGCTCCAGGATGGTCCGGGGGACCTGGGCCACGCCCTTGCTGTGCAGATACTCCTCACACAGCCGGTCCCAATACCCCATGGAGTCCACCAGCGTCCCGTCCATATCGAAAATGGCGTATCTCTTATCCACGGCCCAGGGTCTCCTTTGTCAGGGCCAGCAGCTCTGCTGCGGCGGCGCCCGGGTCCGGGGCGGCAAAGATGGCGGATACCACTGCCACGCCGTCCGCGCCGCTGCCGGCCAGCTCACGGAGATTCTCCGCCGTGATGCCGCCGATGGCCACCACAGGGATGGACACGCTCTCCCGGATGGCCCGGAAGGCGTCCAGACCGATGTAGTCCGCGTCGGCCTTGGTGCCGGTGGCGAACACCGCTCCCACGCCGATGTAGTCCGCTCCGGCCTTTTCCGCAGCCACGGCCTCCTCCACCGTCCCGGCGGAGATGCCCAGGATGCGCTCCGGTCCGATCAGGGCCCGGATGTCCCGGCCCCGGATGTCGCTCTGGCCCACATGGACCCCGTCCGCGCCGCAGGCCAGGGCGATCTCCACGCTGTCGTTGACCACGAAGGGCACCCGGTGGGCCTTGCACAGCCGGCGCATCGCCTCCGCCTCCCGCTCAAAATCCCCCGGGTCCAGGTCCTTCTCCCGGATCTGCAGGAAGGTGGCCCCGTGCTCCAACACGTCCCGGCAGACCTCCAGAAGGCTCTGCCCCGGCTTCAGCCACCGCTGGTCCGTGATCGCGTACAGGAGCATGGCGGACCGTATCTCATCCCTCGTATAGCTCATATCTCGCACCCTCCGTCAGGTCGTCTTCCGTCATGTTGAACACCGCGTCGATGAGGTCCGTGCGGAAGGTGGCGTTGCCCGTTCCCTTCGCCAGGCGCTGCGCCTCCGCCTTTTCCCCCGCGACGCCCATGACCGTCATGGCCGCGCACACGGCGATGAAGGGGTCCTGGGGATACGCCCCGCAGAAGGCCCCGATCAGGCTCGTCACCATGCACCCGCTGCCGGTGATCCGGGACATGGTGGCGCAGCCGTTTTGAAGCAGCGCCGTCCGGGTCCCGTCGGTCACCAGGTCCGTGGCGCCGGACAGGGCGATCACCGCCCCGGTCCGCCGGGCCAGGTCCCGGGCCAGGGCCGCCGTCTCCGCCAGATTGTCCTGAGACAGGGCGTCCCCTGCGGCCACGTCCACGCCGCTGCCGGTGACTCCCTGCTGTCCTGCCAGATACCGTATCTCCGAGGCGTTGCCCCGGATGGCGGCAAAGCGGACCTCCTCCAGCAGCCGGTCCGCCGCGTCCCGGCGGAGCTGGGTCCCGCCCACGGCCACCGGGTCCAGCGCCACGGGCACGTTCAGCTCATTGGCCCGGCGGCCCGCCGAGACCATGGAGTCCGTCTGCTCGATGGCCCCCATGTTGCAGACCAGCGCCTGGGCCATCTCCACCGCCTCAGCGGCCTCCCGCACGTCTCCCGCCATGGAGGGCGACCCGCCCGCGGCCAGGATGATGTTGGCGCAGTCGTTCACCGTGACGAAGTTCGTGATGCACTGGACCAGCGGACCGCGCTGCCGCACCTGGGCCAAGGCCGCCCCCAAGTCTTTTCTTTCCATATCTTTCCATTTCCTTTCCGTGAAAAACGGGGACTGCCCGACTTGGGCCGTCCCCGTAAAAGCTCCCGCACAGCGTTCCCTACGTTGGCATTACCCAAATCAGGTCAACGGGTCGAAGGCAACACCTTCCTCTCAGCCTGTCACGCAAGCTCCCCACCGTTCACTTGTCAAAGCGCATTATACACCGCTGTGCCCGCCGCCGCAAGCCCCCGGCACAAAAAACTTTTCTCCCTCCGGTCTTCTGTCCGCCGTCACCGCGCCCCGACCGGACAAAGTCGCAATTGCGTCCTTGTCCTTTCCATGATATACTATTTTCTATGAACGGACCGCTTCCCGCCGGGAAGCGGCGGGAAGTGGGGCAAGAGAAAAGCCTGAGAGCTCATTATGGAAGCGGACATGGCGGGCGGTTACGCCCTGGGTCTCGCCTGCAGCGGGGTGGGCATGGTCCTGTCTGTCCCGGCGTGCCGGTGCCTGGCGGTGTGCCTGGTATTCAACCTGGTGGTGATGATCACCACCCGCTTCTATGAGAGCCTGAACCTCGGGCGGCTGGTGACCGTCCTGAACGTGCTGGACTACCTGATCTTCCCGGCTATGTGGATCTTGCTGCTGGCCCCGCGCATGGGTGCCGACGGTGCCTGGTACACCTTCATCCTGGCGGAGGTCACCACGCTGGCGGTGATGTACGGCCTGCTGGCGGCAAAGCTGAAAAAGGGCCGGTTCACACTGGAGGAATGGATACAGTTCGGCCAGCGCTTTGACGTGGCGGCGGACGACCGCCTGGACGCCACCCTCTACGGCATGGACGACGTGATCGGCATCTCGGAATATGTGCAGCGCTTCTGCGCCGGGCACGGGATGGACCGGAAGACCGCTGCGATCTCGGCTCTCGCGGTGGAGGAGATGGCGGGCAACATCGTCCAGCACGGCTTTCATAAGGACGAGAAAAAACACGCCGTCGACATCCGGGTGCTGTATGCCGGAGACCGCATGGTCATCCGCCTGCGGGACGACTGCCGTCCCTTCGACCCCCGGGACCGGATAGAGCTCGTCCATCCCGATGACCCGGTGAAGAACGTGGGCATCCGCATGATCGCGGGGCTGTGTCAGGAGATGACCTATCAGGAGCTGTTCCGGATGAATGTGACCACCATCATCGTGGCGGCCCGGAGCGCCGCCGCAGACAGGGGATAACGCGCAGCATATGCAGCGGGGACAGGACCCGGAATGGGTCTGCTGTCCCCGCTGTTTCTCATATGTTTGTTCTCCCTGTAGGGCAGACCGCACGGTGGCGCACTGGTCTCACAGGCTGGCAGCGACAGCGGTCAGTTTCCCGTTTTTGACCACGTACTCGCACCGGCACCGGACGTTGGGGCAGGTCACGCGCGTATCCCGGGTCGACGCGTTGATGGCCGTACCGCATATGGCGCACCGGTATGTGACACCGCCGGTGGGCAGGGGCGCCGCCGGATCGCTGACGCCGCCGGTCACGGCATCCAGAGCGCTCTCGTCCATCTGTTTCTCTTCACACATAGCAGGTCCCTCCTTCTTCTGGTTTTCGCTCGACCGATCGATTTTAGTTTAAAGACTCTCCCGCATTTTGTCAATGACCGCTGCATGAACCCGATGATATGCGGCATGAACGCCCTCTCTGTCCCGCCGGCGCGGGACGGGGCAGACAGCCGTCTTCCAAGGCCGGGCATAAAAAACGGTTGCGCCTGCCGTCTCCACACGGTATAATGACCTTATCCAAGCGGACCCGCGGGTCCCGACGAATGGGGTGGTCCTTATGAAGAGAATACGATTCCTTTTGCCGGTGCTGGTCCTGGCGCTGCTGTCGCTTCCGGTGACGGCCCGGGCTGAGAGCGGCGACGGCCTGTGCCCCCATCACCCGGAGCACACCGAGGCGTGCGGGTATGCGGAGGGCGTGTCCGGCTGCGGGTTCGAGTGCCGCCTGTGCCCCATCCAGCGGCTGATCGACGCCCTGCCGGACACGGTCACGGCGGAGAACAAGGAGCAGACCGTCGGTCTTCTGGACGCCATCGACGAGGCGAAGCTCTCTCTGTCCGACGAGGAACGGACCCAACTGGATACCGGCAGATATGAGGCCGCCGCGGCTGCCGTCGCCGCCCTGGAGGGCGCCCCCGGCCCAGGGGAGCCCATGCCCATCATGCAGATATTCGTCAAGACCTTGACCGGCAAACACGCCAACCTGGAAGTGGAGCCCACGACCCTGGTGGAGGAAGTGAAGGCAATGCTCCAGGCCCTGGAGGGCTACCCGGTGGAGCAGCAGAGGCTGATCTTTGCCGGCAAACAGCTGGAGGACGGCCATATGCTCCAGGAATACGGCATTATGAGGGATTCCACACTGCACCTGGTCCTCCGGGCAGACACGCCGTTTCCGGTGACGTTCGACCTGAACGGCGGCAGCGCGGACCCGCAGCTGGAGCCCATGGAGGTGGCGCCGAACACGCCGGTGGGGACACTAACCAACATACTTACCCCCCCGTGGGTATGTGCGGGTTTGACGGGTGGTATCAGGATGGCGTGGGCCCCTGGGATATAGAAAATGACCCCGTGACGGGGCCGCTCCAGCTCCGCGCCAACTGGCGGGAGCACTGGCCGGACAGCGCCTGGACCAGCGAGAATGGCCGGCACTATCACCTCTGCCAAAATGGTTGCGGCATTCGCCTGGAGGAGGCGGCCTGCACCGGCGGCAGGGCCACCTGCACGGAAAGAGCCGTCTGCGACGTCTGCGGCCAGCCCTACGGGGAGCTGGACAGCACCGGACACACGGGGACCGTGCAGTGGACCGGAAAGAACGGGCGCGGCCATGTTGGAACGTACAGCTGCTGCGGCGCGGCGGTCACCCAGGCCCATGTCTGGGGAGGGGACGCCGTCTGCGACGTGTGCGGCTACGACCAGCGGCAGGAGGACCAGCGCGGCGGGACCGCCGCCCCCGGCCCGACTGTGGGACGGGCCCCGGCCACCGGGGACGAGAGCGGGGATGTCCTCTTCTGGACCGTGCTGCTGACGGTCTCCTGTGCAGGACTTATGGCCATGATCCCCGGTCGGAGGCGGAACGGCGGCAGATAGACGGCCAACATGCCCTCTCTTTGAAAAATGTAGATTATGTAAACTTATTCACTCTCCCGCCAGCTGGTCCGCCACGCCCAGCGAGGCCAGGAACCGGCGGACCGCCTGGCCGTATTTGTCCGGGTCCTGGACATAGGCGATGGCGTGGGGCGCACCGGGGACGGTGACACGGGTCTTTTCGCTGGCGCAGGCGTCATAGACCTCCCGGCTCATGTCGCAGGGGACGAACCGGTCGTCCTCGCCGTGGATGAGCAGGACGGGGACCCTGGCCCGGCGCACCGCCTTCCGCGGGGAGGCCGCCGTCAGGCTGAAGCCGCCGTACAGCCGGGCGCCCAGCAGGATGAAGGGATAGAGCAAAATGGACGCGCCGCCCATGCTGTCCCGGCCCACCTTTTTGATGATGGCGGAGGGGTCGGAATAGGGGCAGTCTGCGATGATGCCCTTCACCTCCCCGGGCAGGTCCAGGTCCGCGGCCATCAGCACCGTGGCGGCGCCCATGGACACCCCCATCAGGACGATGGGCCGTCCGGGCCAGCGGCTGGCCGCGTACCGGGCCCAGCTCAGGCAGTCGAACCGCTCCCGGACACCAAAGGAGATGGTCCTTCCGTCGCTCTTTCCGTGGGCCCTCTGGTCCACAAGGATGACATTCATGCCCATCTGGCGGGCCATTTGCCCTGGGCCGGAGAGATCCCGCAGGGCGGTGCTCTTAAAGCCGTGGAACCCGATCAGCAGAGGCGCGCCGTCGACCGCGGGATAGTACCGGCCAAAGAGCCTGGCGCCGTCGCCGGAAGTGATCTCCACGGGCTCGAAGGGGACGGCATCCATGGCGGCGATAAGGTCCGTCATGGCCTCCCGGTAGGGGTCATACTGGCTCTCCGGGGGCAGGTCATAGGGGCTCTCCGTGTGGCCGGGATGATAGAAAGGAATGCGGTAGGCGGCATAGCTGACCGCCAGCACTGCCGCGATCACGGCGGCAAGTATTACCATCAGCGCCATTTTATGGCCTCCATGTCAAGTGTATCTTGATCGCAGCACTTTTCATGCGGCTTCCGATCTGCCGCGCTGCTCGTTTCTTTGGTCCTCATTATACCCATGCCTTTATAAAAGCGCAAGGGCGGGAACATCTTACGATGCTCCCGCTCTGTTTGGCTTCGGACTGCGGTGCGCGCCGGAAAACACTTGCACTTGACCCAGTGACGCGCTATAATGGCAGTAACGGAATAACAAAGGCAGGACTTGGGGCGCCGTCAACACCCCAAGCCCTTATGCAGGAGAAGTAGGCTCCTACACAGCTTTTCAGCGCCCAAGGCTCATTATACCTGTTCCCTTGGCTTTTTACAAGGGCAGGTTATCCGGCTTTTGTGTTGTGTTGTGCGCGGTGTGGGGTTTTACCCTGCACCGCCTTTGTTGTTTCGGCGGGAAAACTCGCGGGGCAGGTCTTACGGCCTGTTCCCGCGGGCAAGTACCGTTGAGACAGCGCAGCGCGACACCGCCGGGATAGATGCGTTTTCCTTTCTGACGGTGGCTGTAAATTTAGATCAGGAAAGGAAAGCAAAAGATGAAGAAAAGAATGTTAGCGACCATTCTGGTCCTGTGCATGGTCCTGTCCCTGGGGATCGGGGCCTACGCGGACGGAGATGAGACTTCCGACGTCGATCCCAGCGAGATGGAGTGGGATGAGTTTCTGGCATGGGTAGAGGAAAACGATGCAGCACACGGCCACGGGGACACCGGGCCTTCGGAAGATGAGCTGAACGATTACAGTCTCACCGAGGAAGACATGCAGGCCCTGGCGGACGCCATCGGCGGCTTTGACCGCGAGGACATCGACAACGCCTTCGAGTACATTCGCCTGACGATGGACCGGATCCTGACGACCTATGCTGAAGCCATCGCGGATATTCTGGATGGTGGAAACGGGGGCCAGGGTGCCGCCGAAGCGATCAGCGCGGATACGAATGGCTTTTTGGGCAGCGAGGGCCAGCTGGAGGCCGTGGCGGCCATCTCGGATTGGCTGGAGCAACAGCAGATCAGCGAGGACAGAACAGACGATTTCTTCCTGAGCCTGTTCGGCAATACGGCCATCGACGTGGAGGGGAAGTATGAGCCGTTCATGGAGGAGCTTCTCTCCGGCGGGGAGAAAAGGCCCGCCAAGACGGCGGAGGATCCTGTTCTTGACGAGGACATGCAGGAACTCATGTCCTGCATCGCCAAGTCCATCACCGAAGAATATCTCGTTCCGAATGAGATCAGCGCAGAAGATTTTGTCTGGCCTGACAATCCGGTCGCCTTGGAATACTATAACACCCTGCTCACTCATGTTTATTATGAGGTGACACTTGATATAGACACTGGACTGCTTGAAGGAGAACTCGTTCCTCCCGAATCTCCTGATAAGGAGATCATGGACGCGGCAGTTCAAGGCATCGCAAACTGGCTCCATGAGTCTGAAAGTGTCGACTCTGTATATCTCGATGATCTATTTGGGACGCTGAGAGACTACCAATTTATTCAGGACAACGTGATCTTTTAATAAGACGGGACCTCATCACCCTTGAGCAAAATTTGAAATGGTCATTTCGGTTTTTGCCGAAATGACCATTTTTCATAGAATTTTCCTGATGGGAATGAAAGACCCGAACCACATCCCCGATCTGGAAGACACCGTTCGGATCATACCCCGGGCCCCCCAAAGGGCACGCCCGCCCTTCATCTTCAAGCGTCTTTCGGCGAGGTGGTCCGAGTGACATTATAGTCTTTTTTGAAAAAGTCCCTGTTTTCAAGGTTTTGCGGGCAGATGCACAGCGATATTTGCTATAAAAACAAATCTGTGGCGCGTTGTAAAATGAAGTTGCAATACCCCACTGGGTAAAAGTTTTCAAAAAAGAAAATCCATAGTGACAAATC
>CANRNU010000001.1 GCA_947632005.1 uncultured Oscillospiraceae bacterium | reverse complement strand
AAAATCCGGGCTGTTGTCAACCCGGATTTTGCGAATGTTTTGGATTATAGCGTAATAACTAATTTAATTTGGTCCAAATGGGGTGTATATTTCGATCTCTCATCGCAAAATCTCAATAGTCGATGATTGTTTTAGTGCTTCTCAGGTTCAATGCATCTTCCAAATTCGTGTAAGAAAAATCATATTCAAAGCCGTCATTGTCTTGCATGATTAGCGTCTCAGGATGATTAACCCACTTGAAATGTAAGCAATTGGACCATTCTTCGCCTCCATCGTGGTATGTGATAATCACCATGTCATTTAAAGTGCCGGATTCAATTTTGAGTCTGTCGCAGGTAGAGTCTCCATTTCCTTCAATAAAGTAATATACATACCCTTCATCGAAATCAATGATCCAATAGATACTATATGAACCACCAGAACTCTTATAGGCGAATACGCCGGAATTTCCTTGCCGAGCCGTATCGGAATCATTTGTGGAATAGAATACCGATTTGTCCTCCGTTGCTTGCGGCTCGTAGATTTCAGTATTGGCTGTCTCGGTTTCTACAACCTCAGCTGGCTCTTTTTCTTCTGGTGCTTGCGTGGGCTCTGTTTTGGGAGGTTCAGTTTCAGTGACTTTGCTGGGATCGTCCTCTTCTTTCATATGATAAGTGATTATTATGGGAGCGTCCTGCTTAAATACTTCCCCTTCCTCAAAATCTGTGCGGCCGTCGATAGAAACACTATCGACTTCTCCTTCTTCTGTCCAACCCCAGACAATATCATAGAGTATGTCGGTAGCTATATTTGTGAAACCAGCATCTTCTAATTCTTTTTGTACCGATTGAAAATTGTCATATTTAAAATCAGATGCAGATGATGAAACTGCGGCTTCACCTTCACCAATCACCCATCTTCCAAGGTAAGAATTGACCGCAAAATGAGAATAGTACTCGTTATCCAACATAAAAGAAACAAATGTATCTTCTTCCCAATGTCCATTTTCTTTATCGCGCAATGTAATTGTAAACGCAGTATGTTCATTATCTGTCCATTCAAAGTCAGTCGATTCGTTGGTAGTATCAAAAATGCAAAAATCATAGGCATATAAGAATGGATCATCCGTACTGGATCTATACCATGTTTCAATCTTGATAAGTGTATCAGTAAGCGGCATGGCCTTATACAGATTCCAGTTGTCATGTTGATAGGAAAAGCAAGCAATCTTATCTGAACAATTTGAACCTTTATTTCTGTCGCTGTCACTTATATTAATAGTAAACGTTGCAGTTCCACCATTCTTAAAACCAGGCCTTTTCTTATCAACGAAAGTAAAGGTAAACGTGGTTTGCTCTTCATCAATCCACTCAAAGTCATTTTGACTGTCATTAATTCTGAAAGTACCTACTTCGTAATCATAGGAGACTGATTTTTCGTCAGAGCTTGTTTTGTCCCAATTCTCAATTTTAATTATGTCATCAGAAATTGCCGTTGCTATATAGACGTTCCATCTATCTGTCATATAAGCATATTCAGTATCTTTTGTGATAGTTAGCGGCTCGGAATCTTCTTCTGCCGCGCCTTGCACATTTATATTATTATCAGCAGTATTCTCCGTATCTCTATTTTGCATAACGATAGATGTGGCCATTTCCGGTTCTTCATCACTCCTTGGTCCATTGCTGATTAGCAATAATGCCACAATAAGCAGAATAACAACAACTACAAGGGCAATCACTAAAAGGCTTGTTTTGTTCTTCTTTTTGGGAGCACTATTTGTGCTAGGTGTGATTGGCATACTAAATGTCTGTTCTGTTCTTTTGGTTGTAGAGTTACTCGACGAACCGGTATACGTCGGTTCAGAGTTTACCATTCTGTAAAGTGGCTGTGGTTCATTATCTCTTCTCTTACTATGCTCGACATCAATTTTGTTGCCACAATAAGAGCAAAACTTCGATCCTTCTGAAAGCTCTGCGCCGCATTTTGCACACTTCATTATTATATCTCCTTTATTCTTCTTGCGATGGAATAGGTGGAATAGTTGAGAATAGCGGTTTCAATTCGTCAATCATTCCGGCCTTTTGCCATTCTGTCATCCCAGCTTTCCATACTAGACAGTTGGCCGTGATCTGCCCTGTAGATGCCATCTGTGCTAATATAGAAATGTCATATGGTCCAGTTGCTTGGCCATTGACGGCAACATGAAACAAAGAACCCTGTATCGGCGGAGGGGTGACCCCTGGCTGCATCGGGTTGGTCACACCTCCGCTCATGTTATTCATTGCACCGGCAATACTCTGGCCGACCGCCCCGCCAACTGCCATACCGGCCATCATAGCGGCTGGGTTAAAACCTATACCGCCATCTCCGCCAAAACTGACTCCGCCGGCTCCACTTCCCCCCATTTGGCCAAGCGCAGACGCTCCAGCTACACCGACTTCAGCTTGCTTTTCAATCTGAAATGCACTCATATTTGCAGACTGTGTTGTCTTGTGTTGGGCATACTGTCCTTCTTCGCGTTGGATACGCAGCCGCTCAACGTAATCGGTAGTCTCCGCCTCCATTTTGGCGGCAGCTATGTCTCTTGTAACTGCCATTAGTTGACGGTACCTGTCACTTGCTTTATCTATTTCTATTGCCGCGATGTCAATACCATTAACAAAGACCCCGAAGTTTTCTTTTAAGCGTTCACCAATGTCATATTCGATCGCGTCATTGATTTGTGCAATTCTACTTTCGATTTGAATAACCGGAATATTATGAGCTGCAGGTGCATTAGCTACACAGTCCTTAACATACCTGCAAACAACATCCTGGATTTGTTTTTGGAAATCAACAAGGCTGAAATTATTTAGCCTATGGAGTTTAATGAATTCTCTATAGTCAACAATAGAAAAACTTACAGTGCCTCTAACCGCAACAGGAACACCAAAATCAGCAAATCTTGGATCGTATACATCGAAAAAAGGTATACCAAATTTAACTTGGATTATTCTTGCGAGATTGATGAAATATACTTCTGCCTGAAACGGTGTTCCCCCATCATATGCAAGGCCAACAATGCTTGCAAGTACTGGAAGGTTCGCTGTAGTAAGTATTACATCGCAAGGACCAACTAGATAGTCCTGTAAAACCCCATTGTTTTGAGGATAGACTAAAACAGCTACTTCACCATCTTTTACTCGGAGAGATGAACCCCAGCGGATCGCATTTTCTCTGCTATCCTCACCACGCTGCACACCGGGAGGATGCCATTTCCAGATAAGATATGACGGTTCATCGCAGCGAATCTCATCCATGAAACCGCCAGTTCGATTTCTAATACCAAATAGAGACATTTACTTTACCCCCTTTTAGCTGTTCATTTCTTTTTCTTATAAAGAATAAGGCCAACAATTAGCAAGACTAAAACTCCGATAGTGATTGATATTGTCACCGTCGGATTTATAAGTATCCCAAAAAAGAAACAATAGGCTGCTACACCACCTATTCCAATCAAGACCCCTTTAATTTTCTTGTTTTTAAGGTCTTTTTTCTTCTTGTCATAAATGCTCTTGATTTGCTGAAAATCAGGTTGATCTCCCATTGTAATCTCTGCTCTTTGATAAACCTGGTCTAGTTTTGAAATCCATGCTTTTGAGACAATATCACTTATGCCCTTCTTTAAGTCAATATTGGATGATGCCAATATCATAAATTCTATGATGTCCTCTTTTGAATTGGGAACGGGATAATTGCTAATCAGCGATGCTTTTTCTTGATCTTTTTGATTTTCAAATCGCCTTAATGCCTCTTCCGCTTCATCTCCCTCTCGGAAGTCTCTACCAAAGACCATTTTCATAACAGACTTTTTTTCAGGAATTGCAGGCATTTTCTGCGCAGAAATGCTCTCCAGTTTCATAGCTAGCTCACGGACAGAAGATGGAGCACTTACATCACGAACCTCATACCCGCAAGAAGGGCAGACTGTCATAAATGATTCCATTACCTCTCCGCAGTTAGGGCATTTATGAATGTTGCCTTCATATACGACTTTTCGTTCGGTTGGGTTATCTCTTGAAGGGCGCGGCGACTCACCGCTATCATGTCCATCCCCGCTGATCGGTTCTCCGCAGTTTTTGCAAAACAGCGCACCTTCATCCAATTTTGTACCACAATAGGGGCAGAACTGTCTTTTCATTTCTCTATCCTTTCAGTATTGATACGATTAGATCTTTGGCTCATCATCCTCTCGGATAGCGTCGCATATATCTCCAATGTTGCAATTCAGATACCCACATATGCGGAGTAGGACAGACAATGCAACTTCTTCGTTACGGCGCATCTTTGTCATGGTGCCTGTTGCTATGTTCAGATCTTTCCTAAGGGAAGCTGGAGATACATCCTTTTCTATGAGCATTATCCACAGCTTCTTATAGCTAATTCTCACAATGCGCCTCCCTTCAACGAAATCAGTATACTGCAACACAAACAAGTAGTCAACGACTTTGGCGTATTTCTTCGCTAAAATTCGTAACTTCTTGCGAACTATGTCATGCAATAGACCCCGGATTTCGAGGGGTGCCGTATAGTATCATTCCCCCTGCCGGTTTGCTGTTCTGAATCCCTTGCGCCGCAAGGCTTTCAGACCCTCTAAATGCGTACATCGACTATCACTTGTCCTTACCATTACACCCCCTGTTTCCCATGGGTCAGGACAACTGCCTTTCTTTAAAATCCAGTATGCCAGTAATATTGTGATCCTGCTTCTTCGCTGTTTCTGATTCATATTGATTTTGTAACTTTTTTCATTATTCCTCTTGACACCTCAAATCTGCAGTGCTATGATATGGATGAATAATTCTGGAAGGGAGGCGGATAGCACACAGGTTTGCCCATGATCACAAGTGAATGACCGTCCGAAATGGATACGCTCCTGGAGAAGCGAACGCATCAGCGCGCCAAGGGAGCAAAACGCCGCGGTGAGACGCCGGGGCAGGAACGGATTTCGGTGAAGCGGCGCTTAAGACATCATTTTGTACGGTCCTCTTAGAGAGCGAGGACAAAACCTGACGGACCCGGCACAAACATGCCGGGATGATTTATACCAATAGCCTGATTCAGTTTTTCAGTCCCGCCCGATGACCCAGGGAGTAGTACCCCCATTTTTCGGAGCGTTGGCAAAGCAGGAAGATGTCTGAGCGCCGCAGCACCAGGAAATCCCATCACGGACGGAAACGATATAAGCTGAATGCCAACCAAGAGCTGTGTCTCCGTTTACGAGACGCAGCTTTTCTTTTTGCAAGACACCAAGACATCATCGAGAACTAAAGGAGGAATTTTTATGCGATTGAACATTTGAGAAAGGAACTAGATGTCAAAAAAGAATAACCCCGGCAAAACCGAATCCATGCAGATACCCGACTATGCCATCGAGCGCATGGCCCGCTGTCTGCTTCCCATGATCCAGCGATACTACGAGAGCGAAGACGGCCAGAGGGAACTGCTGCAGTGGGAAGCCCAGCGGCAGGCAAAGGAGGTCCGGCATGGATAACCTCGCAAAGATCGCCAAGCTGCGGGAGAGCATGGAAAAGGCAGAGCGCGAGCTGCGATATACGGAAGATCACCAAAAGATGATCGCCCGGAAAATCAGCGAGCTGACGCGCAGGGAGCGGACCAACCGCCTGTGCACACGGGCGGGGATGCTGGAGAGCTTTCTCCGGCACCCGGAGGCGCTGTCCAACGATCAGGTCATGGAGCTGCTCAAGACCGCGTTCCGTCAGCCGGCTGTGCAGCAGCTTCTGGCACAAATGCTGGAAGATGCCAACTATCCGAACCCTTGACTTTAGGCAAGGGCGCAATTATACCCCCGTCCCGGGGCGTTTGCGTTCTCCGAAGGGCGAGGGCGTTGTGCGGGTGCCGCCGCACAAAAACAGGGGAAGCCGTCTTCCCCTGCGCCAGCTGCGCTGTCTACCCTATCTTTGAAGGAGGTTTTGCCTATACCATGTCCGCACTTTAAGCTCACGATCACCCAGCGAAGCCGGGGCCAGTCTGCCGTTGCCGGAGCCGCGTATCAGAGCGGCGAGAGCCTGTTTTCTGAATACGACGGAAAACGAAAATCCTATTCTGAGAAGCGCGGCATCGTCTACACGGAGATCATGCTCCCGCCAAATGCGCCGCCGGAATTTGCAGACCGGAACACGCTTTGGAATTCGGTTGAGCGGAAAGAGAACCAGTGGAACTCTCAGCTTGCCCGCCGCATCGTCATGGCCCTGCCGCGGGAGGTCCCGCCGAAGCAGTATCCGCAGATGCTGCGCGATTACTGCCAGGCGCAATTTGTCTCCAAGGGGATGTGCGTCGATTTTGCCATCCACGACAAGGGGACCGGCAATCCCCACGCCCACGTCATGCTGACCATGCGGCCAATGGACGAGCATGGCCGCTGGCTGCCAAAGACCAGAAAGGTCTATAATCTGGACGAAAACGGCCAGCGATATAAATGCCCCAACAGCCGCTATTGGGCCAGCCACAAGGAGGACACCGTTGACTGGAACGACAGGAAATACGGCGAGATCTGGCGGCACGCCTGGGAAGTCGTGCAGAACGATTACCTGGAGAGGAACGGCCGCCCGGAGCGCGTGGACCTGCGTTCCTATGTCCGACAGGGCGTTGATAAAACTCCGACCATCCACATGGGTCCGGCGGTCTTCCAGATGGAGAAGCGGGGCATACGGACCAACATCGGTGATCTCAATCGGGACATCAAAGCCGCCAACAGTCTGATGGCATCCATCCGCGCCCACATCCGGCATTTGAAAGCGTGGCTGGACACGCTGACAAATGCTCTGGAAACGCGCAAGGAGCCAACCGTCCCGGCGCTGCTGGCCCGGTACATGGAGATTCGTGAGGACGAACGCGCCAGCTGGTCCGCTATGGGGCAGCTCAAAGGCACCGCCGCAGACCTCGACAAGGTGATGCAAGCCATATCGTATCTGAAAGAAAACCGCCTGATCTCGGCTGACGCTTTCAGAGCCAAACTGTCTGCGACGCAGAGCCAAGCCGACACGATCCGCAAGGATATGCGAGCCCACGAAAAGAGGATGAAGGTCATCGCCGCCACGCTGGACGCATACAGAACATACCTGGACCTCAAGCCTGTGTATGACGCTTACAGCAAAAAAGGTTTCAAGCGGGCCAAGGAGAAGTATGCCGCCGAGCACAAGGATGAGCTTGCCGCCATGAAAAAGGCGTATGGCTATCTCATGCACCACGGCGGAGTGGACGATGTGCCTGTCAGCGCTCTGCAAGCGGAGTACAACGCTCTGCGGGAACAGAACCGGGACAAGGAAACCCGGCTGGCCGCCATCCAAGGCGATCTGCGCAAGCTAAAGGAGATTCGCGCCTGGGTCGATAAGGTCATCCCCGGCCTGTTGCCGGACCCTGCCGAACAGAAGCAGGAGCGTTCTTCTGTGCTTGCCAAACTGCAAGACGCCTCGCCGCAGCCGAGTATCCATCCGGCCAAGCAAAAGATACAAGACATGGAACACTAACGCGCAAGAGGCGGGCATCACGCCCGCCTCCATATAAAATAAATTGAAAACGAGAAAGGAGATAATCGCTTACATTTAATGGGAAAAGAAAAACGCTATGAGCTTATTCCATCTTGAGCTGCTGCCGCCCATTGAGCGGAAGCCGGACGGGGCTCTCCCGCGCATGACCGGCAGACAGCGGCAGCGGGCCGTCTCGCTCATTCGGAAACTGTGCAGCGCCTGTGACAATGGCAACTGCCTTTACCTGGATGATGGTGAGGAAGTCCCGTGTCCACAAACGCTCTCTTATTCCGTCTGCTGCAAAATATTTCGCTGGGTGCTGTTGAGGGACAAGGCCGGACAGGAATTAGAAACGGAGATATTCGGCAAGGACACAGCGAAGCGATGTGCGATTTGCGGCAAGGCGTTTCCCCCTGGCTCCAATCGGGCGCTCTACTGTGACGATTGCAGAGCCATAGCCCAGCGGAGGCAAAAGGCTGAGTACGCGAAACGACGCAGGGCGAATAGTAGAACGATAGAACAGCAAAGCCCCTGAATCTGCAAGGCTTTCCGGGTGCAAAACTCGGAGGGGTGGTATCCTACCATTCCCTCCACAAAATCAGGCTTTATCATTCTAAGCCATTCAGACATATATGCCGCAAATTCTGATATGCTGATCTGTGCTTTCCAGTATCTCCACAATTGGTAAAGGGTCCGCTGCAAACTCGCGTTTTGCAGCGGACCCGTTCTGTTTACAACTCAATATCCTCAATATACACAAGAAACCCGAACCCGTTTCCTATTGGAATCAAGTTCGGATTTCTCAATCTTGGTGGACGATACAAGACTCGAACTTGTGACCTCCCGCACGTCAAGCGGATGCGCTACCAGCTGCGCCAATCGTCCGTTTCGCGTGGGATATTCTACATGAAAAACGGGGATATGTCAAGAGCTTTCTTGGAAGAATTCACGCGTGTCAGACCTGTTATTTGCTCTCCACGGGCAGCTCGATGACCTCCAGACCCTGGCGTATGGCGTAGAGCATGGTGCTGCGGGTGCCGCCGGCGGAGCCGTTGTAGGCTGCGACCAGCACCCGGGAGCGGTCCACCATATAGCGGTTGCGGTCCATCATACACGTGGGGGTGTACTCGCTGTGCAGGACGGTGACCTTATCGCACTCCTCCGCCAGGCGGGCATAGCGCTTTTTCCAATAGGGGCTCCATCGCCGTTCCTGGCCGGAGAAGGGAACGGCGGCCTCCAGCGTTACGTCCGGATGCTCAGACCGAAGGGCCACGACCGCCTCGCCGAAATAGATGTCCGCGCCGGTGGCCATGCCGCAGATGAAATGGCGGAAGCCACCGTCGTACAGGGTGGAGATCACGTCGGCAATGACTTTTTTCAGTTCCAGGCAGCCCCGGGCCTGGTCGTTGTCCCGCCAGGGGAGCTTTTCGGCCCGGTGGCCGGTAAAGCAGCATGTTCTCTCTTGTTCCATGGGTACATTATTGCATACTTGCCTGTCTGCTGCAACCAAAATATGACAACGAAAATTATTTTTTGCTTCCATGAAAATTCTGCGGGATAGTTGGCATAATAGAGCTGTTACAATACTATCAACGGAGGCAGAATGATGAAGAGCATCTTCACGACGATACTTGCGGCCCTCCTGCTCCTGTCCATGCTGGGCGGCTGCGCCAAGGACATGAGCGGCGAGACAAGGACCACGCCGCCTGCGGCGGCCACGGCGGCGGCCACGGCGGCGGCCACGGCTACACCCCGGCCCGCTGCCAGCGCGACACCCCGCCCGAAGGCCACGGACAGCACTGCCGACGGCATCATCGACGAGGGCAAGGATGCGGTGGATGGCGTCGTGGGCGCCGGCGAGGAAGCGGTGAACGACATCGTGGACGCCGGTGAGGACGCGCTGGATGATGTGACAGGCCGCAGCAAGACCGGCACCAGCAGCTCCGGCAAGCACACCACCGCCAGCAAGCCCACGGCAACGCCCAAGTCCGCGGGGAAAGACTGAAATACCGAGACGCAAAAACGGTCCGGAGATCCGGACCGTTTTTGCCGTTCCCGGCGGTCTATGCTTCTGCCAAAAGCCCGTGCTTTCTCAGCACACCCTCCAGCGCGGTCCTGTGGGCCGCGCCCATGGGCACCAGGGGCAGCCGCATCTCCCCGCCGCACAGGCCCATCATGGCCATGGCCGTCTTGACGGGGATGGGGTTCACTTCCCAGAACAGGGCGGTGAACAGGTCCATATATTCCCGGTTCAGGGCAGAGGCGGCTGCGAGGTCTCCCTGCAGACAGAGCCGGCAGAGCCTGCTCACTGTTTCGGGGACGATGTTGGATGCCACGGAGATGACGCCCTTGGCCCCCAGGGCCATCATGGCCACAGTGTCGCTGTCGTTGCCGCTGAGAAAGTGCAGCTTATCGCCGCACAGGGCGCAGGTCCGGGCAAATTCTCCGATGTTCCCGGACGCCTCCTTGGCGGCGTTGATGCGGGGATGATCTGCCAGAACGGCATATGTTTCCGGGGCGATGCCCACGCCCGTGCGGCTGGGCACGTTGTAAAGGATGATGGGCAGCTCCGTCCGGTCCGCTACATAGGTGAAGTGCTGTATGAGCCCGGCCTGGGTGGTCTTGTTGTAGTAGGGCGTGACCATCAAAAGTCCGTCCGTGCCGGCCTGTTCGGCCCGCTTGGCCATATCCAGGGCAGCGGCGGTGTCGTTGGAGCCGATGCCGGCGATGATTTTCATCCGCCCGGCGCTCCGCTCCGCCGCGAAGCGGAACAGGTCCTCGTGTTCCTTGGCGGAGAGGGTGGCCCCCTCGCCGGTGGTGCCGCAGACCACCAAGGCGGCGGTGCCGCCGGTATATTGCGCCTCGATGAGGCGGCCAAAGGCGTCATAGTCGATGGAGCCGGCAGACAGAGGCGTCACGATGGCGGTGCCGGAACCGGTAAATATGGGTGTCTTCACAGAAATTCCTCCCAAATGAAAGACGCCGCGGGCGATCGGCCCACGGCATCTTTTGCGTCACAGATGATATCGGGAGGTCAACGGTCCAGCCAGCCCTCGGCGCGGAGCAGCTCCGCCAGCAGCACGGCGCCGCCCGCGGCGCCCCGCAGGGTGTTGTGGCTCAGGCACACGAACTTGTAGTCGTACTGGGTGTCGGGCCGCAGCCGGCCGATGCTCACAGCCATGCCGCCCTCCAGATTCCGGTCCAGCTTTGTCTGGGGCCGGTTGTCCTCCGCAAAGTAGTGAAGGAACTGCTTGGGGGCGGAGGGGAGGCCGAGCTGCTGGGGCCTGCCGGAAAAGGCGGCCCACCGGGCCAGGATCTCCTCCTGGGAGGGCTTTTTGTCAAAGCTGGCAAATACGGCGGCCATGTGGCCGTTGCTGGCCGGGACCCGCAGGCACTGGGCGGTGATGGATGGGGCGGAGGCGTTGACGATCCGGCCATCTTCCACATGGCCCCAGAGCTTCATGGGCTCCTGCTCGCTCTTTTCCTCCTCGCCGCCGATGTAGGGGATGACGTTGTCCACCATTTCCGGCCAGGTCTCAAAGGTCTTGCCGGCGCCGGAAATGGCCTGATAGGTGCATACCAGCACCCGGTTCAGCCCGAACGTATCCTTCAGGGGATGCAGGGCGGGCACATAGCTCTGCAGAGAGCAGTTGCTCTTCACGGCAATGAAGCCGCGCCGGGTGCCCAGACGTCTGCGCTGGGCGGGGATGACCGCCAGATGCTCCGGGTTGATCTCGGGCACCACCATGGGCACGTCGGGCGTCCAGCGGTGGGCGCTGTTGTTGGAGACCACCGGGCACTCCAGCTTGGCATAGCCCTCCTCCAAAGCGCGGATCTCCTCGGTCTTCATGTCCACGGCGGAGAACACCAGGTCCACCTCTGCGGCGATCTGCGCCATGTCATCCACGGCGCTTTTGACCACGATGCCCTTGGCTTTTTCCGGCATGGGCACCTCCAGCGCCCAGCGGCTCCCCACGGCCTGTTCATAGGTCTTGCCTGCGCTCCGGGCGCTGGCGGCAATGACGGTCAGTTCAAACCAGGGATGCTCCGCCAACAGGGAGACGAACCGCTGTCCCACCATGCCGGTGCCGCCGATAACGCCAACTTTCAGCTTTTCCATATTCGTTGACCTCCTGTAGCAGTATATGTAACCGCGAAAAAGGTGTGAAGGTTACATAATGATTGACAATTTGTAATTTTTTGTTTATAATATGACCTCCAAGAGTATACCACATGAAACCGGTCCCGTCAATCGACGGCGCTCCTCTTTGAAAGGAGGATACAGATGGCATTTTTTCGGCGGTCATATCGGATAGCGGCGCTGTTTTTGCTGGCTGCGACGGCGCTGTTACTGCTGCCGGCTGGCGCGTATGCGGCCAGCTTCACCGATGTGAGCAGCTCCGACTGGTACTGCGACGTGGTGAACTATGTAGTGGGGAAGGGGCTGTTCAACGGCACGTCCGCCACCACCTTTTCTCCCGATACCACCATGTCCCGGGCGATGTTCGTCACAGCCCTGGGCCGGTATGCCAACGTGGACGCACCTGCATGGCTGACCGGGACCGTCACCGGCTCCGATGTGAACCTGCGCAGCGGTGCGGGCACCTCCTACAGCATTGTCTCAACGCTCCAGAAGGGAGCCGCCGTCACCATCCAGGAAAAGACGGGGGACTGGTATAAGGTCACCACAGACGCCGGCGCGGGCTACATCAACGGCCAATATGTATCGCCCGGCTATCTGAACTTTTCCGACGTCGGCTTCGGCGCGTACTATGCCGGCTATGCGGCCTGGGCCCAGGCGAAGGGCATCGTCACCGGCGTCGGCGGCGGCCGGTTCGCTCCGGACAGCAGCATCACCCGGGAGCAGATGTGTGTCATGATGGACCGGTTCGCCAGCGTCATGGGCATCGGCCTTGCCCAGAAGGGGGCAAGTGCCGCTTTTACCGACAGCGGCAGGATCAGCTCCTGGGCCAAGAGCAGCGTGGACAACATGCAGCGCTGCGGCATCGTCCAGGGCGATACAGCCGGGGCGTTCAATCCCACCGATTCCGCTACCCGCGCGGAGGCGGCGGCAGTGCTGCAGCGGTTTGACGGCGCCTGCGGCGGCTTTGCGTCCGGGCCTCAGCGTCCCAGCGGCAGCGGCTCCTCCACGCCTCCCGGCGGCGGAGAGACCGCCGCGCCTTCTCCCACTCCCGGCGGGGACAGCACCAGTCCTCCGGCGGCCAGCAACCCCGAATCCGTGCCGGATACCCCCGCCACGAATACGGGCGGCTCGGTGTCCATCAAGGCCAATGTGATCCGGGTAGGCGTTCTGGTCAAGACCAAGAACATCGACACCAGCGTCAGCACCGTGACCCTGGAGAACCTGAACGGCTCCGGCTTTGAGTACGGCGTCATGTCCGACCGGTACTTCTCCTCCAGCGGCTCTGTGAGCGACGGGACGGTCACCATCACCACCGACGGCACCACCTTTACCCTGGCGGACTCCGCGGGGAGCGAGGTGTATACATGTACCTCCAACCTGGCCATTCACCCTGTCAGCGGCGGCAAGGCCGTGACGCGGGTGAACGGGGAATACAGATACTACGGCGACTTTGAACTGTCCCAGGCCTCCGGCAAGGCCGGGTACATCACCGTGGTCAACTTTGTGGACGTCGAGGACTATGTGAAGGGCGTGGTGCCCTACGAATTCACCAACACCTGGCCCACAGAGGCGCTGAAGGCGGCGGCCATCGCCTGCAGGAGCTATGTGATGAGCTATAACTGGTCCATCTACGGCAATTTCGGCATGGACATCGTCACCGGCTCCGGCACCCAGCTCTATCGGGGCCGCGGCATCACCTACAGCGAGGACTACTATACCGCCACCGATGCGGCGGTGGAGGCCACCCGGGGACAGTACCTGACCTACAACGGAAACATCTGCGTCACGTTCTTCTCCTCCTGCAACGGAGGCCGGATCCTGAGCGCGTCCGAGAAATTCGGCACCGATTATGCCTATCTGACCGCAAAGGACGACCCCTTCGAGCAGGCTGCGAAGCAGGATATCGCCGCCGCCGGCGGGAACTATGACAGCATGGTCAGCGCCAGCCACAGGGTGGGCATGAGTGCCTGGGGCGCCTACGCCATGGCCAAGTATTACAGCAAAAGCTGCGAGTCCATCCTGGGGTTCTATTACACGGGGACCAGTATCCAAAACGGAGGATGAATGAAGACATCCGATTTTATGTATGACCTGCCGGAGCGCCTGATCGCTCAGACGCCCCTTGCGCGCCGGGACGGGTCCCGGCTGCTGGTGCTGGACAAGCGCACCGGCGGGATGGAGCACCGCCATTTTTACGAGCTGCCCGCGTTTCTGCGCCCCGGGGACTGCATGGTACTCAATGACTCCCGGGTCATCCCGGCCCGGCTCATCGGAAGCCGGCCCACCGGCGGCGCGGTGGAAGTCGTGCTGCTGCGGGACTTGGGGGACAATTGCTGGGAGTGTCTGACCCGGCCCGGCAGGAAGATGCGGGAGGGGTCCCGGGCGATCTTTGGCGGCGGGGAGCTGACCGGACAGGTGGAATCGGTCCGGGCGGACGGCAACCGGGTCATCCGGTTCGACTATCAGGGCATCTTCCTGGAGGTGCTGGAGCGGCTGGGCCGCATGCCTCTGCCGCCCTATATCAAGGAGCAGCTGGACGACCCGGAGCGGTATCAGACCGTCTATTCTGCCCACCCCGGCAGCGCCGCCGCCCCCACGGCAGGCCTGCATTTCACCAATGAGCTGCTGGACAGGATCCGGGCCATGGGGGTGGATGTGCGGTTCGTCACGCTCCATGTGGGACTGGGCACCTTCCGGCCTGTGAAGGCGGAGAACATCGAGGACCACGAGATGCATAGCGAGTTTTGCACGGTCCCGGCGGAGACGGCGGCGGCGGTGAACCGGACGAAAGAGGCCGGCGGTCGCATCGTGGCCGTCGGCACCACTTCCTGCCGGACCCTGGAGAGCTTTACAGGGGAGGACGGCGTACTGCGGCCGGAGAGCGGATGGACGGATATTTTCATCTATCCGGGCTATCGGTTCAAGTGCATCGACGCGCTGGTGACCAATTTCCATCTCCCGGGCTCCACGTTGGTGATGCTGGTCTCGGCCCTGGCCGGGCGGGAGAACATCCTGAACGCCTATGCCGAGGCGGTGCGGCAGGAGTACCGCTTTTTTTCCTTTGGAGATGCGATGTTCATCCACTGAGAGGAGGCGCGTGACGCATGAAGGACCTTTCCAAATACCGTGGCTGCCTGATCGGCGGCGCTGCCGGCGACGCGCTGGGCTATCCCGTTGAATTTCTGGGGGAGGACGCCATCTTTCATCGCTATGGCCGGCGGGGCATCCGGGAGTACAGCCTTTATAAAGGCGTGGCGCAGATATCGGATGACACCCAGATGACCCTCTTTACCGCCGCGGGCCTTCTGCGGGCGGCCACCTGCGGCGCCGGGCAGGTCCCTCTGGATATCCGCTATATCTGGCAGAGCTATCAGGACTGGCTCCGCACCCAGACGGAACAGTCGTTCCGGGAGCAGGGACCGCGCGATTCCTGGCTGGCCGGTGTGCCGGCGCTGTGGTCGGACCGGGCGCCGGGGAGCACCTGCCTGGGGGCGATGATGGGCGGAAAGATGGGTACCATAGAGGCCCCTGTGAACCATAGCCGGGGCTGCGGAGGCGTCATGCGCGTGGCGCCGGTGGGGATCTATCTGCCCGGCCTGGGGGGCCTGTCGCAGGATGACGTCGACATGTTCGGCGCACGCGCCGCCGCCCTGACCCACGGCGGCGACCTGGCCTATATGCCGGCAGCCGTGCTCGTCCACATGGTCAGTCTTCTCGCCCATGCCGGCGCCGCGCCCCTGGATGCGGCAGAGGACGCCATAGCCGCCGCGCAGCGGCTGTTTGCCGATAAGCCCCACATCGGCCCCTTCACCGCGCTCATGGAACGGGCCGTGTCCCTGGCCAGAGAAGGGGCGGACGATCTGAAAGCCATCCATGCGCTGGGGGAGGGCTGGGTCGGCGACGAGGCGCTGGCCATCGCGGTGTTCTGCGCTGGCAAGTACAGCGAGGACTTTGAAAAGGCCCTGGCCACAGCCGTGAACCACAAGGGGGACAGCGACTCCACCGGCGCTATCACCGGCAATATCCTGGGCGCCTATCTGGGCCTGGACGCCATCCCGCAAAAGTTCATCACGGACCTGGAGCTTCGGGACGTCATCCTGGAGGTGGCGGACGACCTCTTCCGGGATATCCGTGAGGTCCTGGACGCCGGGACCGGTCGTGTGACCGACAGCGTATGGGAGGAAAAGTATGTCCGCATGACATATCGGGGCCGCCATGGGTGAGGCCCCGGGTCTCAGGCCCCGGAGGAAGAGAACAGGAGGAGCTTTCCAGCTGCATGTATAAGTTGCTGAAACAGGCCGAAGGCCATGCCCGGCGGGGGGAATTCACCACGCCCCACGGCACGGTACAGACTCCGGCCTTTATGAACGTGGGCACCGTGGCCGCCATCAAGGGCGGCCTGTCTGCCAAGGACCTGGAGGACATCGGCTGCCAGGTGGAGCTTTCCAACACCTACCATCTGCATGTCCGCCCCGGCGACGAGCTGGTGAAGGCCATGGGCGGCCTGCACAGGTTTATGAGCTGGCGGGGCCCCATCCTCACCGACAGCGGGGGGTTCCAGGTCTTCTCCCTGGCGGGCCTGCGGAAGATCACTGAGGAAGGCGTGGCTTTCCAGAGCCATGTGGATGGCCGGCGGCTGTTCATCGGCCCGGAGCAGAGCATGCGCATCCAGGCCAATCTGGGCAGCGACATCGCCATGGCCTTTGACGAGTGCGTGAAGATCCCCTCGCCCCGGGAGTATTTTGAGGCGGCCACCCAGCGCACCTACCGGTGGCTGGTCCGGTGTAAGAATGCCCTGGCGGCGTATAACGCCGAGCCGGACGCGGTCAATCCCGGCCAGATGCTCTTCGGCATCAACCAGGGCGGCATTTATCCGGACCTGCGGGTGGAGCACATGAAGGCCATCGCCGAACTGGACCTGCCCGGCTACGCCATCGGCGGTCTCGCGGTGGGGGAGACCCACCAGCAGATGTATGACATCATCGAGCTGGTCCAGGAGCATATGCCCGCAGACCGGCCCCGGTATCTGATGGGCGTGGGCACGCCGGGAAATATCATCGAGGGCGTCTGGCGGGGCGTGGACCTGTTCGACTGCGTCATGCCTGCCCGGAATGGCCGGCACGCGCACCTGTTCACCAAGCAGGGGGTCCTCAACCTGAAAAATGAGAAATACGCCATGGACGACAGTCCCATCGACCCTCAATGCGGCTGTCCGGTCTGCCGGCGCTACAGCCGCGGCTATATCCGCCACCTCTTCAAGGCGCAGGAGGCCCTGGGCCTGCGGCTGGCGGTGATGCACAACCTGTGGTTTTACAATACCCTGATGGCGGAGATACGCGCCGCGCTGGAGACGGGGACCTTTGCCGCGTACCGGGCAAAATATACCAAAATTCTTGACACGCGCATATAATGGCATTTATAATAGAAACAATCTTATGGGAGGTATGTAAATGAAATCTTCTCGAATTTTCAGGGTCCTGGCCCTTTTGATCGTCACGGCGCTGGGCGCGCTCATGGTGAGCGGCTGCGTTCCCGCTGACGCCACGGCGGCGGACGGTACCGCTGCGGCCGGAGGCGGCATGAGCATGATTATCATGCTGGTGGTCATGATCGCGGTGTTCTACTTCTTCATGATCCGCCCGGAGAACAAGCGGAAAAAGCAGGCCCAGCAGATGCGTGATAACCTGGCCGTGGGCGACACCGTCACCACCATAGGCGGCATCACCGGCAAGGTGGTCGCCGTCCGTGAGAACAACATCGTCATTGAGACCAGCGACGACCGTGTCCGCATCCAGCTCATGAAGTGGGCCATCTCCAGCGTGGGCAAGCAGACCGAGGAGCCGGAAAACTGAGCATCCCATCCTGCCTGTAAGTTCAGGAATCATTTGTTCCCCCCGGGAATAGGCTTTTACCAGCCTGATCTCCGGGGGGATATGATTTTATGACGACATTTTTCAGGAAGAAGTCCCTGATCGTCAGCGCGGCGATCGGGGAGGGATGTGCGCTGGCGCTGACGGCTGTGCTCCTGCTGCCGGTGGCCTGGGCGGTGATACGGGAGCTGCTGCCGGAAGGGGTTGGCGGCGGATGCGCAGCCGGCATAGCGGGCATATCGGTGTGGGGCGCCACGGTGTTCATCGTCCGGTGCCGGGGCAGGGAAGCCCTGGCGACCGGCGGTATCATCGCGGGGGCGTATGTGCTGTTGGCGGCCCTGGCGTGCGCGCTGGGCGGGGACAAATGTGCCTTTGGCCTGTGGCTGGCGTACCTGACGGCCGCTGTTTTGGCCGGCGCACTGGCAGGGGCATTGATGTCCGTTCGTCAAAATACACATAAAAAGAGGAAGCGTTAGGCAATTTTAATAACTATTAGTTGTCAGTCTGCTTAGGTGCTCTGAATGGTAACAAAACTACAAAATATCGTTATAAATTGTAACTAATGATACTATTGATGGAGGAAACGCCCGGCTTATCCGGTTATGTGAATTACAAAATGTAACTATTTTTTGCGATCAGTTACCATAACGTCCGTTAAAAGTAACAAAAATGACATTTTTTGCGAAAAACACTTGATTACATCCTGAATTTGAGATATAGTAGGGTCACGATAATTATGTCAAGCACACAGAGGAGCGTGACCACTGTGACGAATGCAGAGTGCCTGGGCAAGTATGAGCGGTATTTGGCGGATGAGAAGAAGGCTTCCAAGAACACTCTCAGCTCTTATCTGCGGGACATCCGGCAGTTTGGCGAGTATCTGGAGGCGGAGACGGACAGCGATTATGTCACTGCGGACGACGGCGAGGTCGGAGGCTACGTGGAGCATCTCCGGGCGGCAGGGAAGTCGGTCGCCACAGTTTCCCGTAATATCGCTTCTCTGAAGAATTTCTACATCTGGATGAAACTCCAGGGCTATGTGGAGGTCAATCCCACCGGAAAGCTGGTGCCGGACAAGGCCACCCACAAGCTGCCGGAGATCCTGACGGCCCAGGAGGTGGAGCTGCTGCTTGCTCAGCCGGAGTGCACGGACCGGAAGGGATACCGGGACCGGGCCATGCTGGAGCTGCTGTACGCCACGGGCATCCGGGTCAGCGAGCTGATCGGGCTGGATGTGCCGGATGTGAACCTCTCCGCGGGCATCATCAACTGCCGGGGGCGGAACAAGGTCCGGGCCATCCCGCTGTATCCCAAGGCCATCAAGGCTCTGAAGGACTATGTGGACTTTATCCGGCCCGAGATGATCGCCTCGCCCAGCGAACGGGCGCTGTTCGTGAACGTGAGCGGCGAGCGCATGAGCCGCCAGGGCTTCTGGAAGATCGTCAAGAGCTATCAGCAGAAGGCCGGCATCGAAAAGGACATCACGCCCCATACCCTGCGCCACAGCTTTGCCACCCACCTGCTGGAAAACGGTGCGGACCTGCACTCCATCCAGGAGATGCTGGGGCACGCGGACATCAGCTCCACCCAGATCTATTCCCAGCTGGTGAAAAAGCAGCTGAAGGACGTATACACCAAGGCCCATCCCAGGGCGTGAACACGGAACGCACAGCGGTCCCGGCAAATTGCCGGGGCCGCTTTTTGATTGACGGTATCCGGCTTTCTTGGTATACTGAGACCAGACATTGGCTGCAACTATGTGCGGAGAGGTGAGGGGATATGAAAAGCAGGTCTGTGGCCCTGCTGCTGGCGGTGGTCCTGATGGTCTCCCTGGCGGTGGCGGGCGCCCCGGCGGCACAGGCTGCCGGGGTGGGACGGCTGCCCAAGGCGCTGCTGGAGACGGCGGAGCAGCTGGCGGCAGAGCATGACGCCGCCCGGTTCCTCGTCTATGATGTGGATGGCGACGGTAGCGGAGAACTGACGGCCCTGTACTGTGAGAATGATCAGTATCTTTTCTGCCGGCTGTTCGGCCTGGACAGGGCGGGGAACGCGGTGGAGATCTTCAGCAACGGCGGTGAGCTTTTGGCCGGCTCACCGGACTGTTCCATGCTGGAGGTCAACTTTGAGGGGGCCGCCCGCCTGGCATACCGTTACCACAATTTCAGCGGCACGGCCATCGAGGATTATACCATCTTCGTGCCGAGCCCCAGCGGGTCCATCCAGACCCATACCCTGCGGGCCGAAGAGGACGTGGCCGGTGACGTGGGCTATTCCCTTTACTGGCAGGACGGCGCCGAGATCAGCACCGACCAGTTCCATGCGATCCACGACAACGCAGTGGACCTGGCCGGCGTTTGGGTGCCCGGAGACGGCAGCACCACGGATTCCGCCATGGAGATATCCCAGCTGACAGCGACCTACGGGACCCGGCAGCCGGCGGAGGAGCCGGCGCCCGCCGAGGTGGCGGCGGCCATCCCGGAGACCGGGGTCTGGGAGGTCTATCAGAGCGATTACAATCAGATCCTCTTCCAGCCGGAGGCCCACCGGTATGTCGCCACGATCGACCTGCTGGAGGCATACGGGTCCGTTGTCGGCACCTACTCCGAGGATAGCTCCGGCCGCATCGACTGCCAGGTCGAGTATAAGAATTTCGGCGAGGGCTACAGCGACGATCCGTCGACCTCGTTCGTCCTGCAGCGCAGCGGGACCCGTCTGGACGTGCCCAGTCAGGTCTGGTATCTGTACCCGGGGCAGACGGTGTTCTATTATGACAGGAGCTTTACGGTGGAGCCGGAGAGCGGTACCGGGACGACCACGGCGGACGTGAACTTCCGCAGCGGGCCGGGCACGGACTACTTCAATATGGTGCAGCTGTACGCCGGCCTGCCGATGGTCATCACCGGCAGAGTGGGGGACTGGTACCGGGTGGAGTACAGGGTCGGCGAGCACTATACGCCTGGCTTCATCAACGCGGCATATGTGAAAATGGACAGAAAGGCCGCATCGGACGCGGGGGAGATAAAGGAGCGCCCGGCGGAGGGCGTCATCCAGACGCCGGTCCCGGCAGCCGGCAGCGATGCGAACTACGAGCTCCTCCGGGACTATTGGACGAACAGCGTGGGGCTGTCGTGCCCCGGTGTGCTGGGCGACGTGGACCGGGACGGTCAGGATGACCTGGTCTATGTGGACGACACTGACGGGCAGGAGAAGGTCCGGGGCTACGTGCTCACGGTGAAAAACGGCGCGGTGCGCAGCACTCTGGTGGAGGAGGCCGTTCCGGCGCATGTGGACGGGTACTTCAACCTGTTTGTGCGGCTCAACAGCGACGGCACGGCGGACCTCATCAACTACAAGGACGCCATGTATCAGGGCTACGGCGGATGTGCCTATACGGTCTTCCACCTGGATGAGAACGGAAACAAGGTGGAGACGGACAGTCTCTCGGTCAGCAATAACGGCAGTTCGCCGGTGTCGTCGGAGCAGCTGGACCGGTTCAACAGCAGCGGCGGGGAGCTCATCCGCGGGACCACCTGCCTGTACACGTCCGGTCTGGAGGGGCTCGTCCCCTTCGACGGGGTGGTCTTCCCCCAGGAGACAGCCGGACAGCTTCTGGAGAAGGCGCTTTCCTGACAGCAGAAAACGGACGGCATGAGCCGTCCGTTTTTCACATTTATGTGGGGTTTGCCGGGCTCTTCCGGCTCCGGCGCCGTCGGCGGGGATGGGTCTGGCGCTCCTGAAAGCTCTTGACCATTTCCTCGTCCGCCTGATAGAGCAGGCGGTTGGCCAGCCAGGAGCCGTTCTCGTCGCGGCGCAGGCGGATGCGGCACAGATAGGAGCCGTGCTCGCCGCAGGTGGCCAGGGACATATACCGGTGGTCCCCTTGGCTGACCCAGCGGGTGCGCTCCAGGAGCTTGCCGCAGACCGGGCACACGGCCCGGGCCTGTTCCGCCGCTTCCCAAAGCTCCTCCCGGGTGCTGTAGGTGGACGATACGGAGTGCTCCAGGGGCTTGGGGCCCCGCTGCTCACCGCCATGGGTCCGGCGGCTGAGCTGATGGACCAGCGTCCCGTAATTGGCGAGGCCACGGGCCATGTCCAGCCGGGAGCACACAAGGGCGGTGTTGTAGGCGTCACCCAGGGCATCGTGGGCCACCCGGGTCTGTTCGATGCCGAAGTGCTCCATGGCGGTCTCCAGGGATTTCTGGTTCCGGTCCTCGTCCTCGGTGAGCATGTTATAGATGAGCTGCAGATTGATCCACTGGCCCATCCAGTCGATGTCCAGGTCGTGGATGATGCAGTTCTGCTCCATGATGCCGCTGTCGTCATAGCCCCAGGTCATGAAGGTGCAGTCCGGGCCGCACCAGGCGAGGAACTGCTCCAGGGCCTGGGAAAAGGGGAGCCCGTGGGCCAGGCGGTCGTTGTCGAATCCGGTGAGCTTTTTGACCTTATAGTGCATCTTCCGGAACCACACCGGGCTCACGTCGCACTGGAATTCCTCCCCGGGGGAGAAGTCGTCGTTGAGCTTTACCGCGCCGATCTGGATGATCTCGCCCCGCAGATGGATGGGCAGATGGTTGAAAACGGAGGATTTTGCGCTCATGGCCTGGTTCCATTCCAGGTCAATGACAATGTATGGCATGGTCTGTTTCCTTCCTATGCTTCGCTATGCACACTAAAGGATATATTAACATATTTCTGAAAATAAGACAATACAATTGCGCGAATCTTCCGGATATGGTAAAATAGCGGTTGTTCATATTCGCACCTCGCTCACTTGGTAATGTACCATAATCTAGCATTTTTTGCATTGTTTCAAGCACATAGAACAATGTTTCTTGCGATTCGTAGCGGATATAATGAAACGACCGGTAAAGGAATGACCGGCAGAAATTTCAGGAGGAGACTGATATGAGGATCGCGGTGCTCTGCGGAGGGCTTTCCAACGAACGGGACGTGTCCCTGTCCAGCGGCAGGGGCATTGCCGGGGCCCTTCGCGGCCTGGGCCATCAGGTGGTGCTGCTGGACCTGTTTCTGGGCTGGACCGAGCCCATCAAGACGGTGGATGACGTGTTTACGGCGGAGGACGCCGACAGCGCTTTTTCCGTGGCGGAGGACGCCCCGGACCTGGCCGCTGTGCGGGCCATGCGTCCCGGACAGGGCCCGGTGGGTCCCAACGTGCTGGATATCTGCAAGGCGGCGGACATCGTGTTTCTGGCCCTTCACGGCGAGGAGGGAGAGAACGGCAAGCTCCAGGCCTATTTCGATATGAGCGGCGTGCGCTACACCGGCAGCGGATATCTGGGCAGCGCCCTGGCCATGGATAAGGCCGTTTCCAAGGCGCTGCTTCAGGCGGCAGGCGTGCCGATGGCGAAGGGCGTCACCATCTGCAAGGACCAGCCGGCGCCGACGCCTTCGTTCCCCTGCGTGGTGAAGCCCTGCTCCGGCGGCAGCAGCGTGGGTACCACCATCGTCCGGGGGCCGGAGGAGTACGAGGCGGCGCTGGAGCTGGCCTTCCGGTACGAAGACCGCGTCCTGGCCGAGGATTTCATCGCCGGACGGGAACTCACCGTGGGCGTACTGGACGGCAAGGCCATGCCTGTGACGGAGATCATCCCCAAATCTGGGTTTTATGACTATAAAAACAAGTACCAGCCCGGCATGACGGACGAACCGTGCCCCGCGCCCATCACGGCGGACCAGACCGACGCCATCCAGCGCCTGGCGGAGAAGGTCTATCAGACCCTGCGCCTGCAGGCCTATGGCCGCGTGGACTTCATCATGGGCCAGGACGGGGTGTTCTACTGCCTGGAGGCCAACACCCTGCCCGGCATGACCCCCACCAGCCTGATCCCCCGGATGGGCCGGGCTATGGGCATGGATTACGGCACGCTGTGCCAGGCGCTCATCGACGCCTCAATGAAAAAGTATCAGTAAGGCGGGCAAAATATGAAGGATTTGACCCCAAGGACGGTGGCGGAGCTCACCGGCGGCCAGGTCAGAGGTGAGCTCCCGGCAGAAGAACTGACCGCCGTCACCACGGACAGCCGAGCTATTGCGCCGGGGTGTCTGTTCGCGGCCATTCCCGGCGCCAGGGCGGACGGGCACGACTTCATCCCCCAGGCGGCAGAAAAGGGCGCGGCGTGCGTGCTGTGCCAGCGGTTCGTGGACGCGCCCGTCTGCCAGATACTGGTCCCGGACACCCAGGCGGCCCTCCGGACAGTCGCGGCGTATTACCGTACCCGGTTCAGCATTCCCTTCATCGGTGTGACCGGCTCTGTGGGCAAGACCACCGCCAAAGAGATGATCGCGGCGGTGCTGGAGCAGCGATTCAATACCCTGAAGACGGAGAAAAATTTCAACAACGAGCTCGGCGTGCCCCTGACCCTGTTCCGGCTTCGGCAGGAGCACGAGGCCGCCGTGGTGGAGATGGGCATCTCCGGCTTTGGGGAGATGCGCCGTCTCACGGAGATGGTCCGGCCCGATATCGGCGTGTATACCCTCATCGGCGACGCCCACCTGGAGTTTTTGGGCGACCGGTCCGGCGTGCTCCGGGCCAAGGGCGAGATGGTGGAGGGCATGGGGCCGGAGGGCGTCATCATCGCCAACGGTGACGACCAGCTGCTCCGGGCCCATGACTTTGGCCATAGAAAGATCCTGTTCGGCCTGGGAGAGCACTGCGACGTCCGGGCGGCGGATGTGGCGGCGGCAGGGACCGGGGGCATGCACTGCACCATCCTGGCCGGGGAACGGCGCATTCCGGTGACCATCCCCGCCTTCGGTGACCACATGGTCTATGCCGCCCTGATGGGGGCCGCGGTGGGGCTGGAGCTGGGCCTGACGGATGAGCAGATCGCCGCGGGCGTGGCGGCCTATGAGACGGTGGGCAGCCGGGGCCGGGTGCGGACCGCAGGGACGGTCACCATCCTGGACGACTGCTACAACGCCAATCCCACCAGCACCAGAAGCGCCATCGAGAGCTTGACCCGGCTGCCGGGCCGTCCTGTGGCCATTTTGGGAGATATGCGGGAGCTGGGCCCCACCGGCCCGGAGCTGCACCGCGGGATCGGCGCCTTTGCGGCGGAGAGATGCGCCGCCGTGATCGCCTGCGGTCCCGAGGCAAAGCAGATCGCCGCCGGCGCGGGGGAGGAGGCCGTCTGGTTTTCCATGACGGAGGAGCTGATATCCGCCCTGCCCACACTGATCCGGCCGGGGGATGCCGTGCTGGTCAAGGCCAGCCGGGCCATGGGTTTTGAGAAGATCGTGGACGCACTGATGTCGTTGGAGGCTTGAACCGCTATATTTCATGCAATAACACTTCCAAGGAAGTGGGATTTTTGGTAGGATATGACTGATCCGTTGCGAAATGCGGGAGGTGAAAGCATGGCGAATATGCGAATGGATAAGACCCCCATGCCGGAACAGGACCCCAAGACAAGGACCGGCAATTTTGAGGAGGTAGCCCTGGGGTACACGCCGGAGCAGGCGTCAGACGAGGCGAAACGGTGCCTGCACTGTCTGCGGCCACAGTGCATCGGCGGCTGTCAGCTGTCTGTTCCCATCCCTGAGTTTGTGGCGAAGGTCGCAGAAGGCGACTTCAAGGGAGCCTATGAGGCGCTGTCTGCGGTCACCAGTCTGCCGGCGGTCTGCGGGCGGGTCTGTCCCCAAGAGGCCCAGTGCGAGGGGCGGTGCGTCCGAGGCATCAAAGGGGAGCCGGTGGCCATCGGGCGGCTGGAGCGGTTTGTGGCCGACTGGCATATGAAAAACGCTGCCGGAGAGGCTGCGGCCCCGGCGGCAGAGCCCAACGGCCACAAAGTCGCCGTCATCGGCGCCGGCCCGGCGGGGCTCACCTGTGCGGGCGAGCTGGCCAGGATGGGCTATGGCGTGACGGTGTTCGAGGCGCTGGATGAACCCGGCGGACTTCTCACCCACGGCATTCCGGCCTTCCGGCTGCCCCGGGAGATCGCGGCGCGGGAGATCGCGCTGCTGGCGGGACTGGGCGTTCGGATCGTCACGAGCTCCGCCATTGGGAAGATGGACAGCGTGGATGAGCTGTTCGAGCAGGGATTTGAAGCCGTCTTCATCGGCTCCGGCGCCGGAGCGCACCGGAAGCTGGAGATACCGGGGGAGGAACTGCCCGGCGTACTGTCGGCCAAGGACCTTCTCATGGGGGCGGAGGAACTGGACCGAGGCTTCATGGCCGGAAAACGCGCGGCTGTGGTGGGCGACGGGGATATGGCCCTGGACGCCGCCCGCACGGCGCTGCGGCTGGGCGCCGCGTCGGTGTCCGTGCTGTGCCGGGGGTCCCTGGAGGACCTGACGGCCCGGCGGGAGGAGATTGGCCGGGGCCAGGCGGAGGGCGTTGCCTTTCTGCCCCGGACCTGGCCGGTGGAACTGCTGGCCGGAGAGGACGGGCGGGTCTGTGCCGTCCGGACTGCCGGGATAGGTCCGGAGGGCGGTGAGACCGTCCTGCCGGCGGAAACGGTCATCGTGGCCCTGGGGGGAGGCCCCGACGCGATCCTGCTGCATACCACGCCGGGCCTGAACGCCACAGAGGCGGGCGGCGTGGCGGCGGATGCCGATACGGGCGAGACCAGCCGTGTGGGCGTATTTGCCGGGGGCGACGCGGTCACCGGCGCGGCCACAGTCATCCGGGCCATGGCAGCCGGAAAAGCCGCTGCCCGCGGCATCGACCGGTACATACAGGAAAAATGAGTCATCGGAAAAATCCGGACGGTATGCCGTCCGGATTTTCCACAGATATCCAGGTGTTTTGTGTTGATTTTTGGCGTTTACCGTGATAAAGTTAGCCGTGTATATCCTCAGTCGAAAGCGCTGCGGCCCACCGGCTGCGGCAAAATGGCCGGCGATATGCGAAACGCATGTTCCATAGGAGAGAGGGATCCGGGATGAAACGCAGATGCAGACGATATTTTGCGGCGCTGCTGGCCGCGATGATGCTCCTGGCCTTGCTGCCTGCGGCGGCGCTGGCGGAGGAGGAGACGCTGCCGGCGCAGGATGGGCAGACCGCGGACGAAACGGGCGCGCCCTCCGGCGACGGGGAGGCGGCGCCCGCCCCGGAAAGCACGGAGACGCCGGATACCGGGGCCGCCTCTGACCCGGAAAACACCGACGCGCCCGCCCCGGATGACACAGCGGCGCCCACCCCTGCCCAGCAGGTGCAGGCCCTCGTCGACGCGCTGCCGGAGGCGGGAGATATCACAGGCGATAACCGAGCCGACGTGGAAGCGCAGCTTTCCGCCATTGATGAAAAGAAACTTTCCCTTACTGACGGCGAGCGGGCAATGCTTGACATGACCCGTTACAACGCCGCCGTCTCGGCGATTTTGGCGCTGGACGGGCAAGCAGGGGCCGACGTGCCGACGCCCATAGACTATATAAACGGGTTTGAGTGGACTTTTGACGGCACGGACACTGTTACGCTGACCGGCGAAGGTGAGCTGAATCTGTCCGGCGAAAGATTTCCATTTGGCGTCACGAAGATCATCGTGAACGGCGCGACATCCATCGGCGAGGGCTGCTTCAAGGGCAGGACGGAGCTTCAGAGCATCACGCTTTCTGACAGCGTGACAACGATTGGGAAAGATGCCTTTGATGGGTGCACATATCTTCGCCAGCTCCGGCTTCCGGCGGGTGTGACTTCCATCGGAGAAAATGCCTTTAGCAGCTGCGATTCTTTGACACTGGCCGAGCTACCGGCGTCTCTGCAGGTGATTGGCAAAAACGCCTTTGATGATTGCTATAAGCTGGTGCTGACGGAGATCCCCGATGGGGTAACGACCATCGAAGATTTCGCCTTTGATTTCTGCAAAGGCCTCACCCATCTGACGCTGCCCGCAAGCCTTACTTCCATGGGCTACTGTGTGTTCCAAGGCTGTGAAAAACTGACCTCCCTGACTTTTTTTGGGAGCACGGCCCCCACTATCGACGAAGGTACCTTCCGGAACGCAGATGCCCTTCGGGAGATCCTCATCCCCGAGGGCGCGACGGGGTATGACGCCGAACATGGCTGGCCACAGGATAAGATCAAAACGGGCTACAACGTGAACGTGGGTGCAGCTGCCAACGGTTCTGCCAGCGCTTCTGCGGAGTTCGCGTCGGAAGGCACACAAATCGTTTTGACCGCTATCCCCAACGAAGGGTATCATTTCGTCCGCTGGGAGACCGAGCCGACAGTGGAAGTGACAGACGACCGCTTCACCATGCCCGGCGAAGACGTGACCGTGACGCCGGTGTTTGAGCCGCACGATTTCAGCGGAGCCTGGCAAACCAGCGGAAGCAACCACTGGCACGAGTGCTTCTGCGGCGCAAAACAGGACGAGGGCACACATACCTATACCAATGGCGTGTGCGTCACCTGCGGGTATCGCTTCGACTGTGATATTTTTGTCAAGACCCTCTCTGGCGACCACACCCAGCTGCATGTAAATTCCACAGACACGGTGCGCTCCGTGAAAGAAAAGATCAAGGAAAACGAGGGGATACCGCTAAGTTTGCAGGTACTCAACTTACCCACAAGTGGTGCAGAGCTGGAGGACGACCAATTCCTTGCGGACTGCGGCGTCATAAAAGATTCGACCCTGCATCTGACCCTCCGGTACGCGCCGGGCGGCACGGGCGCGGCGGACGACCCGTATCTCATTCCGGATAAAGAGCGGCTGGAGGCGTTCCGTTACTACATCAACAGCATGTCCAAAGACGGCGGCGCGGGCCAATATTTCAAGCTCACGGCGAATATTGACCTGGAAAATGAACCCTGGTCGCCCATCGGGACGGGGTACGGTTATCCGTTCGCCGGCACCTTCGATGGCGGCGATCACACCGTCAGCGGGCTGAATATCAACGGCTCCAGCCTGGATAAACTGGGCTTTTTCAGAAAGATCGGCGAGGGCGGCACGGTGAAAAACCTGACCGTGGCGGGCTCCGTTACCGGCGGTGCTTATACTGGCGGCATCGTTGGTGAGAACGAAGGCACGGTGGAGAACTGCCGCAATGCCTGTACGGTATCCGCTCCCGAAAGTCATGCCGGCGGCATCGCAGGGTGTAATCTATGGCACGGCACGGTGAAAAACTGCAGCAATACCGGCGCGGTGACCGGCGAAACTGCCGGCGGCGTCGTTGGTCAGAACGAAGACACAGTCACGGTGGAGGGCTGCAGCAATGCCGGCCCGGTCACCGGCTATTTTGCCGGCGGCGTCGCAGGTTCGAACAGGGACTCCGGCACGATGAAAAACTGCAGCAACACCGGTCCGGTGACCGGAAACTATGCTGGCGGCATCGTGAACGATCTCGATGACAGCACGGTAGAAAACTGTTCCAATACCGCCACGGTGACCGCCGGCTATGCCAGCGGCATCGCGGGAACGGCTTTTCTCGGCACGATAAAAAACTGCTACAATACCGGCGCGGTCAGCGGCAGCGGGGAAGCAGCCGGCGTCGTGCTAAACATCTGCGACTCGACGGTGGAAAACTGCTATAACACCGGCGTGGTGACCGGCGACACGACCGGCGGCGTCGTGATAACCAACGACGAATCGGTGCTCGAAAACTGCTACTATCTGGACGCCTGCGGCGCGGCGGGCGAGGGCATGCCGAAAACGGCGGCGCAGTTCGCCTCCGGCGAGGTGGCGTATCTGCTGCAATCGGGCCAGGACCCCCAGGTCTGGGGCCAGACCGTGGGCAGCGGCACGCCGGAGCTGACCGACAGCGCCGACAAGACCGTCTACCGGATCACCGGCGTGGTCGAGGGTCAGGATGACGCCGTGTGGTACAGTAACCACGAGGCGACCCTGCCCGCCGCCCCGGTCCGGCCGGGCTTCGCCTTTGAGGGCTGGTCCACCACAGAGGGCGGCAGCGTCGATTTTGCCGCCGGGGCGGCGGTGAGTGAAGACCGGACCGTCTACGCCATCTTCACGGATAAGCGGCTGGAAGGTGTGGGCACCGTCACCATGGCGGACTACACCTGCGGCGACAACAGCGTAAATCCCGTGACGGAATCCGAGACCAACGGAACGGCGAACGTGACGTTCACTTACTCGGTGCGGGGCCGGGACGAGTACAGCGCGGCCAAGCCCACCACGGCGGGCGAATACACGGTCAAGGCAGTATTTGCGGCGACGGATGACTATCACGAGGTCACTGCCACGGCGGACTTCAAGGTCACCCACCAGTTCAATGCCGGCTGGGAGCAGCGGGAGGACGGGTATTACCACCTCTGCGCCTGCGGGACGGGACTGCTGTTGGAGGTGGACGCGCTCACCCAGGTCCCGGAAGGACTGAAGAAGTTCCCGGACCTTGACACCGTGGAGGAGATCACCCGTGTGCTGGCCGAGGAGGTCGATACCGGCACGAATTATGCCGTCTACGATGTGAAGCTGGAGACCCTGGCCGACGGCAAGTGGGTGGAGGTGACGGCGGAGAACTTCCCGGCGGAGGGCGTCTCGGTCACCATTCCCTATCCCGAGGGGACCAATGCCGGCTATGCCTTCACGGTGGTCCACATGATCACGGCAGGGGAGAACGCCGGGCAGACAGAGAGGCTGACGCCCGCCAACGGGAGCGACGGCATCCACATCATAGTGAAGAGCCTGTCGCCCGTCTGCATTGGCTGGAGGGCGCCGGCGAAGCCGGCTGCCACGAATGCCCCCGCCGGGAGCGCGCCCAACACGGGAGACCCCAGCCAGCCGGCGCTGTGGCTGGCGGTCATGGGGCTCGCGCTGCTGGGCCTGGCCGCAGCGGCGGCTGGCGGCGGAACGCTCACCGGCAGAAGCAGCCGGCGCGCTAAGAGATAAAAAGACCGATGGACCGGAGGCACCGGTCCATCGGCTTTTAATTTTACTGCCGTTTTTGATTTTTCTTCCAGATGAGCCACAGCCCCCGGGGGATCAGATCCCGGTCGATGTGGATATCCTTCCGCCTGCAGTGGGGAACGACGGCCTCCGCCCAGACGCCGGTGGAAACGACGGCGGCTGTCTGGCCCAGTTCCTCTTCCATCCCGGCCAGCAGGCCGTCCAGCATGGCCGCGGCGCCGTAGATGATTCCGGAGCGCATGCTCTCGTCGGTATTTTTGCAGATGATGTGGCTGGGGGCCTGGGGGATGACGTTGTGCAGGAGGGAGGCCCGGCTGGTGAGGGCGGCGGTGGAGACCATGATGCCCGGGGCGATGACGCCGCCGATATATCGCCCGCCGGCGTCGGTGACGCCGATGCCGATGGCGGTGTCCATGTCCACGGTGATGACCGGCAGGGGATAGCGGTCCTGGGCCGCCACAGCGGCTGCCACGAAATCGCTCCCCAGCTCGGAGGGGTCGTCCAGGCGGATGTTGAGGCCGGTCTTCACCCCGGGCCCCACCACCATGGGCGCGATGCCGGTCAGCGTCTCCAGTCCCTGCCGCAGGATGAGCGTCAGTTCCGGTACCACGGAGGAGAGGATGCATCCCTCCAGGGTGCCGCAGTCCACGCCGCTGTGCTCCAGCAGCAGACCCATCAGCGCCGCGTACTCATCCGCCGTGCGGGTCTTGACGGTGGCCAGCTGAAGAGAGACCAGGATATTGCCGTTCTCCACGCCTGCCAGGGTGATATGGGAGTTGGACAGGTCTACGGTCAAAAGCATGTTTCATCACTTCCTGCCCCTAGCTTACCAGATTCTCCCGCCGCTGTCAAAGGGATAGGGTCAAATGCTCCCGCATGGCCAGGCAGTACAGCCCCAGCCCTGCCGTTATGGATGCGGCCAGGGCGGTCACACTGTTCTCGGCGCCGGTGAGGATGCCCAGAAAACGGGCCGCCGCCCCGCACAGAAGGGCGCACAGGAGTGTCCTGCCCACCTGCCCCCACGGGACGGAAAAGCCCGATACCTTCCGGAGCCGTCCCATGCTGAGCAGGAAATTGAATGCCTCCGTGAAGCAGATGACGAAGATATAGGCATTCAGCCCCCGCTCCGGCAGCAGCAGCCACACCATCAGCGCCGACAGTCCCACGTCTGCGATGTTCACGAACATGCAGAACATCATCTCGCCCAGGCCCTTCAGACACCCGTCTGTGGCCATATCCATGTACATCACCGGCACGATGAGAGAGAAGATCTGGATATAGTGTCCGGCCTCCCGGGAGTTATAGAGCGCTAGCCCCAGGCTGTCCCCAAGACACAGCAGGAGCGCCGCGGTGATGGAACAGAACAGCAGACTTTTCCACAGCACGTCCTCCGTCACCCGGCGGATGCTGTCCGTGCGGCCCTGCATCTGCCGCTCGGTGAGCTTGGGCACGATGAGCTCCGCCACGGCCATCATCAGACAGGAGGGGAACAGGACCACGGGCAGAGCCATCCCCTGGATGACGCCATAGCCGGCCAGGGCCGACTGGGCCGAGAGGCCCGACGCCCGCAGTCCCCGGGGCACCAGCAGGTGCTGCAGGGTGGAAAGGCCGCTGCGGGCATAGGAGGCCGCGGCCAGGGGCAGGGCGATGCGCAGCAGCCTGCCGGTCATGCCGGGCAGGGGCGGAGCGGACCTGTCCCGGCAGATGCCGTGGCTTTTTTTGTCGGTGACATACGCCAGCGCCAGCGCCGACACCCCAAAGCTCTCCCCGACCAGGGAGCCGGCGGTGATGACCGCCACGGCGTGCTCCAGGTTGTTGGCAGGCCCGGACACCAGCAAAAGCGCGGTGACGCCAATGGTGACGAGCTGCTGGACCAGGGAGACGGCCACGCTTTTCCACACCCGGCCCACGGCGGTAAAGTAGCCGTGCAGCACGGAGTCGATGCCGGTCAGAGGCATGGTGAGGGCCAACAGAAAAAGCGGGCGGACGGTCCGGGCGTCCTCCAGCCAGAGAAAGCCCAGGGGTTCTGCTGCCAGCATGAGGATGAACCCGGCCGCAAGGCCGAAGAACAGGCCGTACAGCATACAGTTTCCCAGCGCCTGGGCCGCGCCGTGGGGCCGGCCAAGACCACGCTCTTCGCTCACCAGCCGGGTCACGGCATAGCGGCTGCCGGACATGGCCACCGTCACGGCCAGGGCGTTCACGCTCATCACCAGCTGGAACAGGCCGATGCCCGCCTGGCCGATGCGGCCCGCCAGCCAGACCTGCCAGATCATGCCCACAAAGCGCATGGCCAGCCCCGAGACGGTGAGGAGCGCTGTGTTGAAGGCCAAAGTTCTGTCCCGCAGCAAATGTATCCCTCCCATGACTTGCGCAGAATCCCCGAAGCGGGTATAATCACTATATGGGACAAAACCGGGAGATATGAAGAGGTCGTTCATGGGTGTGATAGCAGACAAATTGAAACAAGGACGCCTGCCCTATGCCGCGGCGGTGATCGTGGCGGGGGGCTCCGGCAGCCGGTTCGGCGGAGACAAGCTGATGGCGGACCTGGACGGGGTGCCGGTGCTGGTCCGTTCCATGCTGGCCTTTGAGCGCGCGGGAGCCGTCCGCGCGGTCGTGGTGGCCGCCCGGGCGGAGATGGTGGAGCGTGTGCGGGACCTGGGACGGGAGTACGGCATAAAAAAACTCACCGCGGTGGTCCCCGGCGGAGACACCAGGACCCGGTCCTGCCTGGCCGGGGTGCTGGCCGTGCCGCCGGAAGCGGAACTCATCGCCATCCACGACGGGGCCCGGCCCCTGGTGACGGAACAGGTCATCACAGACGCCCTGTGGACCGCCTACCGCCACACGGCTGCCCTGCCGGCGGTGCCGGTCCGGGACACAGTGAAGGTGGCTGCCGAGGGCGTTGTGACCTATACCCCGGACCGGGCGGCGCTCTTTGCCGCCCAGACGCCCCAGTGCTTTCAGGCAGATATCATCCGGGCTGCCCTCACGGACGCGGTGGAGAACGCCCCGGATGTCACCGACGACTGCCTGGCGGTGGAGCGCATCGGCGGGCGTATCACGCTTTCCCGTGGCAGCGAGGAGAACATCAAGATCACCACGCCCCTGGACCTGCGGTTCGCGGAGCTCATCCTGGAGGAGAGAAAAAAGATATGAGGATCGGACACGGATATGACGCCCACCGGCTGACGGCGGGAAGAAAGCTCGTTTTGGGCGGGGTAGAGATACCCTTTGAAAGGGGCCTTCTGGGCCACTCGGACGCGGACGTACTGCTGCACGCGCTCTCCGACGCCATATTGGGCGCGGCGGCGCTGGGGGACATCGGGCACCTGTTCCCCGACAGCGACCCGGCTACGGAGGGCATCGACAGCCGGGTCATCCTCCGGGCCTGCGCAAAGGCCGCGGCGGAGGCGGGGTACATCGTGGGCAACTGTGACGTGACCGTCATCGCCCAGCGGCCCAAGCTGGCGCCCTATCTGGACGCGATGCGCCGGAACATCGCCGCCGACCTGGGGGTGGACGTGTCCGCCGTCAGCGTGAAGGCTACCACGGAGGAGAAGATGGGCTTCACCGGCGCCGGCGATGGCATCAGCGCCCATGCGGTGGTCCTGCTGACAGCCCATTGACCAAATAAAACACCTCCCGCATACAATGGTCCGTAACCACAGCGGGAGGTCTTTTTATGCACTATTTACTGACATTCCGAAGCCTGACCTATGCCCAGCGGGCGTCGCGGGTGCTGGAGCGGGCGGGCATTACGGGGACAGTCTCCCGTGTGCCGAAGGCGGCTGCCGTGAAGGGCTGCGCCTACTGCGTGACCGTGCCTGCCCGGCACAGGGAATGGGCCATGACCATCCTGACCGGCGCGGGGCTGAGACCGGAGCGGGTGCTGCTGCGCCATCCCGACGGGACGCTGGAGGGACTGGAATGATCTATCTTGACAGTGCGGCCACATCCTTTCAGAAACCTGCCGCGGTGCTCTATGCGGTGCGCGAGGCCATGGAGACGATGTCCAGCCCCGGGCGGGGCTGCTATGAAAGCGCCATGCTGGCGGCGGACACGGTGCTGGACTGCCGCATGGCGCTGGCAGACCTGTTTTGCGTAAAGGACCCGGAGCGGGTCGTGTTCACCTCCAGCGCCACCCACGGGCTGAACGCCGCCATCCGGAGCCTGGTGGGGCCCGGAGACCCGGTGGTGATCTCCGGGTATGAGCACAACGCCGTCTGGCGGCCTCTCGTGGGGCTCGGCGCGGAGGTCCGGACGGCGCGCGCGGACCTGTTCGAGCCGGAGAAGATGGTCCGTCAGTTCAAACGGCTGCTGCCGGGGGCGAAAGCCGCGGTGTGTACCCAGGTGTCCAATGTCTTTGGCTATATCCTGCCCCTGGAGGACATCGCGGCCCTCTGCCGGGAGGCGGGCGTGCCGCTGATCGTGGACGCGTCCCAGGGCGCGGGGACGGTGGGGCTGGACTTTGACGGGCTGGGCTGTGCCTTCGCGGCCATGCCCGGCCATAAGGGACTGCTGGGGCCACAGGGCACCGGCGTGCTGCTGTGCCGGGACGGGAACGTGGCGCCGCTTCTCTATGGCGGCACCGGCTCTCAGAGCCAGGAGGCGGCCATGCCGGCGTATCTGCCGGACCGGCTGGAGCCGGGCACCCATAACGTGCCGGGCATCGCGGGGCTGCTGGCCGGGGTGCGGTGGCTGCAAAGGCACACCATCCACTGGGCCCTGGCTCATGAGCGGGAGATGCTGTCCGTCTTTTCGGAGCGACTGTCCGGGGACGGGCGCGTACGGCTGTTTCGCGCGCCGGACCCGGCGCTGCAGACGGGAGTGCTGTCGGTCCAGGTGGAGGGCCTGGACTGCGAGGAGGCTGCGGCCTGGCTGGGAGAGCGGGGGATAGCGGTCCGGGCAGGGCTGCACTGCGCGCCCCTGGCCCATGAGACGGCGGGGACCCTGGAGGCGGGGACGGTGCGCTTCAGCTTTTCTCCCTTCAATACGGCGCGGGAGGTCACAGCGGCGGCGGAGGCGGTGTTGGACTTGCTCGGCTGATGGCCCGGCGCCGTGAGACGGGACCGTCACGGCGCTGGTTTTTTCTCCCGGGAAGGGCAGACAGTTTGGCAGAAATTATGTTGCCAACAGCAGGATTTTGTTATATAATACAAAGTTGACGTAGAGTGTGCGTGCAAGAACTGGAGCGTGGAATGGTGCTGATCGTATGAGCAATTTTTTAAGTGACATGACCGATAACCTGCGGCTGATCCTGTCCATGAGTTTTGCCGACATCGTGGACGTGCTGCTGGTGGCGGTGGCGGTATACGCGGCCATCTCCTTCATCCGCCGGACCAACTCCATGCGGGTCGCCCAGGGCATATTGCTGCTGCTGGTGGCGCTGTGGCTGTCCAGCATCCTGAATCTGACGCTCACCAGCTTCATCCTCCGGCAAGTGTTCGAGATCGGCGTTCTGGCGGTGATCGTGCTGTTCCAGCCGGAGATACGCCGGGTGCTGGAGCGCGTGGGGTCCTACAGGCTGTTTTCCCTGTTTGGCCGAAACGTGGGCGGGCAGACGCTGGAGCGCGTCATCCGGCAGACCGTCTACGCCTGCGAGGATATGGCCAAGAGCCGGACCGGTGCGCTGATCGTGTTCGAGCGGAACAACCGGCTCAATGAGGCCCTGGCTTCCGGTACCCAGGTGGACGCGCTGGTATCGGCGGAGCTGCTGAAGAACCTCTTCTATGACAAATCACCGCTCCACGACGGCGCGGTGATCGTAAAGGAGGGACGCATCGCGGCGGCCGGCTGCATGCTGCCCCTGAGCGAGAACGCCAACCTGAGCCGGGACCTGGGCATGCGCCACCGGGCCGGCATCGGCATGAGCGAGCGTTCCGACGCGGTGGTGGTCATCGTCTCGGAGGAGACCGGCGGCATCAGCGTGGCGGAGGACGGACTTTTGAAGCGGCACCTGAGCCAGGACACCTTTGAGGATCTGCTGCGCCGGGAGCTGCTGCCGAAAGAGGATACGGAAAGCAAAGGACTGCGCGGATGGCTGAGCCGCACGAAGGGGAGCAACGATGCAGAATAAGACTGGAGCGAATGGCATCCGCCGACTGTTTGACAGCCACCTTTTCTGGGCGGCGATCAGTCTTTGTGCGGCACTGTTCATGTGGGTATACTATACATCGAATTATGGCGCCACCCGGACCCAGACCTTTTACGGGGTAGAGGTGACGTTCCTGGGTCAGGACGCGATGCGGGACGCCCGGAGCCTGGTGGTCTCTGAGCAGGACGCCACCACGGTGAACGTCACCCTGACCGGTACCCGGCGGGATATCGCCCAGCTGACGAGCGCCGATCTGAAGGCAGTGGTGAACCTGGCCAACGTCAACATGGCCGGGTACCGCACCATGAGCTATACCCTCACCTATCCCACCACGGTGAACCAAGCCAACATCCGGGAGGGGACGAAGTCTCCTGCCACCATCGGCATGCAGATCAGCAAGCTGTCCACCGTGAGCATGCCGGTGACGGGCATATTTGACGGCAGCACGATGGACGGCTACATGGTGGACAGCTCTGAGATGGTCTTCGACCCGGCCAATGTGACCTTTACCGGTCCGGAGGAGGAACTGGAGCAGATCGCCAAGGTGCAGGTCACCGTGGGCCGGGACGACGTTTCCTCCAGCTTTTCTGCCGTGGGCAGCTATGTGCTGCTGGATGCGGAGGACAACGAGCTGGAGTTTGAGGACGTGCAGTCGGACGCGGAGAACATCTCTGTCACGGTGCCGGTCAGTACGATCAAGGAGGTCGCTCTGGACGTGACCCTGATCGACGGCGGCGGCGCCGCGGCGGAGACCGACGTTGTCAAGCACATCGAGCCCCAGACCATCACTGTGGCAGGCGACGCCGCCACGCTGGACGGTCTGAACAGCGTTTCGCTGGCAAATATCAACCTGGCGGATTATCTGACGTTCCCGGAGACAGAATACAACATTGTTCTCCCGAACGGCGTGGAATGCCTGACGGGGGAGACCACCGCCATGGTGAGCCTGGAATTCGTGGGCCTGTCCTCCGACCTGTTCATCGTGACGAATCTGAGCGCTGTCAATGTGCCGGAGGGCTATGACGCCAGCATCATCGACGTGAACAAGGTGGTGACGGTCCGGGCGCCTTCCAGCGTCCTGCCGCGCATCACCGCCAACAACATCCGCATCGTGGCGGACCTGACAGACGCGGTCCCCGGTCGGTCCCGGGTGCCCACGACCGTGTATGTGGACGGCTTCTCCAGCGCCGGCGCGGTGGGGACATATCCGGTCTACGTGCAATTGGAGGAGGAAGAACAATGACCCAGGTCGGAACGGTAACGAAGCTTCTGGACAAGGGCATGGCGGAAGTGGCCGTGGAGCGGGGGACCGCCTGCGGCGGGCACTGCTCCGGCTGCGGGGAGTGCGTGTACGGAAAGCGCATCCTGGTGGAGGCGGAGAACCGGATATTTGCCCAGCCCGGCGAGAAGGTCAAGCTGGAGAGCGAGACCGGCGTGATCGTGCAGGTGACGCTGCTGGTCTATATGGTCCCGGTGATCCTGCTGTTTCTTGGTTACGGCCTGGGCGCGCTCCTGGGACTGACCCAGGAACGGTGCATCGGCGTGAGCGGCGTCGGGGTATTGATCGGCGTCGTCTTCGTGACGCTGATGGGCCGGCGGCATAAGAAGATCGACTACACCATCACCGGCTACAGCCGCTGATGTACGGCTATGTCCGCCCGGTGAAGGGCGAGCTGAAGGTCTCCGAATACGAGAGCTTCCGGGGCGTTTACTGCGGTCTGTGCCATGAATTGGCCCGGCGGTACGGCTTCTGGAGCCGGTTTCTCGTCAATTATGACTTCACCTTTCTGGCCATGCTCCTGGCGGGGAGGGAAAAGCCCGGGACCTGTCCTCGCCGCTGCCCGGTCCATCCCCTGCGGCCCACCCAGTGTCTGGACAGCTGTCAAAGCCTGGCTACAGCAGCGGATATGACCGTTGTGCTTGGCTGGTGGAAGCTGGCGGACGGAGCCCGGGACAAGGACTTTCCCGCGTCCTGGGGCTGTAAGGCGGCCTGTCTCGTCCTACGGCGCGCCTATGGGAAGGCGGCGGCCCGGCAGCCGGATTTTGCGGCGGCGGTGAAGGAGAACCTCACGGCGCTGCAGACGCTGGAGGAGGAGCGGTGCCCCAGCCTGGACGCGGCGGCGGACAAGTTCGCCTGCATCCTGCGCTCCATTGCCGGCGGCATAGCGGATGGGCCCCGGCAGCGGGCGGCGGGAGAGCTTTTGTATCATCTGGGTCGTCTCATCTATATCCTGGACGCGGCGGACGACCTGGCGGAGGATATCCGGACAGATGCATACAACCCCCTGCGCTACCGCTTTTCGCCTGCGGACGGCAAACTCTCGCCGGAGGATGAGCGGACCCTCCGCGTCGGCATGCAGCACTCCCACAACGCTCTCGTCTCAGCATATGCGTTGCTGGACGAAAATGCTTACAGCGGCATCTTGGCCAATACCATTTATCTTGGACTTCCGGCGGCTGCCCAGGCGGTATTTGCCGGGACTTGGAACTCTTCCGCGAAACTACACAGGAAACGGAGCAGCATATGAACGATCCTTACAGCGTATTGGGCGTTTCCCCGTCTGCCAGTGACGAGGAAGTCAAGCGAGCCTACCGCGACTTGGCGCGAAAATACCACCCGGACAACTACCACGACAATCCCCTGGCGGACCTGGCCTCGGAAAAGATGAAGGAGATCAACGAGGCATACGACACCATCACCAAGAGCCGGGAACAGGGCGGGGCCGGCGGCGCCTATGGCTACGGCGGCAGCGCCTATCAGAGTGCCGGCCAGCGCCAGAGCACGGGCCGGGACCCCCAGTATATCCAGATCAGAAATCTGATCACCTCCAACAACCTGGCCCAGGCGGAGGCCATGCTGAACAGCATCGGCAGCCACGACGCGGAGTGGTATTACCTCATGGGCAGCGTCTATTGGCGCAAGGGCTGGATGGACCAGGCGGGGCAGTATTTCCGCACGGCTGCCACCATGGAGCCCGGCAACGTGGAGTATCGCAACGCGGTCCAGTACATGAACCAGGGCGGCCAGGCCTACCGGCCCGCCGGCGGCGCTGGCATGGACATGATGGGCGGCGACGCGGCCTGCAACCTGTGCCAGAACCTGATCTGCGCGGACTGCTGCTGCGAGATGATGGGCGGGAACCTGATTCCTTGCATCGGCTGCCGGTGAGATGAAAGCACCTACGAAACGGCTGGCAAGGCTGGCGATCCTGACGGCCCTGGGCGCGGCGCTGCTGTTTTTGGGCTCAGTGCTGCCGGCGGGACGGCTGGCGCTGGTGGCAGTCTCCAGTCTGCCGGTGTGCGTGGCCCTCATGATGTACGGTCTGAAGTGGTCCCTGGCGGTATTTGCCATGACGGCGCTGCTGGGCGCGCTGCTCTTTCCCGGGGCCGCGGCGATCATGTTCACGGCCTTTTTCGGCTACTATCCCATTGCCAAGAGCCTTTTTGAGCGCGTCCACAGCCCGGCGCTGGGCTGGATCTGCAAATTCGCGCTGTACTCCTTCGCGTTCGTCATCTATTGGCTGCTGGCCAAGGCGCTGTTCACGTTCACAGGCGGGGAACTGTCCTGGTACGTGCTGTACCCCCTGGGCGCGGCTGTGTTTTTCCTGTACGACAGGGCATATACGTCTATCATACGGTTTTACTTAGTGAAAATTGCGAGGTACTTTGAATGATCAAGAGCATGACCGGCTATGGCGGCGCAAAGGGCGAGAAGAACGCCATCGGCGTGACGGTGGAGCTGAAAAGCGTTAACAACCGCTACCTGGACGTATCTGTCCGGCTGCCCAAGAGCTGTCTGTTCGCCGAGGAAGCGGTCCGCTCCGCCGTGGCAGGCGTCATCAGCCGCGGCAAGGTGGATGTGTTCGTCACGGTGGACACCTCCCGGGCGGAGGAGGCCGTCATCCGGATCAATGAGAACCTGGCCGGAGCGTATTTGAAAGCTGTCCGGGACACGGCGGAGAAATACGGCCTGGAGGGCGATGTGAGCGCCCTCAGTCTGGTGCGGTTCCCCGAGGTGCTGACCGCGGAGAAGACCGACACGGACCGGGACATGCTCCTGGAGGCCGTTTTGGACGTTCTGACCCCGGCGCTGGAGGGATTCGACGCCATGCGCGCCCGGGAGGGGCGTAAACTGGAGGAGGATATCCTGGGAAAGCTGGACGCCCTGGAGACCATGGTGGCCGCGGTGGAAAAGCGCTCCCCGGAGACGGTGGCGGAGTACCGGGAAAAGCTCCTGGGCCGCATGCGGGACGTGCTGGCTGACACCGCCATCGAGGACAGCCGCATCCTCCAGGAGGCTGCCATCTACGCCGATAAGGTGGCCGTGGACGAGGAGATGGTGCGGCTCAGAAGCCACATCGCCCAGTTCCGGCTGCTGCTGGAGACTGGCTCTCCGGTGGGCCGGAAGCTGGACTTCCTCACCCAGGAGATGAACCGGGAGGCCAATACCACCGGGTCCAAGTGCTCCGACAGCAGCATCGCCAAGACCGTCATCGACATGAAGGCGGAGCTGGAAAAGATCCGCGAGCAGATCCAAAACATCGAGTGAGGCGCACGATATGAAGCTGATCAGCATCGGATTCGGCAGCTTCGTCTCCCTGGAGAGGATCGTTGCTGCCCTGGACCCCAGCTCCAACCCCATCAAACGGGTTGTCTCCCAGGCCAGGGAGGACGGACGGCTGGTGGACGCCACCTATGGCCGGAAGACGGAGACGGTCCTCATCATGGACAGCGGCCATGTGATCCTGTGCCCCCTGACGCCGGATGAGGTGTCCGGCCGGGCTGCCCGAAGGGAGGGAGGCGGTCAGGATGAGAGCTGAGAGAGGACTTCTCATCGTGCTCTCCGGACCCTCCGGGGCTGGGAAGAGCACGGTCATCGCCGCGCTCATGAAAAGGCGCCGGGACATCCGCTTTTCCGTCTCCGCCACCACCCGGGACCCGAGGCCCGGCGAGGTGGACGGGAAAGACTATTTCTTCCGTACGCATGAGGAATTTGCCCGGATGATCGAGGCCGACGCGTTCCTGGAGCACGCGCAGTATGTGGGCAACCACTACGGGACCCCCGCCGCGCCGGTGGACGAGAGCCTGGACGCCGGATATCATGTGCTGCTGGACATTGAGGTCCAGGGGGCGGGCCAGGTGATGGCAAAACGTCCGGACGCGGTGAGCGTGTTCCTGTGTCCCCCCAGCCTCCGGGAGCTGGAGCGCCGCCTTCGGGGCCGGGGCACAGACACGGAGGAGAAGATCCGTGGCCGCCTGGCAGCCGCCTGCCGGGAGTATGCCAGGGCAAAGGACTATGATTACATCGTCGTCAACGACGACGCACAGACTGCTGCGGCGGAACTGGACGCCATTATCACGGCGGAACAGTGCCGCAGCGGCAAGAGATTGAATCTTATTATTGAAGGAGATCGACCGATATGATGCTCTATCCCCCCGTAGCCGACCTTGTGGACAAAGTCGGCAGCCGTTACGCCCTCATCAATCTGGTGGCCAAGCGGGCCCGCAGCATTTCCCAGGAGGCGGAGAATTTGGGCCAGCCCCTGGTAAAGAAGCCTGTCTCCGCCGCCATTGACGAGGTCTACACCGGGAAGCTCACCGCCAACACCGGCGACAGCGACGAGGAACAGTAAAAGCAGAGGGGACGGGCTCCGTCCCCTTTGAGATGGAGTAATGCCTTTGACGACGTTCACCACAGCGCGGATCGCGGTGGCCGGGGTCACCTACTGGGTGGACCGGCCGTATACATATGCAGTTCCCGAGGGACTGGCCGGACGGGTCCGGCCCGGCGTCCGGGCGGCGGTGCCTTTTGGGGGCAGCAGGCCCCGGGAGGGCATCGTGCTGGCCATGGGCGGCGAGACGGACCGGCAGCTGAAGCCCATCCTGGACGTGCTTGACGAGGAGCCCCTGCTCACAGAGACCCAGCTGAAGCTGGCGCTGTGGATGCGGGAGCGGTTTTTCTGCACGGTGATGGACGCGGTGCGGGCCATGCTCCCGGCGGGGCTGTGGTACAGTGTGTGGCCGGTGTATTGCCTGGCGGACGGACTGGACCGGGAGGCCGCCTATGAGGCCGCCGGGACCGACAAGGCCCAAAGGCTGGTCCTGGACGCGGTGACAGGGCATGGCGGTCGGTGTGAGCTGGCAGACATCGAAGCCGTGTTCGGGGAGAGAAACCCGGGCCCGGCGCTGGCCGCGCTGGTGAAAAAGGGCGTGCTGACCACCGAGGCAGGGGCATCCCGCCGGGCGGGAGATAAGACCATCCTCCGGGCCAGCCTGGCGGTCCCGCCGGAGACTGCCCTGGAGCAGGCGGGAAAGCTGAAACGGGCCGTGCGGCAGTCCGCCGTGCTGCGGGTGCTGGCGGAAATGGGCCAGGCCAACGTGGCGGACCTCTGCTATTTCACGGGCGCCGGCCGGGAGACGGTGAAGCGCCTGGCGGAAAAAGGGTATCTGACCCTGTCCCAGGAGGAGGTATACCGCCGGCCAGAGTACGGCACGGCGGCGGCAAAACCCCTGCCGGTGCTGAACCGCGGCCAGCAGAGTGCCTTTGCGGGCATCCTGGCCCTGGCAGACGGCAAGACCCCCCGGGCGGCGCTGCTGTTCGGCGTGACCGGCAGCGGCAAGACTACCATCTATATCCACCTCATCCATGAGATGCTCCGCCGGGGCCGGTCCGCCATCCTCCTGGTGCCGGAGATCGCCCTGACGCCCCAGATGCTCCAGACCTTCTCCGCCCATTTCGGGGACAGCATCGCCGTGCTCCACTCGTCCCTGTCCATGGGGGAGCGGTATGACGAGTGGAAACGCATCCGGGCCGGGGAGGCCCGGGTGGTCATCGGCACCAGGAGCGCCATTTTCGCGCCGGTGTCGGACCTGGGCGCCGTCATCATCGACGAGGAACAGGAGGACACCTACAAGTCCGAGACGAGCCCCCGGTATCACGCCCGGGACGTGGCCAAGTACCTGTGCGCCCGGCACAACGCGCTGCTGCTTTTGGGCAGCGCCACGCCGGACGTCTGCTCCAGGTACTATGCTGAGACGGGTCGGTACTGTTTTTTTGCGCTTCCCGAGCGCTTCAACGCCATGCACTTGCCCCAGGTCCGCATCGCGGACATGAAGCGGGAGCTGAAGGCCGGCAACGGCACCAGCATCTCGTCCCTCCTGCGGGAGGAGCTGCAGGTGAACCTGGACCGGGGCGAGCAGTCCATTTTGTTCATCAACCGCCGGGGCGCCAACAAGCTGGTGACCTGTGGGGAATGCGGGTATACTTATAAGTGCCCCAACTGCACCGCGCCGCTGACCTATCACAGCGTGGGCAGCCGGCTCATGTGCCACTACTGCGGCCATGTCCGGCGGGTGGACAGCGTCTGCCCGGAATGCGGCGGGAAGCTGAATTTCGTGGGCACCGGCACCCAAAAGGTGGTGGAGGAGCTGGGGGAGCTCTTTCCCGGGACGCCCATCCTGCGCATGGACACGGACGCGGTGGCCCCGGTGGGAAGTCACCGGGCGCTTTTTGAGCAGTTCCGGGTCCAGCGCATCCCCATCCTGGTGGGGACCCAGATGGTCACCAAGGGACTGAATTTTGAGAACGTGACGCTGGTGGGCGTGCTGAACGCAGACCAGAGCCTGTACAACAGCGAATACCGGGCGGGGGAGCGGACATTTTCCCTCATCACCCAGGTCATTGGCCGCAGCGGCCGGTTCGACAAGCCTGGCCGGGCGGTCATCCAGACCTTCACGCCGGACAACCAGATCATCCGGCAGGCGGCCCGGCAGGACTATGAGGGCTTCTACGCGGGAGAGATCGGCCTGCGGCGGCTGACGGGCGCGCCGCCCTTTGCGGACATGTTCGTGCTGACGGCCTCCGGGACCGATGAGACGGCAGTGCTGCGCTGCTGCCGAGACCTGCGGGACGGCCTTTCATACGATGTGCGGGATATCCCTGGGGCCAAGGTGCTGGGACCTGCGCCGCTGCCCATCGCCAAGGTGAACAATTCCTGGCGCTACCGGGTGACGGTGAACTGCCCGGAGTCGAAGGCGGTCCGGGCCGCGGTGGACCGGGCGCTGATGGCCTGCAACGACGGAAAACGGTATAAGGGCGTGTCCGTGTACGCGGACTTCGACCCGCTGAACTGAGAGGATAGGAGAGAGAATCATGGCCCTTCGCAACATTCTGAAAGAGGGGGACGAGACCCTTCTGCGGCACTGCCGCCCCGTGACGGATTTTACCCCCCGGCTCCATGACCTGCTGGACGACATGGCGGAGACCATGCTCAGCGCCAATGGGGTGGGGCTGGCCGCGCCCCAGGTGGGGGTGCTGCGCCGGGCTGTGGTGGTGCTGGAGACCAATACGCCTGAGGGCGAGGAACAGGTGATCGAGCTGGTCAACCCCGAGATCGTGGAGGCAGACGGGGAGCAGACCGACCCGGAGGGCTGCCTGTCCGTCCCCGGCGCGTTCGGCATGGTGACCAGACCCTCTCATGTGAAGGTCAGGGCCCAGGACAGGTACGGCCAGTGGTTCGAGATCGAGGGCGTCGGTCTGACGGCCCGGGCCTTCTGCCATGAGATCGACCATCTGGACGGCCATATGTTCACAGAGCTCTGCGACCATATCATGAGCCAGGAGGAGCTGGACGAGTACTACGGCCAGCAGCAGGAGCAAGAGGACGCGAAATGAGGATCGTATTCATGGGAACGCCGGATTTCGCGGCCTGCTCCCTGCAAAAACTCATCGACGAGGGCTTTGATATCGCCGGCGTGTTCTGCCAGCCGGACCGGCCCCGGGACCGGGGCCATAAGCTGGTGCCCTGTGCCGTGAAGCAGACGGCTCAGGCGGCGGGTCTTGCCGTGTATCAGCCGGAAAAGCTCCGGGACGGGACGGCGCTGGCGCTCCTACGGGGCCTGGCTCCGGATCTGATCGCGGTGGTGGCCTACGGAAAGCTCATCCCCGACGATATCCTGGCCCTTCCAAAGTATGGATGCGTCAATGTCCACGGGTCCCTGCTGCCCAGGTACCGGGGCAGCGCCCCCATCCAGCGGGCGGTGCTCAGCGGGGACGGCTCCACCGGCGTCACCACCATGTACCTGTCCTCCGGCATGGACGAGGGGGATATGATCTACAGCGAGAAGACCCCCATCGGGGAGACCGAGACCAGCGGAGAGCTCTTTGACCGGCTGGCCCCCATGGGGGCGGCGCTTTTGGTGAAGACCCTCCGGGCCATCGAGGCCGGCACGGCTCCGCGGACGCCCCAGGACCATGCCGCGGCCACCTATGCGCCGCCTCTGAGCCGGGAGGAGTCGCCCATCGACTGGACGAAGAGCGCGCGGCTCGTCTTAAAACACATTTACGGCATGCAGCCCTGGCCCTGTGCCACGGCGGAGCTTGGGGGGACCTCCTTCAAGGTGTTTGCCGCCGAGGCCGCCGGGAAGACGGAAAAGACCCCGGGGACGCTGCTCACCGCCGGAAAGGCGGGCATCCAGGTCGCCTGCGGCCATGGGGAGAGCGTGCGCATCACTGAGCTACAGGCGGCGGGCGGCAGGCGGATGGCCGCAGGGGCATACCTGCTGGGCCACCCCATGGAGGTCTGAGCCATGCCGAGACTGGCGGCACTGGAGGCGCTGGAGCGCTTCCGCCGGGACAGCGCCTGGAGCCGGCAGGTGATGGAGAGCATCGCCGCCAAGCGCGCCTTGGACAGCCGGGACACGGCTCTTTCTTCCCGACTGTTTTACGGCGTGCTGCAAAACATGGCGCTGTGTGATTTCTATATCGACAGCTTCACCCGGGGGAAGCTGGAACCCAAGGTCCGGGATATCCTGCGGCTGGGGGTCTACCAGCTGCTGTTCATGGACAGGATACCGGCCAGCGCGGCGGTGGACCAGTCCGTGCGCCTCTGCCGGAAGCTGGGCTATGCCCGGGCAGCAGGTCTGGTGAACGCGGTGCTGCGCCGTGTCGACCGGGAACGGGATGCGCTCCCGGCCATCCCCGGGAAGGGGACCGGGGCGTATCTCTCCGTCCGGTACAGCCACCCCCAGTGGCTGGTGGAGGAGCTCATGGCGCTCCGGGGCTATGCCGGCGCGGAGGCGGTGCTGGCGGCGGACAACGCTGAGCCTCCGGTGTTCGTGCAGGTGAACACCTGCCGGACCACAGCGGAGGAGCTCTCGGCACTCCTGCCCCTGCGGCAGACGGCCGCGGGACTGAGCCTGGACCGGGACGGCGATCTTGCCGCCACGGAGGCCTTTCAGAAGGGGCTTTTCTATGTGCAGGACCCGGCGGCCCATGCCGCGGTGGAGGCGGCGGAGCTTGCCCCCGGCATGAAGTTGCTGGACGCCTGCGCGGCCCCCGGCGGCAAGAGCTTCGGGGCGGCCATCGCCATGGGAAACGATGGCTCCGTGACGGCCCGGGACATCATCGCCAAGAAGCTTGCCCTGGTGGAAGCAGGCGCGGCCCGGATGGGCCTGTCCTGCATCCGCTGTGAGCCCGGCGACGCCCGGGACATCGACGGCGGGGATTATGACGCGGTGTTTGCGGACGTGCCCTGCAGCGGTCTGGGCGTCATCCGGAAAAAGCCGGACATCCGCTACCGGCCCCGGGAAGAACTGACAGGGCTTACAGACCTGCAAACGGAGCTTCTGGAAGCCATCTCCACGGCGGTACGGCCCGGCGGACGGCTCGTCTATTCCACCTGCACCTGGCGGCCGGAGGAGAACGGGGCCGTCACGGAGGCATTTTTGCGGGCACACCCCCAATTTACCAAGATCACGGAACGGACATTCTGGCCGGACACAGACGGAACGGACGGGTTTTATATATGCCGGATGGACCGAGCAAAAAGGATATAAAGTCCCTGCTCCCGGCGGAGCTGGCGGCGGACTTCAGGAAGCTGGGGCTGCCGGGTTACCGGGCGGGACAGGTGTTTCGCTGGCTGGGCCGGGGCGTCGTCTCTTTTGCGGAGATGAGCGACCTTGGCAAGGACCTGCGGCAGAAGCTGGATGAGCTGTACTGCATCCCCAGCCTCCGCATGCTGCGCCGGCAGGTATCCCAGGCGGACGGCACGGAGAAATACCTCTGGGCCCTGCCGGACGGGGAGAGCGTGGAGACAGTGCTCATGCGCTATAAGCACGGCAATTCCGTGTGCATCTCCTCCCAGGTGGGCTGCCGGATGGGCTGTGCCTTCTGCGCCAGCACCATCGGCGGGAAAGTCCGGGACCTGACGGCGTCGGAGATGCTGGACGAGGTGCTGCGCACGGGTCTGACCTCCGGCGCGGAGATCTCCAATATCGTGCTCATGGGCATCGGCGAGCCGCTGGACAATTTTGACAATGTGATGCGCTTTCTTGCCCTGGTGAACGACCCGGACGGGGCCAACATCGGCATGCGCCATATCTCACTTTCTACCTGTGGTTTGGTGGAAGCGATTGACAAACTGGCCGGTCTTCATTTACAATTGACTTTGTCCGTATCGCTCCACGCCCCGGATGACGAGACCCGGTCCAGGCTCATGCCGGTGAACGCCGCCTACGGGGTGGACGAGTTGTATGCCGCCTGCGAGCGGTATTTCCGTGTGACGGGCCGGCGCATCTCCTTTGAGTATGCCCTGGTCCGGGGTGTGAACGACACGCCCTGGCACGCAAAGCTCCTGGCAAAGCGGCTCAGAGGGACCGGCAGCCATGTGAACCTGATCCGGCTCAACCATGTGCCGGAACGGGGCCTGGAGCCGTCCGACGAGGAGACGGTCCGGACATTCGCGGAGGCGCTTTCCGCCGGGGGCGTGACCGTCACGGTCCGGCGCCGGATGGGCAGCGATATCGACGCGGCCTGCGGCCAGCTTCGCCGGGGCCGGATGAGGGAGACATGAATTTCTTTGGACTGAGCGACAAGGGCCGTTTTCGGGCGGAGAATCAGGATTCCTTCAACGTGGGCACCGTCCGGGACGGGGTCCTGGCCGTGGTGTGCGACGGCATGGGCGGCGAGGTCCACGGCCTTTTGGCCAGCGATCTGGCGGCGGGACGGTTTTTTGCCTTTGCCCGGGCCGCCCTGGAGGCGTCGGACGGGGAGGACTCCGCCGACATCCTCTGCCAGGCCGCGGATGCAGCCAACCGCAAGGTCTACCGTCTGGCCGGCCAGGCGGAGGAGTACGGCGGCATGGGCACGACGCTGGTGGCCGGGTACTGGCAGGGTGAGACGGCCTATTTCGTCAATGTGGGCGACAGCCGTGCTTACCGCATCGCCAAGGACGGCATCGTTCAGATCACCAAGGACCACTCGGTGGTCCAGGAGATGATCGACCGGGGGGAGATCACCCAGGCCCAGGGCCGGCACCATCCCCGACGAAAGTATATCACCCGCGCCGTGGGCAGCGAGCGGTTCGTCAAGAGCGACGCCTTTACCGTCCCCATCCGGGCGGGAGACCGGTTCCTGCTCTGCTCGGACGGGCTCACAAAAGCCCTGGAGGATGCGGAACTGCACCGTGTGCTCCTGGCGGAGGACGACGCGGAATCCGCCTGCCGGACCCTGGTCCGGGAGGCTATCGAAAATGAGGCGCGGGACAATGTGACCGCCATCGTGATCTATCCTAAGAAAGGAGGCGCCTGATATGGAAAATGAAGTCACCTGGCGTCTCGGCAAAACACTGGACGACCGATATAAGATCGAATCTGTCGTTGGCATCGGCGGCATGGCCGTGGTGTACAAGGCGTTTGACGAGCAGCTGCAGCGGGATGTGGCCGTAAAGGTCCTGCGGGACGATGTGGCCATGGATGCGGAGAGCCGCAAACAATTCCGCAAGGAATATCAGGCGGTGGGGATGCTGAGCCATCCCAATATCCGCGCGGTCTATGACGTGGTGGTATCCGGCGACACGGAATACATCGTCATGGAGTATGTGGACGGCATCAACCTGAAGCAGTATATGAAGCGGAAGGGCGCGCTCTCCTGGCAGGAGGTGCTGTATTTCTCCTCCCAGGTGGCTAGGGCCCTGAGTCATGCCCACAGCCGGGGCATCATCCACATGGACATCAAGCCCCAGAACATCATGCTTCCCCGGGACGGCACGGTCAAGATCGCCGATTTCGGCATCGCCCAGATCGAGGAGAACGTGTCCGCGGAGGACGCGGCTGCCGATGAGGCGCTGGGGAGCGTGCACTATATCTCGCCGGAGCAGGCCCGGGGCGAGGCGGTGGACGCCCGTTCCGACATCTATTCCCTGGGCGTGGTCATGTATGAGATGCTCACAGGCCGTCTGCCCTTTGACGGGGAGACGGTGGAGCAGGTGGCAGTGCAGCAGTACTCCGTCATTCCCGACGCGCCCAGTGAGCTGGACCCCGACATCCCCCTGGAGCTGGAGGGCATCACCCTGCGGGCCATGGAGCCGGTGCCCGATGACCGCTACCCCTCGGCGGACGAGATGCTCTCCGATCTGGAGGATTTCCGCCGGAGCATCGAGCGGGGCCAGACGTCCGCGCCGGTCGCGGACAGCGATGCGGAGGACATGCCGGAGGATCACGCGGGGCGGGAGCCCGTGCGCATCATCCGGGACGAGGTCCATGTGGTGCGGAAGAACGTGCCCCGTATCAGCAAGGCGGGCGAGCTGTCCCGGGAGGGGTACGCCCGACGGCGGGCACGGGCCAACAGCATCAGTACGCTGCTGGGCTTTTTCCTGGTGACCGCCTTCGCGCTGGGGCTTTTCGTGTTCGTATGGCAGTATTGGCTCGTTGATATCTTCTCCGACGCTGTGCGCGTGGAGGTGCCCGCCTTCGTGGGGAAGAACATCGACGATATCTCCTCCGACACGGGGCTGGAGGAGATCTACAACCTCAAGATCGTCTACAAGGCAGATCCCACCCATCGGATGGGCATCATCATGGAGCAGGAGCCGGAGGCTGGCGCCAGCCGGATGGTGGTGTCCGACGGCATTGACCTGACGCTGACCGTCAGTTCCGGCATCCAGCTGGAGCGGCTGCCGGCAGACTTGGTCAACAAACCCTTCACGGAGGCGCAGGTGGAGCTTCAGTCCATGGGGATGAACGTGATCATCTCCCTGCAGGCGTCCGACTCCATCACGGAGAACTACGTCATCAACTCTGACCCGGCCCCGGGTGAGCCTGTGGTCAGCGGCAGCACCATCACGCTGTTCGTCAGCGCCGGTCCCCGGGTCACCTATACGAATGTCCCGGATCTGGTGGGGAAGGAAAAGGCCGCCGCGCTGCTGTCTCTGCAGAGAGAGGGCCTGATCTGCACCGAGGAACAGATCACCTATGTCAGCTCCTCCGTCGAGGACAGCGGCAAGGTCCTGTCCCAGAACTACGCAGGGGGTACCCAGGTGGTCAGCGGCACCCAGGTCTACCTGACCATCGGCAGCGGTCCGACCGCCGCCGTGACGCCCACGCCCGACATAGCGGCGGTAGCGCCGCCGGAGGGCGAAGCGCCGCCTCCCGTGGAGTAACGGATTGGACCAGGAAGGTGTCATCGTGCGGGCACTGAGCGGATTTTATTCCGTACGCACGGAAAGCGCGCTCATCCAGTGCCGTGCCCGGGGCCGTTTTCGCCGGGCCGGGCTCACGCCTCTGGTGGGCGACCGGGTCCGGATCGCCCTGAATCCGGACGGGACCGGCGCCGTTGACGAGATCCTGCCCCGGAAAAACGCCTTTGGCCGGCCGGCTGTGGCAAATGTGGACAGTCTGGTCATGCTGCTGTCCGCCGCGCTGCCGGTGACGGACCCCTATCTGGCGGACCGGGTCACGGTCCGCTGCGAGAAAAACCGCTGCGGCGTGATGCTCGTGATCAATAAGTGCGACCTGGACCCGGCTGACGGCCTGCGGGAGATATATGCCGGCACCGGCTATGATGTGTTTCCCGTCAGCGCCGTGACCAGTGCAGGCGTGGCAGCACTGCGGGAGGCGCTGGCAGGGAAGATATGCTGCTTTACCGGAAATTCCGGCGTAGGCAAGAGCTCCCTTCTCAACGCCCTCGCTCCCGGTCTTGCCATCCCCACCGGCGCTGTGAGCCAGAAGCTGGGCCGGGGCAGACATACCACCCGCCATGTAGAGCTGTTCGACATCGGCGGCGGAACGCTGATCGCGGACACCCCCGGCTTCGCCTCCTTTGGCGATGAGACGGAAGCGCCCATCCTGCCGGAGGAACTGCCGGGCCTGTTCCCGGAGTTCAGGCCCTGTCTGGACCAATGCCGCTTCGACGACTGTACCCACCGGAACGAACCGGGATGCGCGGTGCGTCAGGCAGTCGGCCAGGGCCACATCCATCCCAGCCGGTACAACTCCTATCTGCGCCTATACGAGGAGTCCTCCAGGCTGAATCGCTGGGAGATAGAGAATCCATAGAACCTTTGCCGCCTTCCGCCCATAGAATGGGTGGGAGGCGGTTTGTATGCGAAGACGGAAACGGGGAAGCGCCTGCGGCTGGGCGGCGGTATGTGTGGGAACGGTCATTTTGCTGGCGCTGATACTGCCCGCGTGGTTCTGGTGGCTGGTCTGCGGGCTCCTGCTGGTCTGCGGCGGTGTCTGGCTGCTGCGGTGCTGAATCTGTCATATCCGGGGCCGGGCAGGCATATCCTTGCGTAGAAAATCATGCAAGGAGCGAGCGCAACATGGAGACAGCCCTGAAAAAGGAACAGTACGAGCATCTGGCTCCGGTGTGGACCGGGAGCCTGAGCCGGGATTTTACGGCGGAGAGCATCGTCCCGGACGCCATGCCCGACGTGGCGTCCGTCATCGACGCGGACGGCGTCATCACGCTGCGAAGCAAGGAGACCGAGGCGGGAGCGGTGGCGCTTGCCGCCTCGCTGAGCGTATCGGTGATGTATATGCCGGAGGGCGGCGGGGGCATACAGAGCATATCCCTGGTCATGCCCATCGAGGTGCGCATGGACGCTCCCGGCGCGGACCAGGACTGCCAGACGGTGGCCAGGCTGCGGCTCCGGGCCATCGACGGCCGGATGGTCAACTCCCGGAAGCTGTCTGTCCGGGCGGACGTGGACTGTGAGGCCACCGTATACCAGAAACGATGCGTGGAGATCGCGTCGGGACTGGAAGAGGAGAACGCTTCCATCCACATCCTGACGAAGACTGCCGCCATGGCGGCGGTGGCAGACGTGCGGGAGAAGACCTTTGTGGTGACGGACGAGTACCCGCTTCCCGCCGGCTGCACCGGGCCGGATCGGATCGTGATGCAGCGGGTGGACGCCAGCCTGGAGGATGTCAAGTACGTCAGCGGCAAGGTGGTGTTCCGGGGCAGGCTCCGGACCTCGCTGCTGCTGGGCGGCCAGGAGGGAAAGGTCTGGTCCGCCCGGTATGAGACGGAGTTTTCCCAGATCATGGAGGTGGGCACCGACGCCGCCGACGTGACGGCGGGGATAACGCTGATGTTCACCGGGGCGTATATCGACCTGCCGGAGCGGCAGGATGCGGACGGAAAGCTGAAGGCAGAGCTGCATCTGGTGGCCCAGGCGGTATGCCGCCAGATCCGCCAGATCAGCTACATCGCGGACCTTTACAGCAACCGGACCCTGCTCATGGGCCGGACGGAGGAGATGACCCTGGTGAGCGCGGCCCAGCCGCTGTCCATGCGTCAGACGGTGACGGGCAGCGCGGAGCTGATGGGCGGCGCAGGAGAGGTGCTGTGCGTCTCTGCCGCCGTGGGCGGCGTCACGGTGGAGGAAGCAGCCGTCAGGACCACCGTGAACATCCGGGCTGTCCTGCAGCAGGAGGACGGCGGCTGTACCACAGCCCGGTGCAGGCTCGCGGCGGAATTCACCACGGACCTCCCCGAGGGGACCGCCCTGCAGAACGTATCTGTCACCGCGGCGGACGTATACTGCGGGGCAGCAGCCGGCGCGCTGGACATCCGGGCCGTGCTGCAGATGGACGCCGTGGCCGTCACGAGCCGGACCATTGCCGCCGTCGCGGGCATGGAGGAGGATGCGGAAGGCTGGGCCGCGGCGCCTGCGGCGCCGTCCATCTGGCTGGTGCGGCTGGACCCGGGCGCGGACATGTGGGCCGTTGCCAAGAAATACCGTTCTACCGTGGAGGCCATCGCCGCCGCCAACGGGGACCGGCAGTCCGGACTTCTTTTAATTCCCAAGGCCAGATAGGTTGATATTGGAAGAAAATTGTGTTACAATGACCTGTAACGTAACGATACAGGGGGATAACTACCATGTCCGGACATTCCAAATGGCACAATATACAGAAGACAAAAGGCGCTGCCGACGCCAAGCGTGCCCAGGCCTTTACCAAGATCGCCCGTGAGATGATCGTGGCGGTGAAGGAGGGCGGCAGCGGCGACCCGAAGAACAATATGCGTCTGGCCGCCGTCATTGCCAAGGCCAAGGCCGCCAACATGCCCAACGACAACATCAAGCGCACCATCGACAAGGCTCTGGGCAGCGGCGATACGTCCAACTTTGAGTCTGTCACCTACGAGGGCTACGGCCCCAGCGGCGTGGCCGTCATCGTGGAGGCCATGACCGATAACCGCAACCGCACCGCCAGTGAGGTGCGTCACTGCTTCGACAAATATAACGGCAACATGGGCCCCACCAACTGCGTGAGCTGGTCCTTTGACCGGAAGGGCGTCATCGTGGTGGACAACGAGGACGGGGACCTGGACGAGGACACCGTGCTCATGGACGCCATGGAGGCCGGGGCCGACGATATGGAGACCGAGGAGGGCGTGTTCACCCTCTATACCAAGCCGGAGGACGTGGCCGCGGTGGCGGACTATATGACCGCTCACGGCTACAAGCTGGATTCCGCCCAGGAGGAGATGGTCCCCCAGACCTATGTGACCCTCACCGCCGAAGGCGATCGGAAAAACATGCAGAAGATGCTGGACGTGTTCGAGGACAACGACGACGTGCAGAACGTCTGGCACAACTGGGAGAATATGGACTGAGCGTCCAGGAAGGTCAAAACTGAGTTTTCTGAATGGCCGCGGGCATGAGCCGAAAGGCTGTGCGTGAGGAAAGTCCGGGCTCCATAGGGCAAGGATAACGGGTAACGCCCGCCGATGGCGACATCAGGACGAGTGCAACAGAAACAGACCGCCGCGCTCTTTGCGCGGTAAGGGTGGAAAGGCGGTGTAAGAGACCACCCGGCGCCCTGGCGACAGAGCGCTGCTGTAAACTCTATCCGGAGCAACACCGTGGAGGGGAACACAGACCGGCCCGGTCTCCCCGGGGAGGTGGCTGGAGCGCAGCGGCAACGCGGCGCCTAGATAGATGGCCATTTTTAACAGAATCCGGCTTACAGGAAAACTCAATTATCAAAGAGACAGGAATGATTCCTGTCTCTTTTTATACCTTCTTGTAGGGATTCGTTTCTTGCCAGCCACAAGATGTTGTACTATAATGGCTTTGATCGCGAGGTGCATATGTTGACTTTAAAAGAGTATTTGTCATCCCTCCGGGGAAAACGGGCAGCCGTACTGGGAGCGGGTCTTTCCAACCGGCCCCTGGTGGAGCTGCTGGCCGGAGCCGGGATCGACACCACTGTATACGATAAGTCCGGCCCCGATGCGCTGGGAGATTTTTACAGGACCTACAGCGAAAAGGGCGTTAAGTTCCATCTGGGGGAGAACTACCTGGAGGGCCTGGAGGGAGACGTCATCTTCCGCAGCCCCAGCATCCTGCCCTTCCGGCCTGAGCTGGCCCGGGCGGCGGAGAGGGGGGCGCTGGTGACCAGCGAGATGGAAGTGTTTTTCCAGCTCTGCCCCTGTCCCATCCTGGCTGTGACGGGCTCCGACGGCAAGACCACCACCACCACCGTCATCGCCAGGCTCCTGGAGGCCGCGGGAAGGACGGTCTGGCTGGGGGGGAACATCGGCCATCCGCTGTTGGCGGAGGTGGATAAGATCCAGCCCGGCGACGCAGCCGTGCTGGAGCTGAGCTCCTTCCAGCTCCACTCCATGAACTGTTCGCCGGATGTGGCGGTCATCACCAACATGGCGCCCAACCATCTGGACATCCACAGGGATTATCAGGATTATATCGACGCGAAAAAACAGATATTCAAAAACCAGCGGCAGAATGCCCGGCTGGTCCTGAACCGGGACAATGCCGTCACTGCCGCCTGCGCCGCGGAGGCCAACAGCTTTGTCTGGTGGTTCAGCAGAAGGGAAGCCGTCTCGCCCGGGGTGTATCTGCGCCCGGACGGGATGATTTGCGCCCTGGTGAACGGCGAAGAGACCCAGATCATGCCCGCGGCGGATATCCGCGTCCCCGGCATGCACAACGTGGAGAACATGATGACCGCCTTCGCGGCTGTGTGGGGCATGGTGAGCCCGGAGATCATGGCGGAGACGGCCCGGACCTTCCCCGGCGTGGCCCACCGGCTGGAGACCGTGCGGGTGAAGGACGGCGTGACGTATATCAACGACTCCATTGCCTCCAGTCCGGACAGAACGCTGGCGGGGCTGGCGTGTTTTCAGGAGAAGATCATCCTCATGGCGGGAGGCAAGGACAAGGGCGTGCCCTTCGACGCGCTGGGCCCCGCCGTGTGCCGCCATGTGAAGAAGCTCTATCTCACCGGTCTGACGGCGGGAAAGATCAAAGCCGCCGTGGAGGCCGCGCCGGAATATAAGCCCGGCGCACCGGAGATATTTGTTATGGAGGATTTCACCGAGACGGTAAAAGCGGCCGCGGCGGCGGCCAGGCCGGGGGACACGGTGCTCATGAGCCCGGCAAGCACCTCCTTTGACCGATTCCGGAATTTTGAGGAACGGGGAGAGCTGTTCCGTAAGATCGTGATGGAAATGGAGTGATACGCGATGCAACTGGTAGAACTGGCCCGGCAGCTGTCGGGCCTGGCCGGCCCATCCGGCTTTGAACAGCCGGTGTGCGAGTACATTGCCAACTATCTGCATCCCTTTGCCGACGAGGTGAGGACCGACGTGATGGGCAATGTGATGGCCTTCAAGCGCTGCGGTGTGCCCGGGGCGAAGACGGTGCTGCTGGACGCCCACATGGATGAGATCGGTCTGGTCGTGACCGGGGCAAAGAACGGATTTCTGTCCTTTGCCAGTCTGGGGGGCGTGGACCAGCGGATGCTCCCGGCCCGGGAGGTGCGGGTGCTGGCGGACCCGCCTCTGTTCGGCGTCATCGCCGCGCTGCCGCCCCATTTGCTCACCGAGGAGGAGAAGGGACAGACCATCCCGGCGGACAAGCTCTACATTGACGTGGGCCTGGAGCAGGAACAGGCGGAAAAACTGGTCCCGCCAGGCACGCCGGTGGTGTATGTGAGCGCCTGCGAGGAGCTGGGCGGGGAACAGCTTTGCGGCAAGGCTCTGGATGACCGCGCCTGCGCAGCCGTCATCATCAAGGCGTTCGAGCAGCTGTGCCTGCGCCGGCTCAAGGTGGATGTGTGCTGTCTGGTGAGCACCCAGGAGGAAGTGGGGCACCGGGGCGCCAAGGTGGCGGCCTGGGGGATCCGCCCGCACGCGGCGCTGGTGGTGGATGTGACCCACGGACGGACGCCGGACGCCCCGCGGGTGGTCTGCCAGTGTGGAAAAGGTCCAGCTGTCAGCATCGGCCCCAACATCCACCGGCCCATGGCCATGGAGCTGCTGGCCCTGGCGGACGAGCTGGGCATCCCCTGCCAGCGGAAGGCGGAGCCCGGCGGCAACAGCGGTACCAACGCCGAGGCGATCCAGATCTCCCGCACCGGCGTTGCGACGGCGCTCATATCTCTGCCGCTGAAATACATGCATACGCCGGTGGAGGTCGTGGACACGGAAGATATGGCTGCCTGTGTGGAACTGCTCGCGGCCTATGTAGAGCGTATGGAGGTGTGACGATGATGCTGGACACAATGGAGACCCTGTGCTGTCTGGACGGCGTCTCCGGCGGCGAGGATGAGGTCCGGGACTATATCCTGGAACGGGTCATGCCATACGCGGACGAGATACGCACCGACCCCATGGGGAACCTGATGGTCTTCAAACGGGGCGCGAAGGCCCCGGAACGGCGGGTCCTGCTCTGCGCTCACATGGATGAGGTGGGGCTCATCGTCACCGACATCACCGCCGAGGGATATCTGCGGTTCGACCAGGCCGGCGGCATCGACCGGCGGGTTCTGCTGGGCAAGCGGGTGCATGTGGGACCGCAGCGGGTGCTGGGGGTGGTGGGCTGCAAGGCCGTCCACCTGACCACCCAGGAACAAAGAAAGACCGTGCCGGCCATGCGGGAGATGTATATCGACATCGGCGCAGGGAGCCGGGAGGAAGCGGAAGAGGCGGTCGCCATCGGCGACCTGGCTGCCTTTGACGACACAGTGGTCCGCTTTGGAGACGGCTATGTGAAGGCCAAGGCCATCGACGACCGGGTGGGCTGCGCGGCGATGCTGGAGCTCTTGGAGGGCGAACTGCCCTGTGACTGCTGGTTTGCCTTCACGGTCCAGGAGGAGGTGGGCTGCCGGGGCTCTGCCATCGCGGCGGAGAACATCGAACCGGATGTGGCCCTGGTGCTGGAGACCACCACCGCAGCCGACCTGCCGGGCCGGGAGGGAGCCGAGAGGGTCTGCGCCCTGGGACAGGGCATCGCGATCCCATTCATGGACCGGCAGACCATCTATGACCGGGAACTGTGCCGGCTTCTGGGCCGGCTGGCCGGGGACAACGGCATCCCCTGGCAGACGAAGACCGCCATTGCCGGCGGCACGGATGGCTCCTCCATCCAGCGCAGCGGGATCGGCGTGCAGACCGCAGCTCTGTCCGTACCGGTGCGGAACATCCATTCCCCGGCCAGCGTGGCCAAGATCAGCGAGTGCGAGGACCAGTATAAGCTGGCCAGGCTCTTTTTGGAGAATATGGCAGAATAACGTCATACGGGCTGGCTTTCCGGCATATGTTCCCCGTAAGGGGGTGGTGGTATGCCGGCAAGACGGTGGCCAAGGCGGGCAGGACTGGACCCGGATGCCCGGCGCTCTGCCAGGCTGACGCTGTGCGCGCTGCTGGCGGCAGCAGCCGTGCTCATCACCGTTTTTCTGGGGTCGGCGCTGCGCCGTATGATCACGGATTATGCCATATCCGCCGCCAGAGACCAGGTGGTGGTGCAGGTCAACCAGATCGTCAAGGATGTGATGGCGGACAGCCGGTTCGGGGCGGACAGCCTGGTGGTGCTGGAGCACGACGGCAGCGGCGGCGTGTCGGCGGTCAGCGCCGATGTGACGGCCATCAACACCCTGTCGGCTGAGGTGCTGTCCCGGGCCGTGGCTGCCACAGAGCAGGGAACGGCAGCCGTGGAAATCCCCCTGGCCAACCTGTTCGGCAGCGCGCTTCTCATGAACCGGGGGCCCTCTCTCACGGTGCATGTGACGGTGCTCACCTCCAGCACGGCGAGCTTTCGCAGTGAGATCACCAGCGCGGGCATCAACCAGACCCGCCACCAGCTCTTCCTGGACCTAGACATCCAGCTGTCATGCATGCTGCCATGGCAGACCATGGACACGTCGGTGCAGACAGAGATCCTGGTATCGGAGACTGTCATCGTGGGCCAGGTGCCCAGCAGCTATATGAACTTGGAGAGATGAACCATGGAATACACGATCGAGGCGTACAACGAACTGGTAGAAAAGCTCCTGGCCCTGTCTGTGGCCTATTACGACAACGACGCGCCCCTGGTGTCGGATTTTGAATACGACCGGATGAACAACGAGCTCAAGCGCATAGAGGCGGAGCATCCGGCGTGGATACGGCCCGACTCGCCCACCCAGCATGTGGGCGGTCATGTGAGCGAGGCGTTCTCGCCTGTGGAGCATCCGGTGCCGCTGGAGAGTCTGCAGGACGTGTTCTCCTTCGAGGAGGTGACCGCTTTCGTAGAGAAGATGGACGCCTCTGTGCCGGAGGAGCACGAGTATGTGACCGAGCCCAAGATCGACGGCCTGTCCGTGGCGGTGGAGTACCGGAACGGCGTGCTCTACCAGGGCGCGACCCGGGGAAACGGCGCGGTGGGGGAGGACGTGACGGAGAACCTCCGGACCATCCGGAGCCTGCCGAAAAAGCTGAAAAACGCCCCCAGCCGCATCATCGTCCGCGGCGAGGTCTATATGTCCCATGACACGTTCAACACCATCAACGCCCAGCGGGAGGTGGAGGGACTGCCCCTGCTTGCCAACCCCCGGAACGCCGCCGCGGGGTCTCTCCGCCAGCAGGACCCGGCCATATGTGCCCAGCGGATGCTGGACATCATCTGCTTCAACATCCAGCTGGCCGAGGGCGTGACCTACCAGACCCATTACGAGACCCTGGAGGCCATGGCAGCCATGGGCTTTCCCGTGGTGGCCCACACCCTGTGCAAAACGCCTCAGGCGTGTGCGGACGCCATCACGGCCATCGGCGAGGGCCGTGAGAACTATCCCTTCGACATCGACGGGGCGGTGGTGAAACTCAACGGCCTGTCCCAGCGGGAGGCCCTGGGCAGCACCGCCAAATATCCCCGCTGGGCGGTGGCCTATAAGTACCCGCCGGAGAAGAAGCCCAGCCGGGTGGTGGACATCCTCATCCAGGTGGGCCGGACCGGCGTGCTGACGCCAAAGGCGGTCATCGAGTCCATCCGTCTGGCCGGGACCACCGTCACCAACGCCACCCTTCACAACCAGGACTTCATCGAAAACCTGGGTGTGAACGTGGGGGACACGGTGCTGGTGCAGAAGGCAGGGGAGATCATCCCCGAGGTGCTGGAGGTGGTCAAAAAAGACAGCGAGGGGGTATTTCGCTTTCCCACTGTCTGTCCTGCCTGCGGCGCGCCGGTGGTCCGGGACGAGGACGGGGCCGCCATCCGCTGCACCGGCGCGGAGTGCCCGGCCCAGCGGCTGCGGAACATCGTCCACTTTGCCTCCAAGGACGCCATGGACATCGACGGTCTGGGCCCGGCGGTGGTGGAGGCCCTGGATAAGGCGGAGCTCATCCACACCCCGGCGGAGCTGTATTATCTGGAGCCCCAGTCCGTGGCGGCGGTGGAGCGGATGGGGAAGAAGTCCGCGGAGAATCTCCTTGCCAACATCGCCGACAGCAAGACCCGCGGCCTGGGGCGGCTGCTGTGCGCCTTCGGCATCCGGCAGGTGGGAGCCAAGGCGGCCAAGGTCCTGGCCCGGCATTTTGCCACGCTGGACGAGCTCATGGCGGCCACAGAGGAGGAGCTCACGGTCATCGACGACGTGGGGCCCATCACGGCCCGGTACCTGACGGAATGGTTCGCCAGTGAACAGAGCCGGCACCAGATACAGCTGCTGCGGGAGGCGGGCGTCTCCTTTGAGAGCACCGAGGAGATCGCGGATACCCGCTTCGCGGGAAAGACGTTCGTGCTGACCGGCGCCCTGGAGAAGTACACCCGGTCCGAGGCGGAGGAGATCATTGAACGCTTCGGCGGCAAGACCTCCGGCTCGGTTTCCAAAAAGACCTCCTATGTGCTGGTCGGGGCCAATCCCGGTTCCAAGCTCACCAAAGCGGAGGCGCTGGGCATCCCCGTCATCACGGAGGACGAGTTCGCCGAACTTATCAAGGACTGAAGGATAATAACGACCGGCTGGGGAGACCCAGCCGGTTTTGCATGGAAATGACTTACTTCTTCTTGTCGAACGCCGGATTGACGGCGTACACGTTGCGCTGGTCCATCTTAGCCGTGGCGATGCCCATGGCCTCGCCGAACCGCTGGAAATGGACCACTTCCCGCTCCCGCAGGAACCGCATCACGTCGATCACATCCGGATCGTCCGCCATGCGCAGGATGTTGTCATAGGTCACCCGAGCCTTTTGCTCCGCGCCCATGTCCTCGGCCAGGTCGGCGATCACGTCGCCCTTCACCTGGAAGGTGGCGGCGCTGTAGGGCCAGCCGCCGGCCGCCTGGGCGTAGATGCCGGCGGTGTGGTCCACGAAGTAGTCCTGGAAGCCGGCCTTTTCCACCTGGTCCACGGACATGTTCCGGGTCAGCTGATGGATGACGGTACCCACGATCTCCAGGTGGGCCAGTTCCTCCACGCCGATGTCGGTCAGGACGGCCTTGACCTGCTCATAGGGCATGGAATACCGCTGGCTCAGGTACCGCAGGGAGGCGGACAGCTCGCCGTCCGGCCCGCCGTACTGGCTGATGATATACTTGGCCATGGCGGGATTTGGAGTTTTGATGCGGACGGGATATTGGAGCTTTTTTTCATATACGAACATTACTTTTTACCACCCTTTCCGCCCGCATTCCAGGGCCAGGGGTCCTCGGGCCAGACCCAGGAGTCGAACATAGCCGTGTCCGCGCGGGTCACAGGCCCGCACATCTCTACATAGCGCTTGCGGCCCTCTTTTGCCAGAGCGCTGAAGCTCTTCCAGGTCTTGAAGGCCTCCTTGTCGCCGGGGTGGGTGTCCAGATACAGCGCCAGCTCCTGGCAGACGAAATCCAAGGCCATCAGTTCCGCCAGCGGCGTGTTCTCTACCGGGCCATTGGCGATATAATCCATGAAGGGCAGGTCCAGGCCGGGGAACAGCGTGCCCTTGGCCAGGGCGTCCGCGCTGTCATAGGCCGGCGCGCTGCTCTGCTGGGCGGCCAGCATGGGCACAGCCAGCGGCGCGCAGGAGGGCAGAGGCCCTTCTTTATAGGTACAGGTATCGTTGTTCTGCAAAAAAATTTCCCCCTTTGCATGTCATACTATGCAAAGGGGGAGCGTGTTGTTATCGCGGGCGGTCATGCCAAGGGTATAATGATTATCGCAAGGCGAAAACGAAGGTTTTTGCCGCCAAACGACACGTTTGACAGCAAATGATCCGAGGATCATTTGCGCGATGTCCATTTTCCGCTTGTGACGAAGGCACAGCAGCAGGACGGGGAGCCGCAGAAACAGCCGCTGCCGGCTCCGGGGAAGGAGTCCCCGGAACAGCAGCGGCATGATCTGATGTGTCCTCAAGCGCCCATCGAAGGGTCTCCATACCATCTCTCCATGAGCATCCGGCCAGAAGCCCGACGCAGAGGACGAGACAGGGAAGCGCTTTACGCCAGGACCTTCTTGAGCTTGGCATAGCGGGGCATGGAGTTCTCCGTGGGACGCTCCGGCTCGCCCTGGATGAGGGGCAGCAGGTAGTCGATGAAATCGTCGGTGACGAAGTTGTGCTCCGGGGTGATCCACTCCATGGGGACCTTCTTCTCCGCGTTGGCCACGGAGGTCAGGGGCAGGAGGACATAGTTGCAGACATACTGCCCGATCTTGTCGTAGCTGCGCTCAAAGGCGACCATCTTACCGGTCTCGCCGGCGACGGCGGCCTCCACCGCCTTGCGGCCGGCCATCTCGGCTTCCTCCAGGTCGGTGGCGGAGGCCAGGTGCGCGCCGCAGCGCTGCAGCAGGCTCAGCTCGATGGGACGGACCTTGGCGCCGGTGCGCTCTTTGACCATCTCGGCCAGACGGGAGGCCAGACCGCCCAGCTGGGCGTGGCCAAAGCCGTCGGTGGCGCTGGTCTTGGCCTCGGACACGAAGGTGCCGTCAGCATAGTGCAGACCCTCGGACACGGCTACCAGGCAGGTGCGCTTCTGTTTATAGATGCGCTCCACATCGTTCAGGAACGCCTCCTGGTCGAAGTCCACCTCGGGCAGGTACACCAGGTCGGGACCGGCGCCAAAGTGGGTGGCCAGCGCGGCGGAGGCGGCCAGCCATCCGGCGTGGCGGCCCATGATCTCCATGATGGTCACCTGACCGGTGGGATAGACGCGTCCGTCCTTGGACACCTCCATGGCGCTGGTGGCGATATACTTGGCCGCGGAGGCGAAGCCGGGGCAGTGGTCGGTGCCCCAGAGGTCGTTGTCGATGGTCTTGGGGATGCCCATGACCCGGCACTCCCAGCCGGACTTGGCCATAAAGCGGCTGATCTTGTCGCAGGTGTCCATGGAGTCGTTGCCGCCGTTGTAGAAGAAGTAACGGACATTGTGCTTCTGGAAGACCTCCAGGATGCGCTTATAGTCGGTGTCATCCGTCTCGGGCTCGGCCAGCTTATAGCGGCAGGAGCCCAGCTCGGAGGCGGGGGTGTTCTTCAGATAGGCCAGCTCCTGGGGATCTTCCTGCCCCATGTCGTAGAGCTTGTCGCTCAGCACGCCGGTGATGCCGTGATCGGCGCCCAGGACCTGGGTGATCTCCTCCGCGGCCAAAGCCGCGCTGATGGCTCCGTAGGCACTGGCGTTGATGACGGACGTGGGACCGCCGGACTGGCCGATGATGCAGGCGCCAACAAGTTTTTCTGCCATGATTGTATATCCTCCAAAATAAAATGTTTTTCATGTTTTTGTTGATTATAGCACGAATGTGCGGTAAAATAAAGACCATCGAAAAATATTGTAAAGGAGCAATCTAACTATGCCTCTCGTAACTTCCACCGAAATGTTCAAGAAGGCCTATGACGGCGGCTACGCCATCGGCGCCTTCAACGTCAACAACATGGAGATCGTCCAGGGCATCACCGAGGCCTGCCGGGAAGAGCACGCTCCCGTCATCCTGCAGGTGTCCAAGGGCGCCCGCGCCTATGCCAACCACACCTATCTGGTGAAGCTGGTAGAGGCCGCCGTTGCCGAGTGCCCGGACATCCCTGTGGTGCTGCATCTGGACCATGGCCCCGACTTTGAGACCTGTAAGAGCTGCATCGACGGCGGCTTCACCTCCGTCATGATCGACGCCTCCTCCAAGCCCTTCGCCGAGAATATCGAGATCACCCGCAAGGTGGTGGAGTATGCCCATGACCACGGCGTGGTCGTGGAGGCGGAGCTGGGCACCCTGGCCGGCGTAGAGGATGAGGTGAAGGTCTCCGCCGAGGATTCCTCCTACACGCACCCTGAAGAGGTGGAGGAGTTCGTCACCAAGACCGGATGCGACAGCCTGGCCATCGCCATCGGCACCAGCCACGGCGCCTATAAGTTCACCGCTGCCCAGTGCACCCGCAACGAGAAGGGCATCCTGGTGCCGCCTCCTCTGCGCTTCGACGTGCTGGAAGAGGTCTCCCGCCGTCTGCCCGGCTTCCCCATCGTGCTGCACGGCTCTTCTTCCGTGCCCCAGGAGTATGTGAAGATGATCAACTCCCACGGCGGCAAGATGCCCGACGCCGTCGGCATCCCCGAGGAGCAGCTGCGCAAGGCCGCCAGCCTCTCCGTGTGCAAGATTAACATTGACTCCGACCTGCGTCTGGCCATGACCGGCACCATCCGTCAGTTCTTCGACGAGCATCCCGACAAGTTCGACCCCCGTGAGTACCTGAAGCCCGCCCGCGCCAACATCAAGGAACTGGTGCGCCATAAGCTGGTGGACGTGCTGGGCTGCGCCGGCAAGGCCTGATCCTGCATGGGTTTTATTCGGGAGATAAAAGAAGCCGTCGCCGGTCACGGCCACGACTGCACCTGCGACAGCTGCATGGAGGAGCATCACCACGAGCATCACGGCTTCGATACGGTGATGGTCTGGCGGCTCATTGCGTCGGCGGTGCTGTTCGTGGGCGGGCTGGTGGCCGAGGAGCTGCTGCCGTGGCTGAGCCTGGTGCTGTTCATCCTGGCGATCCTGTGCGCCGGATATGACGTGTTCATCCGCGCGGTGGCTAACATCTTTCACAAACGCCTGTTCGATGAGAGCCTGCTCATGAGCGTGGTCGCCATCGCCTCCGTCATCATCCGTGAGGCCGGCGAGGGCGCCAGTGTCATGATCCTCTACCAGCTGGGCGAGCTGTTTCAGGGCTGCGCCGTGGCAAAGGTGCGGCAGAACATCGAAGGGCTGATGGAAAACCGCTCCCCGGAGGCCAGCGCCGTCCTGGCAGACGTGCGCTCCGATAGGGGGCCAAAAGGCCGGACGGAAGAATTTATCACCCATTTTGCACGCATCTACACGCCGGTGGTACTGGGCATCGCGGTGGTCATCGCCGCGGTGTCCCCGCTGGTGTTGCACATCACCGTGAGGGAGGGCATATACCGGGCCTTGGTGCTGATGGTCATTGCCTGCCCCTGCGCCATCGTCATCTCCGTCCCCCTGAGCTACTTTGCGGGCATCGGCGGCGCCACCAGGCAGGGCATCCTCTTCAAGAATACCTGTGCCATGGACGACGTCTCCCGTGTCCGGGCGGTGGTCTTTGACAAGACCGGCGCCCTGGAGGGGACAGGGCTGCGGGTGGTCTCCATCAAGAGCGAGAGAATGGACGCGGATGTGTTCCTGCGCATCGCTGCCCATGCCTGCGCTTACTCCGACAGCCCGTATGCCGAGGCTATCAAGGCCGCCTATAAGGGCGTCATCTACATCGAGCTCATCCAGAGCTTTCACCAGGAAGAGGACACCTTCGGCATCACGGTGGAGGTGGACGGGGTCCAGATCGTTCTGGGCTCCCTGGACTTCCTCAAGGCGCACAGCGTGGACCCCGGCCTGGATGTCTCGGAGGAGGAGTGCGTCTACCTCGCCATCGACGGCCAGTACGCCGGCCGGGTGGCCTTCGGCAGCGTGGCCAAGCCCGATGTGCCCGGCACGGTGACGGTCCTCTCCTGGGACCGGAACAAGGAAGTGGCCATGCTCACCGACGACAGCGCCGCCGCCGCGGAGAAGTTCGCCCGGCAGGTGGGCATCGACGAGTTTTATCCCGACCTCCCGGCCTCTGAGAAGGTGGCCGTGGTAAAGGAGATACAAAACCGTCAGCTCCGCCGGGGCACCCTCATGTTCGTGGGTGACGCGGAGACCAGCGGCGACTGCATCCGACAGGCAGACGTAGGCGTGTCCCTCCACGGGGCCAAGTCTGACGCCGCCATCCAGGCGGCGGACGTGGTCATCATGGGCGCGGCCCCGTCCAAGGTGGTGACGGCCATGAGCGCGGCCCGGCATACCCGGTCCATCGTCTGGCAGAACATCCTGTTCGCCCTGTCGTTCAAGATCATCATTCTGGTATTGGATATGTTCGGCACCTGTCCGCTGTGGCTGGCCGTGTTCGCGGACGTGGGCGTGGCCCTTCTGGCTGTGCTCAACTCCCTGCGCGCCTTCCTGATGCGGGAACCGGTGATCCCGGATAAGTAACAGAATACCACCACAGACGCCCCGGATTTTGTATCCGGGGCGTCATTTTTTGTAATCTTAAGAAAAAATTAAGAAACTATCCCTTTCATCTTTTTGTAACTTGTGTTACTATGGAAACAGAGAGAGGAGGGATCGTATGTACAATGTTCTCATTTGCGACGACGATCCGGACATCCGCCGGGCGCTGCGCATCCATCTCACCGGGGCCGGTTATCGGGTCCTGGAGGCCGCCGACGGGCAGGAAGCACTGGACATAGTGGGGCGGGAAGATGTACACCTGATCCTTTTGGATATCATGATGCCAGACATGGACGGGGTGACGGTACTGGCTGTTCTTCGCCGGGAGAGCACCGTCCCGGTGATCCTGCTCACCGCCAAAAGCGAGGACGAGGACAAAATCATGGGCCTGGAACTGGGGGCCGACGACTATGTGACGAAGCCCTTCAACACCAAGGAAGTCCTGGCCCGGGTGCGGGCCATCCTCCGCCGCTCTGTCAGAGCAGACGGCCTGGAACGGCCGAGCAGCCTGCTGATCGGCGACATCGCCCTGGACGAGGACACGAAAAACGTCTATGTGTCCGGGGAGGAGGTCACCATCACGCCCAAGGAGTACGACATCCTGAAGCTGTTCATGGAAAATCCCGGCAAGGTGTTTTCCAGCCGGGAGATATACCGCCTGGTGTGGAAGGACAAGCCCGTGGGCGCGGAGGGCACCGTGGCCGTACATATCCGTCATCTGCGGGAGAAGCTGGAGATCGACCCGGCGGAACCGCGGTACTTGAAGGTCGTCTGGGGCAAAGGTTACAAGATCGAGGGGTGAGGCCAGGTTGAAAGCCTTGGTGGAAAAGCTGTGGGTCAGGCTGTTGGCGCTGGCCCTGTTTTTCCTTTTCTCCGCCGGGGGGATCATGAGCGTGTATCTCTACAGAGCCATGCTGGAGGACGGCTGGTTCGGGGAGGGCTTCACCTTTGCGGACACCAGAATGGCGTACAGCTATGTCTCGGATGCGCTGGCCTATGTGGCCAAGAACCTGTTATGGCTGGGCGACCCGAAAGACGAGACTCTGGGAAGATATGCCGGCGACGCGTTTTCCTATGTCATTGAGAGGAAGGATACCGGCAGGACCTATGCGGACACGACCACGGAGGCTTCCCATTTCGTGACCGACCTGGAGACGGAAGAAGAGGAACAGACCTACTGTCTGTCCGGATATGTGAATCTGCCGGTCCAGCCCTACGGGGGCTGCTACCGGGAGTATTACGTCTTTGAAGAGCTGTTTCCCCTGCGGAGGATGTTCCTGCCGCTGGGCATCGTCCTGATCCTGCTGGCCGCAGGAGTCCTTGCCGTTGACGCCGCCGGCGCCGTCCGGCTGGGGAAGAAGGGGACCGTCACCGTGCTGGGAAGGCTGCCCTTCGACGGGGCCGTGGTGGGCCTTTACGTTGTGACGGTGCTGGCCAGCTCGTTTTTATACATCTCCCTGGGCTTCAATATACAGGCCATTCTGGAGCAGCTGGGACTGTATGAGAGCATGTTCCGCACCGTATTCTCCTGCCTGTACTGGGGGCTTTTGATCCTCATCCTGTCCAATCAGCTGGCGGCGGGAGAATTTACGAAGCGGCTGCTTCTGCACCGGGCGGTGGAAAAGCTGAAGCCCGTGACCCTGGCGGTCATCGTCTTCGGTGTGCATGTATTTTTCCTTCTCAGCTTTCTCATCTCATACTACGGCCTGCGCGGCTTATATGTCACATACAGCATATTTGGTTACGATATGGGGCGCATCTTCCTCTGCCTGCTTGGGTTCGATGTGCTCGCTTTTCTCCTGTTCATCCGCTGGAACCGGGAACAGGAGCGCATCCGGAGCGCCTCTGAGGCCCTGGCCTCGGGGGACCTCTCCTATAAAGTGAATGAGCGGAAGCTGCACTTCATCTGGCGAAAGCTGGGCCGGGACCTGAACAGCATCGGCGACGGCATGGCCCGGGCGGTGGAGGAGCGCCTTCGCAGCGAGCGGATGAAGACCGAGCTCATTACCAACGTGAGCCACGATCTGAAAACGCCCCTGACCTCCATCATCAACTATGTGGAGCTTCTCAAGCAAGGAGACCTGACGCCGGAGGTCCGGCAGGAATACCTGGACATCCTGGACAAGCACAGCGCCAAGCTGAAGAAGCTGACGGAGGACGTGATAGAGGCATCCAAGGCCGCCAGCGGCGTCATGCCGGTGCACGCGGAGCTGTTGGATGTGCGGGAGCTGCTGGAACAGGCGGTGGGGGAGTATGCCGAGCGCCTGGCAGAGGCCGATATCACCCCCGTGGTCCATACGCCGGAACAGGAGACGGTCATCCTGGCGGACGGACGGCTCCTGGGACGGGTGCTGGACAACTTTATCACCAATATCATCAAGTATGCCCAGCCGGGCACCAGGGCCTATTTCGACCTGACGGAGGCAGATGGAAAGACGGTCATCGCCCTGAAAAACACCTCCCGCGCGCCCCTGGACATCCCGGCGGAGGAGCTGATGGAGCGCTTCGTCCGGGGGGACAGCTCCCGGAGCACGGAGGGCAGCGGCCTTGGCCTCTCCATCGCCCGGAGCCTTACGGAGCTCATGGGCGGCCAGCTGTGCCTCACCCTGGACGGCGACCTTTTTAAGGCGGAGCTTGTTTTCCCGTCCGCCGACGGTCTGCCGGCCCCTTCGGAGGCTCTGGTCCCGGCGGTATCGTGAGACAAACATGTCAGATCCCCCGTCCCGCACATGCCGCGGGGCGGGGGATCTTTTGTCACAGGGACAGGAATTTCAGAAGCTGCTTTTCGCTGGCGCGGGGCAGGCGCTTTTGAAGATACGCCAGCATCCGGCGGAGGGACGCCTCCGGAGACCGGGCATAGGCGGCGGTGACCGCTTCATAGCCCAGGCGGCTCTCCGGCGTGGCATACCGGGCGATGCCCCAGCCGTAGGGGATGCCGTGCTTATCGGTGGCATAGTCGAAATCCGCCACGCTGATGTAGGTCTGCATCTGCAGGCGGGTGATGCAGGTCTCATAGCCCTTTTTGCCGTCCTTGCCCCCGTAGCCGCAGAGCTTTTTGAGCTGACCGGTCTGCAGGGAGCCGCGGCGCTGGATGGCGTCATAGAGCTCCTTGTCCTTGTAGGAGGCCAGGCCGTCGTCGAACCGGGCATCGAAGTCATAGCCGTCCCGGCGGTAGTTGGCAAAGTCCGGGAACCACTCCATGCTCACGAACCCCGCTTTCTTCCAGAAGAGCTTGCCATATATGCTGGTCCCGGTCCGGGCCACCGGGCCCTTCCAGTCCCAGGGGGCCCAATCGCCGCTCTCGCTGTCGTACCACAGCTCCGGGGCGTGTGCTCCTCGATGGAGAAGCCGGGGATGTCGTTTTTGAAAAAGGGGAGAAAGCCCCATTCCAGCACCAGCCGCTCCATGTCCTTTTCCGAATGTATCTCTCGTATCATAACGCCTCGGCTCCTCTCGGAAACTGACAAGATAGTACCATACGCCGGCGATGTTTACAAGCCCTTGCGACTTCCCGGGAGATATGCTACAATACGGCCCATGGAACTGATTTTCGCGCCTCTGGAGGGCATCACAGATCACATTTACCGCCGGCTGCACCGGCGGTTTTTCCCGGGTGTGGACCGGTACTTCACGCCCTTTCTGAGCCCGACCCAAAACCACATCTTCCCGCCCCGGGAGCTGAGACAGGTGCTGCCGGAGAACAACGCCGGCGTGGCGCTGGTGCCCCAGCTCCTGACGAAGAGCCCCGGGGACTTTCTTTGGGCGGCAGGCGCTCTGGCGGATATGGGATATGAGGAAGTGGACCTGAACGTGGGCTGCCCCTCCGGCACGGTGACAGCCAAGGGGAAGGGGGCAGGCCTGCTGGGAGACCGGGACGGTCTCCGGCGGCTGCTGGACGGCATTTTTGAAGCCGCGCCAGTCCGGGTGTCCATCAAGACCAGGCTTGGCCTGGGGGACCCGGAGGAATTTGGGGCCATCCTCGCGATATACAACGACTATCCCATCTCCCAGCTCATCATCCACCCCCGGACGAAGAGGGAGATGTACGGCGGCACGGTCCATCTGGACGTCTTTGCGGACGCTCTCTCGGCCAGCCGCGCGCCGGTCTGCTACAACGGTGATGTGCGCTCCGCGGCGGACATCCGGGCCATCGAGGCCCGTTTTCCCGGCCTCGCGGCCATCATGATCGGACGCGGGCTGGTGTCGGACCCGGCGCTGGTCAGCCGGGCGAGGGGCTTCGGGGCGGACCGGGCTGCGCTGCGCCGGTTTCATGAGCAGCTTTGCGAGGCATACTGCGCCGCCTTCGGCGGTCCGGGCAGCGCCATCCACCGGATGAAGGCCATCTGGACGCTGATGCTGGAGAGCTTCCAGGATGGGGAGGCATACCAAAAGCCCCTGGCCAAGACGAAGAGGTGGCCGGACTTTCTGGCCCTCACCGGCGAGGTCCTGGAACAGCTGGAGCCTCGGCCGGAGCCGGCGCGTTCGTCTTTTTTAACAGACGGTTAAATTTGCAGTTTTGGATTGTAATTCACGCCTGTTTCAGTGTATAATAAATTGTTGAGCCATTTGAGCGAGTGGAGCGAGGAAACATAAGCAATGCCCGAAAAGATCACCATCCAGGGGGCGCGAGCCAATAACCTGAAAAACATAGACATCGAACTGCCCCGTGACCGGCTGGTGGTGTTCACCGGCCTGTCCGGCAGCGGGAAATCCAGCCTTGCCTTCGACACCATCTATGCCGAGGGCCAGCGGCGGTACGTGGAGAGCCTGTCCAGCTATGCCCGGCAGTTTCTGGGCCAGATGGACAAGCCGGATGTGGACTACATCGGCGGGCTTTCCCCGGCCATCTCCATTGACCAGAAGACCACCTCCCGGAACCCCCGGTCCACGGTGGGGACCGTCACGGAGATACACGACTATCTGCGTCTGCTGTGGGCCCAGATCGGCATCCCGCACTGTCCCCGGTGCGGCAAGGAGATACGCCAGCAGACCATCGACCAGATCGTAGACCAGATCATGGAGCTGCCCGAGGGGACGAAGCTGCAGATCCTGGCCCCGGTCATCCGGGGAAAGAAGGGGGAACACCGGAAGATCTTCGAGGACGCCCAGCGCTCCGGCTACGTCCGGGCCCGGGTGGACGGGAACGTCTATGACCTGACCGAGAGCATCCCCCTGGACAAAAACAAAAAGCACAACATCGAGATCGTCATCGACCGTCTGGTGATGAAAAAGGACATCCTCCGCCGGCTCACCGACTCGGCGGAGACGGCCATGGGCCTTTCCGGCGGCCTGGTCCAGGTGGACCTGACCGGCCAGGATAAGCAGATGACCTTCTCCCAAAACTATGCCTGTGAGGACTGCGGCATCTCCATCGAGGAGATGACCCCGCGGCTGTTCTCCTTCAACGCCCCCTATGGCGCCTGCCCCACCTGCAGCGGCCTGGGGACCATGCTCCGGGTGGACCCGGCCCTCATCATGCCCAATCCCAACCTCTCCATCATGGACGGTGGCATCATGGCCTATGGCTGGTCCAACGTCCGGGGAGACTCCATCTGCCGGATGTATTACGAGGCCCTGGCCCGGCGGTACCACTTCGACCTGCACGACCCCATCAAGACCCTGCCGGAGCCCGCCATCAACGCCATCCTTTACGGCACCAACGGGGAGCCCCTGGAGCTGCGCTATGAGCGAGGGTCCGGCTACGGCACCCTGACCAAGGATTTTGAGGGCATCGTCAACAACCTGGAGCGCCGGTATAAGGAGACCCAGTCCGCCTCGGCACGGGCCGACCTGGAGGACTGTATGGGGGAGTATGACTGCCCGGACTGCCATGGCGACCGGTTGAAACCGGAGGTGCTGGCCGTCACCGTGGGCGGGCTCAACATCGCCCAGTTCAGCCGCCTGCCCGTCACCCAGGAGCTGGCGTTCCTGGAAAATCTCCAGCTCACGGAAAAGGAGACCCTCATCGCCGACCGCATCCTCAAGGAGATACGCCAGCGCCTGAGCTTTCTGGTGAGCGTGGGCCTGGGGTACCTGACCCTGAGCCGGGGCGCGGCCACGCTCTCCGGCGGCGAGAGCCAGCGCATCCGCCTGGCCACCCAGATCGGCTCGGCCCTGATGGGGGTGCTGTATGTGCTGGATGAGCCCAGCATCGGCCTTCACCAACGGGACAATGCCAAGCTCCTGAAGACCCTGCGCCAGCTCACCGACGCAGGCAACACCCTGATCGTGGTGGAACATGACGAGGACACCATCCGGGCGGCGGACTGGGTGGTGGACATCGGCCCCGGAGCAGGGGTCCACGGGGGCCGGGTGGTATGTGCCGGCCGGCCGGAGGACATCATGGCCTGCCCGGAATCCATCACCGGCCAGTACCTCAGCGGCGTCAAGCGCATCGAAGTGCCCGCCAGGCGCCGGAAGGGGAACGGTCACTTCCTGTCTGTCCGTGGCGCGGCGGCAAATAATTTGAAAAATCTGGATGTGGACATCCCGCTGGGGGCTTTCACCTGTGTCACAGGCGTGTCCGGCAGCGGCAAATCCTCCCTGGTCAATGAGGTCATCGAGAAGAAGCTGGGGGCAGATCTGAACCGCCGGAAGGTCCGGCCGGGCAAGTGCGAGGCCATTTTTGGGCTGGAATATCTGGACAAGGTCATCGACATCGACCAGAGCCCCATCGGGCGCACGCCCCGGTCCAATCCTGCCACCTATACGGGGCTTTTCAACGACATCCGGGACCTGTTTGCCTCCACCCAGGACGCCAAGCTCCGTGGGTTCAAGTCCGGTCGGTTCTCCTTCAATGTGAAGGGCGGCCGGTGCGAGGCATGCTCCGGGGACGGCCTCATCAAGATCGAGATGCTGTTTTTGCCGGATGTGTATGTGCCCTGCGAGGTCTGCCATGGCAACCGGTACAACCGGGAGACCCTGGAGGTGCGCTACAAAGGCAAGAACATCGCCGAGGTGCTGGACATGACGGTGGAGGAGGCGCTGAGCTTCTTCCAGAACCAGCAGCACATCCGGGCCAAGCTCCAGACGCTGTGGGACGTGGGGCTGGGCTATATCAAGCTGGGCCAGTCCTCCACCACGCTCTCCGGCGGAGAGGCCCAGCGGGTGAAGCTGGCCACAGAGCTGGCCCGCCGGAGCACCGGCAGTACCTTCTACATCCTGGATGAGCCCACTACGGGCCTGCACACGGCGGATGTGGCCCGGCTGCTGGACATCCTGCAGCGCCTGGCGGATGCGGGCAACACGGTGCTGGTCATCGAGCACAACCTGGATGTCATCAAGTGCGCCGACTACATCGTCGACTTGGGTCCCGAGGGCGGCGACGAGGGCGGAGAGCTGGTCTTCGCCGGTACGCCGGAGCAGTGCGCGGCGGACAAGAGGAGCTATACGGGACAGTTTTTGCGCAGAGTCCTTTTCAGATAGGAGCTTTATGGATATAGCACAATACATCGCGGATATGGGCGCCGGCCAGGCATTGGCCACCTTCCTCGTCTCCATGCTCCCTGTGGTGGAGCTGAGAGGCGCCATTCCCGTCGGCGTAGGGATGGGGCTTCCCGTGTGGCAGGCGGCTGTCATCAGCATGGCCGGCAACATCCTGCCGACGCCGTTTATCATCGCCTTTGTGCGGACGTTGATGGACTGGCTGCGGACCAAATCCGAGCGGGCCCGGCGATTCGTGGCCTGGCTGGAGAAAAAGGGCGGGGGCAAGAAGGCGGAGCGCGTGCAGAGGACCCAGTTCTGGGGCCTGCTGCTGTTCGTGGCGGTGCCTCTGCCGGGTACCGGAGCGTGGACCGGCGCGCTCATCGCGTCGCTTTTGAACATGCGCATGAAGCGGGCGCTGCCGCCCATCATCCTGGGCGTGATGATCGCGGGGCTCCTCATCTCCCTGGCCACCTCCGGCGTCATCCGTCTCTTCTTCTGAGCATGGGGGAGCAGGAACTGGAAAAACTGGAGGGGCAGGTGGCCTCCGTCATATTCCTGGACGAGGACGACGGCTACACGGTCCTGCGCCTGGACGTGGATGATGGCTCCCAGGCCATCGTGGTGGGCTGCATCCCCATGGCCGCACCGGGAGAGAGCATGACCATCTGGGGCAGCTGGACCCGCCACGCCACCCATGGAGAGCAGTTCAAGGCCGTTCACACGGAGCGGACCATGCCCACCGGCGCGGCGGCCATATTCGACTACTTATCCAGCCGGGTCATCAAGGGCATCGGCCCGGCCACAGCGGCGCTGATCGTGGGAAAATTCGGGGATGACGCCTTGAACGTGCTGCGGGATCATCCGGAAAAGCTGGCCACCCTCCGGGGCGTGAGCCTCAAGAAGGCGGAGGAGATGAGCGCGGCCTTCCGGCATCAGACCGGCATGCGGACCCTGATGGAATTTCTTGGCGGCGCCGGGCTGCCGCCGGTGCTGGCTCTGCGGCTGTACCGCTGTTATGGAGACGAGGCCATGGAGAAGGTGGAGGAGAACCCCTATATCCTCTCCAGTGTCCAGGTAGGCGCTTCTTTTGCGGAGGCGGACGCCCTGGCCCTGGCCAACGGGGTGGATGCGGATGCGCCGGAGCGCGTGGCCGCGGCCCTTCTCTACGAGCTGCGCCACAACGCCGACAACGGCCACTGCTTCCTGCCGGTGGACAAGCTCACCACCGCCACTGCCCAGCTCATCGGCGTGGAGCCGGAGCAGATCGGGGAGGGGCTGGACATCCTGCTGGACTCCGGCGACGTGGTCTGCGAGCAGGTCTCCAACGCCTACGCCTGTTATCCCGCCCGCCTGTATGAGGCGGAGACCTATGTGGCCCGGCGGCTGCGGGAAATGGCGGGGATGGTCTATGACGCCCCCCATGTGAGCGTTGAGCGGGTCATCGAAAAGCTGGAGGCAGAGCAGGGCATCCGCTTCGCGCCGCTGCAGCGGAAGACCCTGGACGCCGCCGTATCCCGGCAGCTGGTGGTCATCACCGGCGGCCCCGGCACCGGCAAGACCACCTCGGTCCGGGCGGTGCTGGCCCTGTTCGACGCCATGGGGCTGGAGACCATGCTGGCGGCCCCCACAGGGCAGGCGGCCAAGCGCCTCGGCGACCTGACCGGCCGGGACGCCTCCACCATCCACCGGCTCTTGGAGGCCAGTTTTTCCCCGGAGACGGACAGCACGGTCTTCCGAAAGAATGAAAGCGACCACCTCCGCTGTGACGCGCTCGTCCTGGACGAGTGTTCCATGGTGGATATGACCTTGATGCAGGCTGTGCTGTCGGCCATCGGACCGTCCTGCCGGCTGGTGCTGGTGGGGGATGCGGACCAGCTTCCCTCCGTGGGCCCTGGCGCCGTGTTTCGGGACGTCATCCGCAGCGGCGCGGCGGAGACCGTGCGCCTGACGGAGATCTTCCGGCAGAAGCTGGAGAGCCGCATCGTGCTGAGCGCTCACCAGATCAACCGGGGCCAGGTCCCCGACCTGCGGGCCAATACGGCAGGATTTTACTTCTTGCGCCGCCGGGAGGCGGACAGCGCGGCGGAGACCATCGTGAGCCTGTGCCAGGAGCGGCTTCCCCGGAACATGGGCATCCAGCCCGGGCAGATCCAGGTCCTGAGCCCTACCCGCAAGGGTCCGGCGGGCACAGAGGAACTGAACCGCCGCCTGCAGCAGGCCCTCAATCCGCCTTCGGCAGGGAAGCCGGAGTTCGTCTTTGGGGGGCGGACCTTCCGGGTGGGTGACCGGGTCATGCAGGTCCGGAACGATTACGACGTCCTCTGGAAGACCGAGACGCTGGAGAGCGGCTACGGCGTCTTTAACGGGGACATCGGCTACCTGTCGGACATCGACCCGGCTGCGGAGGCGTTCACCGTGGATTTTGACGGCCGGCGGGCGGAATATGTCTTTGAGCAGGCCAGCGAGCTGGACCACGCCTGGGCCGCCACGGTCCACAAGTCCCAGGGCAGCGAATACCGGGCGGTGGTGCTCTCCGCGGTGCGGACCGCGCCCCAGCTCATGTACAGGAGCCTTTTGTATACCGCCGTCACCCGGGCTGCAGAGCTTTTGGTGATCGTGGGAGACGACGAGGTAATCCGCGCCATGACGGAGAATGCCAGGCGCGCCAAGCGATACAGCGGACTGCGCATCCGCATGGCCGATGGTACATAAGCTCACCGAATGGCTGCTGGACTTGATCTATCCCGCCAGATGCGTCATGTGCCGGGATTTTCTGCCGCCCGGGCCGCCCAGGATCTGCGATAAGTGCGCCGCGGCCCTGCCCAAAACGGAAAACGGCGGCCGGCGGAAGGGAGACTTCTTCTCCGAGTGCGTCTCCGCGCTCTACTATGAAAACGACGTGCGGGATGCCATCCACCGCTATAAATTCAACGGCGTTCAGGCCTACGCGCCAGTGTTCGGAGAGCTTCTGGCCGCATCCATCTACGAGGACCTGGAAGGGGAATACGACATCCTCTCCTGGGTGCCGCTGGACCCGGGACGCCGGCGGAGCCGCGGGTACGATCAGGCGGAGCTGCTGGCCCGGAACGCAGGAAAGCGGCTCATGCGCGAACCGGTCTGCGTCCTGCGAAAGAGGCGGGGCATCCAGCCCCAGTCCCTCACCGGCGAGCCGGAAAAGCGCCGGGCCAACATCGCCGGGGCCTATCGGGTCACCGACCCGGAGCTCATCCGCGGCAAGCGCATTTTGCTCATCGATGATATCGTGACCACCGGCGCCACGCTCTCCGAGTGCGCCAAGACCCTGCTGCTGGCAGGCGCGGAGGACGTGCGGTGCGCCACCCTTGCCACCACCAGATAGAGGATCTGCTTTTTATATCGCAGGGCAACAGAACTGTGCCAGAGAAACAGAGGAGAGACAGTACCATGCCAACTGATACTAGAGCTTACGACTTTATTGTGAGCAAGATCAAATCCCTGAAAGAGAACTCTGCGCTGCTTCGCAGCCGCTCGGATGAATATGTCTTTTCTGCGCTGTGCGTAAAGTCCAATTTCTACAAGAATCCGGCGCTTGTTCTGAATGAAGCGGACTATGTGGACATCATTGTCGACGGGCAGTATGACGGAGGGGTGGACATTCTTCTCAGCGACCCAAATTCGGATGGGGCCGACCTTGTCATCGGGCAGTCGAAATTCTACAGAGAGATATCGTATGAGGACGTTTTGAACGCCATGCTGAAAATGGCCCTGTTCTACAAGGATATGATCCGGGGGCATTATGAGCAGGTGAACACGACGGTGCAGCGCCGGTTTCTGACGCTGAACTCGGAGGTGGGGAACGAGTCGAAAATCCACTTTGTTTTCTACACCAGCGCTCCCCAAAACGGTATCCGGCGGGACATAATCACCCGGAAGTTTCGGGAGCAATTTGCGGATTCTTCGATGTTTGAGATATCCATCCTGTTCGGCAGCGATATTGTTGAGGAGATCAAGGAATCCGAATCCCGGCGGCCAACGGTGGAGAGCGGAAAAATCCGCATCGACGAGGCGGACAACTATCTGCTATACGGAGAAAACGCCGCCATTGTGAATGTGTCCGCGTACTCCATCAAGCAGCTGTATGCCCAGCACAACACAAACCTCCTTTCCCGAAATCTTCGATATCACATCGCCGGCAGGGAGATCGACAAGGGGATTGCTGAGACCATCGCCACCAATCCGGAGGCATTCTGGCTCAAGAACAACGGCATCACCATCATCTGTGAACAGTTTGAGATTGACGGAAAAGAAGTAAAGATGCGCAACTTTTCCATCGTTAACGGCGGACAGACCACATATATGCTGCACAAGAGCGCATACATCAACGATTCCAGCGATCTGTATCTTCCGTGCAAGATCATTGAAACGCCCGGCGGTTCTGAGGATGAGAAGAACGCGTTCAGCCTGGAGATCGCAAAAGCAACAAACTCCCAGAAGGCAATCAAGTCTGTGGACCTGAAGGCAAACTCCCCCGAGCAGGTTCGCTTTGCACAGGCCATGCGGGAGGTCGGCGTCTTCTACCAGACGAAACGGGGCGAGGTTGTGCCCTCTGCGTATCGAACGCCTTACCTCAATACAGACCTCGTTGAAATCGGTAAGCTCTGCCTGGCGGCCATATTTCAGGCTCCCTGCGCCAGCCGGGCAAAGCCGTCGTCCCTTTATCTGAGCAAGTACTATGATCCTGTGTTTAACGGGGACCAGGCCCAGATCGCGGGAATATGCAAAGAGCTTCTGTACATTGACAACTATTTCAGAAAAGTCTTCCAACAGCGCTTTGACCGGGAAAACGCCACTATGCCAGACGCCGGCACACGCATCTCGTTTGCCCATAACGCCCGCACGATCTGCCTTGCCTTTACGGCTTTTGCCTCCCGCTATCGTCAGCAAAACCTTACGGATCAGGACATGCATGAAGTATTCGCAGCCGCCCGCTCCGATTCTTCCGGGGATACGCTGAACAGCATTTTCACCCGCATTGAGGGGTTTAATTACATCATGCCTCCGCATGTGTTCGCCGATAAGGACTTGTACGATTCCGTGCTGGACAAGCTGTTTATTGCCATCATTAACGCCGGTATCACCAGCTATTCCATTGCCAGTAACTATGACTCTACGCTTACTGCCACCAACTTCCTGAAAAAGGACAAAAACTACTACGATATCCTCAGGATGCACTGGGCTGCCCTCCAGGCAGAGATTTCCAATGCGTTTGGGGTGCTGGAGTTGCTCTGAATCTGTTCAGATAACAAATTTGACCGATGATTGTAAATCGCAGGTTTTAACCGACGGGAGGAACCGCAATGCTGTTTTTTGAGAGAGACATCGCCATCGACCTTGGCACCATGACCACGCTGATGTACGTCCGGGGCAGGGGCATCCGCCTGCGGGAGTCGTCCCTGGTGGCCATGGACAGCACCAATGGCCGGCTTTTGAAGATCGGCGAGGAGGCCAAGAAGATGCTGGGGCGGACCCCTGCCAACATCGTGCCCATCAGTCCCATCGTGGCAGGCGTCATCTCCGACTATGATATGACCGCCCGGATGCTGAAGGAGTTCATCGGCCGCATCACTTCCTTCAGCCTGTTCAAGCCGCGGGTGCTCATCTGCGTGCCCGGCAGCATCACCGGCGTGGAGGAGCGCGCGCTCATCGACGCGGCCATTGAGGCCGGCGCCAGAAAGGTGTACCTGGCGGAGGCCTCGCTGGCCACGGCTGTGGGCGCCGGCATCGACATCAGCAAGGCCGACGGCCATATGATCGTGGACATCGGCAGCGGCACCACGGAGGTGGCGGTGGTCAGCCTGGGCGGCGTGGTGGAGAGCGAATCCATCAAAACGGCCGGCGAGGCCTTTGACGACGCCATCGTCCGTTTTATCCGCAAAAAGCACAATCTCCTCATCGGCAACCGAACAGCAGAGGAACTGAAGCTGTCCATCGGCTGCGTCTATCCCCGGCCTGAGGTGTCCTATGAAGAGGTCAAGGGTCGCTGTCTGGTGACGGGCCTGCCCCGGAGCGTGACGGTCAGCTCCACGGATATGGCAGAGGCGCTGGAGGAGCCCATGGCCCGGCTCATGGAGGCCATTCACCTGGTGCTGGAGCAGACCCTTCCGGAGCTGGTAGCGGACGTGTCCGAAAATGGCATCATCCTCTCCGGCGGCGGCAGCCAGATCTGGGGGCTTGACAAGCTCATCACCGACGAGACCGGCATCGAGGCCGTGCTGGTGGACGACGCCCTCAGCTGCACTGCCTACGGCGCCGGCCGGATGCTCCAGAACCTGAACGATATGCAGGAGGGCATGATCAACCTGGCCCGCAGACGCCAGATGCGCGCATAAAAAACCAGGAGGCACGGCCTCCTGGTTTTCTCATATCTTTTCTTCAAACCATTGCAGGGTGTCGTTCCAGACCGTCTCTTTTCCCAGCTCGTTCAACACCTCATGGCGGAAGCCGTCGTAGAGCTTTACCGTCACATCGGTCATGCCCGCTCTGCGGAACCGGTCTGCCACCGTCCCCACGCCCTTGCCATAACCGCCCACCGGGTCGTCGCTGCCGGCGATAAACAGCACCGGCAGAGCCTTGTCCATCTGTCCCATGCGCTTTTGGCTCCCGATGATGCCCAGGCCCGTCATCATGTCGCCCATCAGTCCCGCCGTGGCGGTATAGCCGCAGCGCGGATCCGCGTCATAGGCCCGGATGACAGTTTCGTCCCGGCATATCCAGTCATTGGCCCCGATGGGGTCCTTGACGCGCTTCAGGTAGCTGCCAAAGGCGAGCTTCTGAAGGAGGGGGCTCCGATGCTTGCCGCCGCGGGTACGCGCCACCAGGCGAGAAAGGGCCTTTCCAAAGACGCATACCGGCGCCGGCTGATGGCCCGTGCCGGACAGAACGCATGCTGTGTGGTCTCCGGGCCAGCGCATGAGATAGTCCCGTGCGATGAAGCTGCCCATGCTGTGGCCAAACAGGACCGCCGGCGCGCCGGGAAACCGCTTCTGCAGAATATCCCGAAGTTTCTTTTCGTCCCTCACCATGTGCTCCCAGCCGTCAGCTTCGGCCAGCCAGCCCAGCTCCGATTCATCCACAGCCGTCCGTCCGTGCCCCAGATGGTCGTCCCCGGCCACCGCATAGCCATGCTCCGCCAGGAAACAAGCGTAATCGTGATACCGGCCGATATACTCCGCTACACCGTGAACGAGCTGCACCGTCCCGCGGACCGGTCCCTCCGGTTCCCAGACCGTGCAGGCGATCTGGTGGTGACCATCGCTGGAGAGAAATGCAAAATCACTTGTTTTGACCATAGCAATCCACCGCCCTGCGTGCTATAATTTCAGAAGATATTGTACTGTATCCACACCCATTCGTCAATGAGGAGGCAAGCCATGAACGGTTATGTGATCGCGCTGGACCAGGGAACGACCAGCTCCCGGGCCATTATCTTCGATGCGGCGGGGAATATCGTCTCCCAGGCGCAGTATCCCTTTGAGCAGCACTACCCCAAGCCCGGCTGGGTGGAGCATGACCCCCAGGACATCACAGGCACACAGTTCCACGCTTTAGGCGCGGCCTTTGAGAGATCCGGCCTGGCCGGAGCGGACATCGCGGGCATCGGCATCACCAACCAGCGGGAGACCGCCATCGTCTGGGACCGGGAGACGGGCCAGCCGGTCTATAACGCCATCGTCTGGCAGTGCCGCCGCACGGCGCCCACCGTCCGCCATCTGGTGGATATGGGCATGAAAGACCAGATCCTCCGCACGACGGGTCTGGTGCCGGACCCCTATTTTTCCGGGACCAAGATCAAATGGATCCTGGACAACGTCCCTGGCGCACGGGCCCGGGCAGAGCAGGGAAAGCTCCTGTTCGGGACGGTGGACACCTGGCTCATATGGAACCTGACGGGCGCGCATGTGACGGACCCCTCCAATGCCTCCCGCACCATGCTCTTTGACATCGACCACATGTGCTGGGATGAGGAGCTGTGCAAGGTCCTGGATATCCCCATGTCGATGCTGCCCCAGGTCATGCCCAACTCCGGGGAATTCGGTCGTATCCGAAAGGGCATACCGGGCCTGGAACAGCTGGAGGGCATCCCCATCTGCGGCGCGGCAGGCGACCAGCAGGCGGCCCTTCTGGGACAGGGCTGCATCCAGCCCGGTCAGGCAAAAAACACCTACGGCACCGGCTGCTTCACGCTGATGAACGTGGGGGAGACGTCCCCCAGGAGCCGGAACGGCCTTCTCACCAGCGTGGCATGGCAGGTGGCCGGCAAGACCTCTTATGCGGTGGAGGGAAGCGTATTCAACGCCGGCTCTTCCATCCAATGGCTGCGGGACGAGCTGGAGCTCATCTCCACGGCCCATGAGTGCGATATCCTGGCCGAGCAGGTAGCCGATACCGGCGGGGTATACCTGGTCAGCGCCTTCACGGGGCTGGGTGCGCCCTGGTGGGACCCCTACGCCCGCGGCGCGGTCCTGGGCGTCACCCGGGGCACCAAGCGGGCCCATCTCTGCCGGGCGGTGCTGGAGGGCATCGCCTATCAGGTGGCAGATCTGCTGGATCTGATGGAGTCGGACGCCGGGTATAGGATGGATGTGCTGCGGGTGGATGGCGGCGCGTCCGTATCGGACTTTCTCATGCAGTTCCAAGCGGATATGCTCCAAAAACCCATCGACCGGCCTGAGACCGTGGAGACCACAGCGCTGGGCGCGGCATTCCTGGCAGGTCTGGCGGCGGGCATCTGGACAAGCATGGACCAGGTGCGCGATCTGCGGCGGACACAGCGCCAGTTTGAACCTGTCATGGACCCGGAGCAGGCCGCCCGGCTCATAACCGGATGGCACAGAGCGGTCGAGCGGGCCAGAGACTGGGAGACGAAATAGGCGCGCAAAAAGCCGAATCAGGACAAACGGTCCCGGCATAGTCTGCCTTGAGAGGTGATATGGGCTATGCTTTCCGCGACATTCATGCTCCTGGTGTCCAGCGCCATGCTGATGCTCCGGCTGGGGGACAACGCCTCGTCCTTCCCCCGACCGCTGAAGGCACAGGAGGAGCAGGAGTATATCCAGCGGGCCCTCCAGGGGGATATGGAGGCCAGAAACGTACTGATAGAACACAATCTGCGCCTGGTGATGCACATCATCAAGAAATACTACACCACCAGCGCCGACGCGGAGGACCTGGTGTCCATCGGCACCATTGGCCTTATCAAGGGCGTGTCCACCTACCGTCCGGACAAGGGCGTGCGCCTGGCGACCTACGCGTCCAAATGCATTGAAAACGAGATCCTCATGCACTTTCGCGGCCAGAAGAAATCGGCTGGGGACGTGTCCCTGTCCGATGCGCTGGACACAGACGGCGAGGGGGAGGGGCTCGCCCTGCAGGACACCATCTCCTGTGACCAGGATATGCTGGAGGAGCTGTCCCGGCGGGAGGCTGTGGAACAGGTGCGCAGGGCCGTGGATACGGCCCTCGAGGGCCGGGAGGCGGAGGTCATCCGCCTGCGCTACGGCCTCAGCGGCCAGCCGCCCATGCCCCAGCGGGAGGTGGCCAAGATCATCGGCATCTCCCGCTCCTATGTATCGCGTATCGAAAAAAAGGCCCTGGAAAAGCTCCGGGGCCGTCTTGACGGCTGAATCCGGACAAAATATGGTGGGATCAGCCGCCGCGGGACACAAATATTAGTAAAGAATTGAAAAAGCTCTTGATTTATGTAACCATATGTGGTATATTCATAGCGGTTGATGGCTTGATTTCCTGGAGTGGGTAGTGTCCCACTCTTTTTCTTGATGAAAAAGAATTTGGAAGAAACTGGAATATCTGTATGAATCGTATCGAAAAGACAGTGTGGGACCTGGCGCTGCCGGTGGTGGAAAACAGCGGATATGAGCTGTGGGACGTGGAGTATGTGACCGAGGGCGGTCAGCGGTATCTGCGGCTGTATCTGGACGGACCGGACGGGGTGGACCTGGACGGCTGCGAACGGGTCTCCCGGGCCATGGACCCTATCCTGGACGAGGCCGATCCGGTGCCGGACAGCTATATCTTCGAGGTCAGTTCCGCCGGCTGTGAGCGGGCACTGAAGAGGCCGTCCGACTTTGCGCGGTTCATGGGCGCCAACGTGGAGGTCAAGCTCTACAGCGCCGCGGACGGCGCCAAGCAGTGGGTGGGAAAGCTCCTGGCCTACGAGGACGGAGATGTGACCATCGGCTCCGGCCAGGAGGAGCGCCGGTTCACAAAGAAACAGATCGCCAGCGTGCGGCTGCGCATGGAAATATAACGGAGGACAAGAGAAAATGAACGCTGAATTCTTTGCGGCCATTGAGGATCTGGAGAGAGAGAAGGGCATTCCCAGAGAATACATGTACGACAAGATCAACCAGGCCATGCTGGCCGCCTTCCGGAAGGACAATCCGGACGCGGCGGACAACGTGGTGGTGGAGCTTGACGAGGATAAGAAGAAGATCGAGATGTATGTGGTCACCAACGTGGTGGAGGAAGTGGAGAATCCCGCCGTGGAGATGACCCTGGAGCAGGCCCACAAGATCTCCAAGCGCGCCAAGGTCGGCGGCCAGATCAAGGTCCCTGTGAACACCAGGGAGCTGGGCCGCATCGCCGCACAGAACGCCAAGCAGGTCATCATCCAGGGGATCCGCGAGGCAGAGCGCGGCCTGATCTATGACGAGTTCACCAGCCATGAGCACGAGATCCTCACCGGCGAGGTGGCCCGCATCGACCCGCGGACCGGCAATGTTTCCATGAAGATCAGCTCCAACGCGGAGTATACGGACGCGCTTCTCAGCGTCAACGAGCAGATACGGGACGAGGTCCTGGTGGAGGGGCAGCGGCTGAAGGTCTATGTGATCGAAGTGCGCAAGTCCTCCCGGGGGCCCCAGGTGCTCATCAGCCGGACCCATCCGGTGCTGGTCAAGCGGCTGTTTGAGCTGGAGGTGCCCGAGATCGCCGACGGCACCGTGGAGATCATGAGCATCGCCCGGGAGGCCGGCTCCCGGACCAAGATGGCCGTTTGGAGCACGGCGGCGGACGTGGACCCTATCGGCGCCTGCGTCGGCCCCCGGGGCGGCCGTGTGTCCAGCATCGTGGATGAACTGGGCGGCGAAAAGATCGACATCGTCAAATACAGCGAGATCCCCGAGGAATATGTGGCCGCGGCCCTGTCCCCGGCGGAGGTGCTGAACGTATATATGGATGAGGAAGGAAAATCCTGCCGGGTCATCGTGCCGGACAACCAGCTGAGCCTTGCCATCGGCAAGGAGGGGCAGAACGCCCGTCTGGCGGCCAAGCTGACCGGCATCAAGATCGACATCAAGCCCGAGAGCGAGGACTGATACGATGGCCGAGCCGGTGCGGATGTGCGTGGGGTGCCGGGAGCACACCGCGAAAAAAGACCTGATACGGATCGTCCGCACACCTGCGGGCGACATCGTGGCGGACGCGAAGGGGAAGACCCCCGGGCGCGGCGCGTACATCTGCCGGAAGGCGTCCTGTCTGGCAAAGGCCCGGAAAAGCCGGGCGCTGGAACGGGTGCTGTCGGTGTCCATCAGCCCGGAGACCTATGCCGCCCTGGAGGCGGCCATCGAGGCGGCAGATGGATAAGGCCCTGGGATATCTGGGCCTGGCCGCCCGGGCCGGAAAGCTCAGGACCGGCGCGGAGGACTGTGCCAAGGAACTGAAAAGACACAGGGGAGGACTGCTGGCGGCAGCGGCTGACGCGTCGGGGAATACCCTGGAGCGCGCCAGGGCCATGACCGCCGGCGGAAGAGCGGACCTTTTCTATACGGCCTATACGAAGCGGCAGATCGCCGGGGCCATTGGACGGGGCACGCCCGTTGCCCTCGCGCTCATCTGCGACGAGGGCCTGGCGCGGGCGTTTGCGGCGGCCGCTGGATCGCAACCAGGAGAACAGGAGGAGCGAGTATGAGCAGTTTGGTGAAATATCGTGTGCATGAGGTGGCAAAGGACTTCGGCGTCACCTCCAAGGTCATCACCGAGATACTTTCTGAGTATGCCACGACCCCCAAGAACCATATGCAGGTCCTGGAGGACGAGGAGCTCAGCATCATTTTTGAGTATCTCACCCAGCACAACCAGATGGAGAGCATCGCGGACGTGTTCGCCGACGCAGCCAAGGCGGAGGCGGAGAAGAAGGAACCCGCGCAGGCCCCCGCCAAGGGAAAGCCGACCGGGGACAAGACCGCGGCGCAACCGACCGCTTCCGCCGCGCAGCCCAGGCAGCCCAAGCCCGACAAGCCCCATGTGCCCAAGCAGATGCCCCAAAAGAAGGTGGTGGACACCCGGGGTACCGCCAATACCAACCTGTCCAAATACGACGAGCGCTTCGACCGCATGGCCGGGGATAAGGCCGAGAAGATGAAACGGGGGAAGGAGAAGATCGGCTCCCGGAACAAGCAGCGCCAGAACTCCGCCGCCGCCAGCGCCAAGCGCCGGCAGGAGGAGCGGGATAAGATGCAGCGGCTCCAGTTCGAGATCGCCAAGAAGGCTCCCACCCGGGTACAGATCCCCGACGAGATCTCCGTGCAGGAGCTGGCCGTGCGGATGAAGAAGAGCGGCGCGGAGGTGGTCCGCAAGCTCATCAAGCTGGGCGTCATGGCGAGCCTGCCCGACATCATCGACTATGATACCGCGGCCCTGGTGGCCATGGAGTTCAACTGCAAGATCGAGCATGAGGTGGTCGTGACCGTGGAGGAACGGCTCATCGACGACCATGTGGATACGGAAGAAGAGCTGACCCCCCGTGCACCCGTGGTGGTGGTCATGGGCCACGTGGACCACGGCAAGACCTCGCTGCTGGACTACATCCGGCACACGAAGGTGGCCGCAGGGGAGGCCGGCGGCATCACCCAGGCCATCGGCGCTTATATCGTGGACATCAACGGCAGCCCCGTCACGTTCCTGGACACCCCGGGCCATGAGGCGTTCACCTCCATGCGCGCCCGCGGCGCCATGGTGACGGATGTTGCCATTCTGGTGGTGGCCGCCACGGAGGGCATCAAGCCCCAGACCGTGGAGTCCATCAACCACGCCAAGGCCGCTAACATCCCCATCGTGGTGGCCATCAACAAGATGGATATGCCCGGCGCCAACCCGGACCGGGTGAAGCAGGAACTGACCGAATATGATCTGGTCCCCGAGGAATGGGGCGGCGACACCATCGTGTGCCCCATCTCTGCCAAGACCGGCCAGGGCATCGACGACCTTCTGGAGATGCTGGCCCTGCAGACCGAGATGCTGGGATTGCAGGCCAACCCCAACCGGGCCGCCAGCGGCACCGTCATCGAGGCCAGACTGGACAAGGGCCGCGGTCCCATCATGACCGTCCTGGTACAGAACGGCACCCTGAAGCAGGGCGATGTGATCATCGCCGGCACGGCGGTGGGCCGGGTCCGCACCATGATCAACGACAAGGGCCAGCGGGTCACCGAGGCCGGTCCCTCCATCCCCGTGGAGATCGCCGGCATGAGCGAAGTGCCCAACGCGGGCGACACCTTCAACGCCGTGGCCGACGAGCGCATGGCCCGGGAACTGGTGGAGGAGCGCAAGGCCAAAGCGAAGCTGGCTGCCAATACCGCCCCCAAGAAGGTCTCCCTGGACGATCTGTTCGCCCGCATCCAGGAGGGCGAGATGAAGGATTTCAACATCATCGTCAAGGCCGATGTGAAGGGCAGCGCCGAGGCGGTGAAGGCTTCTTTGGAAAAGCTCTCCAACGAGGAAGTGCGCGTGCGGGTCATCCACTGTGCCGTGGGCGCCATCAACGAGTCCGACGTGATGCTGGCCTCCACCTCCGACGCGGTGATCGTGGGCTTCAACGTACGGCCTGAGAACGCCGCCCGGGACAGCGCCGCCCGGTCTGATGTGGATATCCGGCTGTACCGGGTCATCTATGACTGCATCAATGAGATCGAGGCCGCCATGAAGGGCATGCTCGCCCCCAAGTTCACAGAGAAGATCATCGGCCACGCCGAAGTACGCCAGACCTACAAGGTCTCCAAAGTGGGCACCGTCTGCGGCTGCTATGTGCTGGACGGCAAGATCCAGAGAAGCTGTCAGGTCCGGGTCCTGCGGGACAATGTGGTGGTCTACGAGGGCAACTTGGCCTCTCTGCGCCGGTTCAAGGACGACGTGCGGGAGGTGGCCGCCGGGTACGAGTGCGGCATGCAGGTGGAGAAATTCAACGACATCAAAGAACAGGATGTCATCGAGTGCTTTGTGATGGAGCAGATCAATGCCTAGTCACCATATCGACCGTATCAACGACGACATCCGCCGGGTCCTGGCAGAGAAGCTGCGCCAGGTGAAGGACCCCCGGGTCGATCAGGGGGCCATGCTCACCGTGACCCACACCGACACCACGGCTGACCTGCGCCACTGCAAGGTGTATCTGAGCGTGCTGGGACAGGTGGACGAGAAGCAGCTGGTGAAAGGCCTGAAGTCCGTCTCCGGCTACCTGCGCCGGGAGCTGGGCCACAGCCTTGATCTGCGCTATACCCCGGAGCTGACCTTCGTCCTGGACGATTCCATCGCCCACGGCGCCTATATCAATCAACTCATCAACGACTTGGACATTCAACATGACGACAATGACCCTCAATGACTGCCTTGCATACCTGAAAGAAAACGACGGATATCTGCTCCTGACGCATATCCGCCCGGACGGCGACACACTCGGAAGTGCCGCCGCCCTTTGTCATATCCTCCGCCGGCTGGGGAAGACCGCGTGGCTGTATGACAATCCCCAGATCACCGCCACCTACTCTCTGTTTATGGACCCCTACCTGGCCCCGGCAGATTTTGTTCCCGAGCACATCGTGGCGGTAGACCTGGCGTCGGAAAACCTGTTTCCGGAGGGATTTCCCGGCAATGGTCAGATCGACCTGTGCATCGACCACCATCCCACCAACGCCCAGTATGCCAGGAGGCTGCTGTGCGACCCGGACAAGGCTTCCTGCGGCGAGATCATCCTGGAACTGGCCAAGCTGGCCTTCGGCACGCCGGACAAGACCACCGCGGACCTTCTCTACATCGCTGTGAGCACCGACTGCGGCTGCTTCGTCTATGCCAACACCAGGGCGGACACCCACCGGGCGGCGGCGGAGCTCATCGACGCGGGGGCGGAGTACAAGCGGCTCAATAAGCTCCTGTTCCGGACGTTCTCCTATTCCCGACTGATGTTGGAAGGGATGATCTATACCGGCATGAAGCGCTACGGGGAGAAGGACTGCGTGACAGTGGCCACCATCACGCTGGAGATGATGGAAAAAAGCGGCGCCACGGAGGACGACTGCGACGACCTGGCGTCCCTGGCAGGCCGCGTGGCCGGCAACCGGGTGGCTGTGACCATCCGGGAACTGGAGCCGGGCCTGTGCAAGGTGAGCCTTCGCAGCGGAGAGGACTTCGACTCTGCCGCCATCTGCGCCCTGCACGGAGGCGGCGGCCATAAAATGGCCGCGGGCTGCACGGTCCATTCCGACCCGGACGAGACCCGGGACACCATCGTCTGGGACATCCTGGAGGCGCTTTGATGGATGGCATCTTGCTGGTGGATAAGCCGGCGGAGTGGACGAGCATGGATGTGTGCGCCCACCTGCGGGGCGTGCTCCACGAAAAGCACATCGGCCATACCGGTACTCTGGACCCCAACGCCACGGGCCTTCTGGTAGTCCTGACCGGCAAGGGGACCAAGGCCGCAAAGTATGCGGAGAACGATACGAAGGAATACATCGCCCGCCTCCGGCTGGGGACGGTCACAGACACCCAGGACATCTGGGGAACGGTGCTGGAACATAACGGTCAGACCCGGACGCGCGAGCAGCTCGAGGCGGTGCTGGAGGCCTTCCGGGGCCCGATCATGCAGCTGCCGCCCATGTACTCCGCCATCAAGATACGGGGCAAAAAGCTCTATGAGATCGCCCGGCGGGGCGGAGACGTCCCCCGGGACCCCCGGCCCGTCACCATCCACCGGCTGACGGTCACCGACCAGGATGAAGCGGGGGACTGGGGCCTGGAGATCGCGTGCTCCAAGGGCACCTATATCCGCACCCTCTGCGCGGACATCGGCGCGGCCCTGGGCTGCGGCGGATGCATGAGCGCGCTGCGGCGGGTCCGGGCCGGGAGATTCACCATCGAGCAGGCCCATACCCTGGAGGAGATACGGTCCGATCCGGAGAAGTTCATCCTGCCGCTGGAGCTCATCGTTCCGGGAGGAGAGAACGATGGATGATATCAAACGCGTGGCGGCCCTGGGATTTTTTGACGGGGTCCATCTGGGGCATCAGGCGCTGATGCAGAAGGCCAGGGAACGGGCCGCCCAGTCCGGCACGACCGCCGCGGTCATCACCTTTGACGCCCACCCGGACAGCTTTGTGCATGGGGTAGAGGTGCCCTTGCTGGAGAGCATGGACAACCGCTGGGAGCTTATCCAGCGCGCCGGCGGCATCGAAGACGTGACGTTCCTGCACTTCGACAGGGAATTCATGCAGACTCCCTGGGAGGATTTCATCCGTTCCGTGACGGAGGACATGGGGGCGGTCCACTTGGTGATGGGCCGCGACTTCTCCTGCGGCTGGCGTGGTCTCGGCACGGCGGAGCGCATCGCGGACTGGTGCGATGGCCACGGCGTCGGCTGGGATATCGTGGAGCAGGTCAGGCTGGACGGCGTCGTAGTCAGCTCTACGTATATCCGCGGTCTGGTGGCGGAAGGGGACATGGGGCGGGCCGCCCGGTTCCTGGGCCATCCCTATTCTGTCTCCGACACGGTGGTCCACGGCTACCAGCGGGGCCGCCGCATGGGCATCCCCACCATCAATTTCCCCATCCCGGCTGGGGTGATCGTGCCCCGGCACGGGGTCTACGCCACCCGGGCGTGGCTCCCCGGCGGGCCCTGTCCGGCGGTAACCAACGTGGGCGTCCGGCCCACCTTCCAGGGGGACAGCCACATCACCGTGGAGACGAATCTGCTGGATTTTCACGGGGAGCTGTACGGACAGCGGGTGCGCATCGACTTTCTGTCCTTTCTGCGGGATGAGACCAGATTCCCCTCACAAACAGAGCTGGCAGCCCAGATCCAGCGGGATATCGAGGACACACGGAACTATTTCCGGGCGCAGGAGGGAGGTGCCCCATGAGGATACTGGGCATCGACCCGGGCATCGGCACGGTGGGCTTCGGCGTCATCGACGCGGAGAAGGGAAAGAACACCTATGTGGCCTGCGGGGCCATCACCACGCCCCACAATACGGCCCTGTCCCCCCGGCTGGACATGATCTACAACGACCTGAACGAGCTGATCGTGACCTTCGCGCCGGAGGCCATCTCCGTGGAGGAGCTGTTCTTCTCCAAGAACATCACCACGGGCATCGCCGTGGCTCACGGACGGGGCGTCATCCTGCTGAGCGCCTACCGCAGCGGCGTACCTGTCTATGAATATACCCCCATGCAGGTGAAGCAGGCGGTGGTGGGGTACGGGAACGCGAAAAAAGGCCAGGTCATTTACATGGTCCAGCGTCTTTTGAACATGAAGACGCCGCCCAAGCCGGACGACGCCGCGGACGCCCTGGCCTTGGCCATCTGCCACGCCCGGAGCATGACCAGCCGCCTGACGGCGGAAGGGGAGGAAAACACATGTTCTACCATTTGAGCGGTACTGTCACAGACCTGGAACCGGGTCTGGCCGTCGTGGAATGCGGCGGCGTGGGCTTTGCCGTCAATACCACGGCCTATACCGTGGGGCAGCTCCACCGGGGCGATAAGGCGAAGCTCTACATCTGCGAACAGGTCCGGGAGGACGCCTTTGATCTGTACGGCTTTGCCACGCTGGGGGAGAAGCGCTGCTTCGAGATGCTCATCTCCGTGTCCGGCGTGGGGCCAAAGGCCGCTTTGGCCATCTTGTCCGCCAACACCCCGGAGCGGGTGTGTCTGGCGGTGCTCAACGACGACGAGAAGGCGCTGACCGCCGCCCAGGGCGTTGGCAAGCGCCTGGCACAGCGTATCATTTTGGAATTGAAGGATAAGATGGGCAAGCAGGCAGACGGCTTGGTGTCCGCAGGCGTTGTGCCCGCGGCGTCGGCGGCCCCGTCCGCCGACGGCACGAAGCTGGCGGACGTCACCAGTGCCCTGACCGTGCTGGGCTACAGCCGGACGGAGTGTGCCGCCGCCCTCAAGGGCCTCGATCTGGAAGCTCTGAGCCTGGAGGACGCCATCCGCGCCGCGCTGCGCAACATGATGCAGTAAGAGGGGAGAGCCTATGAGTATCAACTTTTCCGCCGACGGACCGGAAGAGGTCCTGACCACCGCCAGCTTCCAGCCGGAGGATGTGACGGAGGCCTCTCTGCGGCCCAAGCGTCTGGAGGACTACACCGGCCAGGAGAAGGCAAAGGAGAATCTGGCCGTGTTCATCCAGGCGGCAAAGCTCCGGAACGAGCCTTTGGACCACGTGCTGCTCCATGGCCCCCCGGGTCTGGGCAAAACCACTCTGGCCGGGGTCATCGCCAACGAGATGGGCGTCAATATGCGCATTACCTCCGGCCCTGCCATCGAAAAGCCCGGAGACCTGGTGGCGCTTTTGACCAACCTGCAGGAAAACGACATCCTGTTCCTGGATGAGATCCACCGTCTGAACCGGTCCGTGGAGGAGATCCTGTACCCCGCCATGGAGGACTACGCCATCGACATCATCCTGGGAAAGGGGCCCTCTGCCAACTCCATCCGGCTGGACCTGCCGCACTTTACGCTCATCGGCGCCACCACCCGGTCCGGACAGCTGTCCGCGCCGCTCCGGGACCGGTTCGGCGTGGTGCTGCGGCTGGAGCTCTACAGCACCGAGGACCTGCGGCGCATCATCGAGCGCAGCGCCGGCATCCTGGGGGTGGAGATCGAGCCCGGAGGCGCCACGGAGATCGCCTCCCGCAGCCGCGGCACGCCCCGTATCGCCAACCGGATGCTCCGGCGGGTCCGGGACTTTGCCCAGGTGAAAGGGGAGGGCGTCATCACCAAGCCCATCGCCGACGAGGCCCTGAGCCGCCTGGAAGTGGACAAGGCGGGCCTGGACAACGTAGACCGGCGGATGCTCCGCAGCATCATCGAGCTCTACAACGGCGGACCGGTGGGTCTGGAGGCACTGGCGGCCACCATCAACGAGGAGGCCGTCACGCTGGAGGATGTCTATGAGCCATTTTTGCTCCAGCAGGGCTTTTTGACCCGTACTCTTCGGGGCCGCTGCGTCACCCAAAAAGCTTACGAACACCTGGGTATCGAGTATTTGGGCCAACAAAAGCTGGAGATTTGAGCGTTTGTCTGTATCTTTTTTATCTTCCTACGGGATATGTCAAATTTTACCTGGAAAACACTACATTTTTTGTAAAAAATGCTTGACTTCTTGTTTTAAAGCGCTATAATGACTGGTGTATAATCGTATCTACACAAATAAATCGGATGAAGAGCTGCAGGCTCTTGCGAAAACGCACGCCGACGGGGCGGAAGAGGCCCTGGCGGAGCGTTATGTTCGTGAAGTCCGAATGTGCGCCCGACCGTACTTTCTGATCGGTGGCGACAGTGAGGACTTGCTTCAGGAAGGGATGATCGGCCTTCTGTCCGCGATCCGGGAATATGACGTGGACAAAGGCGCTTCCTTCAAAACCTATGCCCAGACCTGTATCCATAACCGTATCAAGTCTGCTGTCCGCAGTGCTCAACGTATGAAGAACGCGCCGCTCAACGACGGCGTACCCTTAGACGATGTCCTCTCAGATGAATCCCAGGCCCTAGGTACCCACTATTATCAGCGCAGTCCCGAGGAGCAGGTTCTAGCCAGAGAGACCGAAAAAGAATTTATTTCCACCTATTCACGGTGCTTGTCAAAACTGGAGGCTGAGATACTTCAGCTGTATTTGGATGGCCTTTCCTACGGGGAAATAGCAGCCATCGCCGGTCGTGACGTGAAGGCCGTGGATAATGCTGTACAGCGCATACGGCGCAAGCTGGCCAAAGCTGTCCTCAGGCGATAACAGCGCAAGCTGCTCGCAATATACTGCCCGATATGGGAAAACTATCAAAAGAGAGGAACCAAAATGTACGAAGACAAGACCCTTGTATGCAAGGAATGCGGACAGGAGTTCGTGTTCACCGCCGGTGAGCAGGAGTTTTATGCAGAGCGCGGCTTCCAGAATGAGCCCCAGCGCTGCAAGGCCTGCCGTGACGCCCGCAAGGCCGCTGCCCGCGGTCCCCGGGAGTTCTTCACCGCTGTCTGCGCGGCCTGTGGCGGCGAGGCCCGCGTCCCCTTTGAACCCAAGAGCGATCGCCCTGTGTACTGCAGTGAGTGCTTCGCCAAGATGCGCGCCGGCGAGCTTTGATATTTTTGTCAAACCGTCGAAAATAGAGGAAGCACTAGGCGCTTCCTCTATTTTTATGTTGAAATCTGCTGCGGCGGCGCATATAATAAGGTCATCGTGAACGAGTTTAGGAGGTTTATAAAATGTATCAGATCACCAAAGATACCATCGTATACGATATCATGGTCAACGCCCCCATGACCCAGCCCCTGTTCCAGCGCATCGGCATGCACTGCCTGGGCTGCGCCTTTGCCACGGGGGAGAGCGTGGAGCAGGCCTGCCGGGCCCACGGCGTCGAAGTCGAGCCCTTCGTGAAGGAAGTCAACGACTTCATTGCCGCCCACGCCTGAGACCAAAGGACGGCGGGTGAGACCCGCCGTCTTTTTTATTTTGCCATGATACATCTTTCACCGCGGCTCGCGGCAGTGGCCGGGCTGGTCCCCCTGGGCGCCTCCGTCATCGATGTGGGCACCGATCATGCCATGGTCCCGGTCTGGCTGGTCCAATCCGGGCGTGCCCGGCGCGCTCTGGCCTCGGACATCCGCCCGGGCCCCCTGAAGAGCGCCGCCGCACTGGTTAAAAGGACCGGCACCGGAGACCGCGTCAGACTCCTGCAGACCGACGGCCTGACCGGCATCGGCCCCGAGGATGGGGACACGGTCATCCTGGCCGGGATGGGCGGGGAGACCATGATCTCCATCCTGGCCGCCGCGTCCTGGACCGGGGCGGGGACGCTCCTCATCCTGGAGCCTCAGAGCAAGAGGGGAGACCTTCGCCGCTGGCTCATCGGGAATGGCTTCAGCATCCGTACGGAGAAGCTTGTGGAGGACGCCGGGCGCATCTATCCCATCCTGACCGCAGCAGGGGGGCCGTCCCCGGCCTATTCGGAAGCGGAGCTGCATCTGGGCCGGCTGGCACAGATAGGCGGGGACCCGCTTTTCTTGAAATATTTGGAAGATGCCCGCGCCCGGACGGCCAAGGCCGCGCCCTATGACGGCGAGGCCGCGGCGCTGCTGGCAGACTATGACGATATCAAAAGGAGGTTTTGCCATGCCGACTGTACATGACGTTTTCGCGTTCTTGAATGAGAAGGCCCCGGTGGCGTCCAAGATGGACTTTGACAATGTGGGACTGCTGGTGGGCCGGCAGGACCGGACAGTCACTCGGATCGTGACGGCGCTGGACGTGACAGAGCCGGTCATTGCGGAGGCGGCGGATCTGGGGGCGGAACTGATCGTAAGTCATCACCCCATCTTCTTTGAGCTGAAGTCCGTCACGGACGGCGACCATAACGGCAGCCGGGTCCTGTCTCTGGCAGAGAGGGGCATTGCCGCCATCTGCATGCACACCAACCTGGATGCGGCGGCAGGCGGCGTAAACGACGCGCTGATGGCCGCGCTGGGCGCCGATGCGGAGGCGGCCCTGGAGCCCGAGACCGGCATCGGGCGTATCGGTCAGCTGCCGGAGGAAGTGCCGTTCGACCGGTTTTTGCCCTTTGTGAAGCAGGCGCTGGGCGTCAATGGCCTGCGCTATCACGACGCGGGCCGCCTGGTGAAGCATCTGGCGGTGTGCGGCGGCTCCGGCGGCGGTGACATCGGCCTGGCCGCGTCGGCGGGATGCGACACCCTGGTGACTGCGGATGTGAAATACAGCCAGTTCCTGGAGGCCGCATGGCTCGGCGTCAACCTCATCGACGCCGACCATTTCTGCACGGAAAACGTGGTGGTCCCGGTGCTGACGGAGTGGCTTCGCGGCGCCTTTCCCGGCGTGGATGTGCGTATCTCTCAGGTCCACCGTCAGACGGCGCAGTTTTATTAAATCTGTCATAAACCATCCCTCCAGGGCGTATGCTTAAGCAAACATGCCTTGGAGGGATACGTTGTGGACAGCATCTATGAGGATATTGCCCGCAGGACGGACGGCGACATCTATCTGGGCGTCGTCGGGCCGGTGCGGACGGGGAAATCGACCTTTATCAAGCGGTTCATGGAGACCCAGGTCATCCCCAACATTGAAAACATGTACCGAAAGGAACGGGCCCGCGACGAGCTGCCCCAGTCCGGCTCCGGCCGGACCATCATGACCGCCGAGCCGAAGTTCGTGCCGGAGGAGGCCGTGGATATCTCCATGGGCGGCACCAACGCCAAGGTGCGGCTCATCGACTGTGTGGGCTATATTGTGCCTGGGGTGGAGGGCCTGTATGAGGACGGCGCAGAACGCCTGGTCACCACACCCTGGTACGACCATGAGATCCCCATGACCCAGGCGGCGGAGGAGGGGACTCGAAAGGTCATCGCCGAGCACTCCACCATCGGCCTCGTTATCACCACCGACGGCAGCTTCGGGGAGATACCCCGGGAGAACTATCTCCAAGCGGAAGAACGTGTCATCCGGGAGCTTGTGGACATCGGCAAGCCTTTTGCCGTGGTGGTCAACAGCGCCGACCCGGAGGGGGCCGCGGCCACGGCCCTGGCGGCGGAGCTGTCCGAGCGGTACAAGATCCCCTGTGTGGCGCTCAACTGCCAGGAGCTCACGGATGCGGACATTCACGCGGTCATGAAGGCGGTGCTGTTCCAGTTCCCGCTGAATGAGCTGAGCCTTTGGCTGCCCACCTGGGCAGAGGCATTGCCGGAGGACTGCGAGCTGAAAAAGACGCTGTACGACATGCTCCTGACCGCCGGAAAGAATATGGATGCCCTGCAGGACGCCTACGCCTGCGTGGAGAGCCTATCCCAAAGCGAGCTCATCAGCGCCGCGCGTATCTCCTCCGCCCAGGCCGGCAGCGGCACGGCCACCGCCGTCATCGAGTTGGAGCAGTCCCTGTACTACCAGACCATCAGCGAGCAGTCCGGGTTTGACATCCGGGACGACGGGGACCTGATGGAGCTACTGCGGAGTCTGAAGAGCGTAAAAACGGAGTATGACCATGTCCATCAGGCCCTGGCCCAGGCCCGGGAGACCGGTTACGGCATCATCATGCCCGGCCCGGAGGAGATGGAGCTACAGGAACCCCAGATCATCAGCAAAGGCGGGCGGTACAGTGTGCGCCTGAAGGCCAGCGCTCCCGCCATCCACCTGTTCCGCACCCAAGTGGAGACCGAGGTCTCCCCGGCGGTGGGAGGGGAGAAGGCATCGGAGCAGATCGTGAGCTTCCTCCTGCAGGGCTTCGACGGGGACATCAACCGCATCTGGGAGTCCAACATCTTTGGAAAATCCCTCTATGACATCGCGGAAGAGGGGCTGACCAGCAAGCTGCAGCGTATGCCGCCCAACATCCGCAAGCGCCTGCAGTCCACCATCCAGCGGCTGGTCAATGACGGCGGCTACAGTCTCATTTGCATCGTGATCTGAAAAATATTGCGCATTGCCGTGCGTTCGGGGTATAATGGCCATACGGTCGTTATGCCCTTTTTCCTTACGCATACCCGTCCCAGCCGCCGCATAGATTGCACCGAGGTGGTGCTGATGGGAAAGATCAAGTGGTGGTATCCGCTGGCGGCAGCGGTGCTGCTGGCCGTTGCGGCACTGGTGCAGCAGTCCCGGTCCGCCGAGACCGAAGCCCCGGCGCCGCCGCCTGTGCTCATCATCGACGCGGGCCATGGAGGCGCCGACGGGGGCGCTGTGGCAGCCGACGGGACGCTGGAGAGCGATATCAACCTGGATATCGCCCTGCGTCTGGAGGCGCTGGCCAGGTTTTGGGGTGCGGAGACAGTCATGACCCGGACCGGGAAGGACATCGCCTATCCCGCGGACGCGGATTCCATCGCCCAGAAGAAGATCGCGGACCAGCACGCCCGGGTGGGGCTGGTGAACAACACCCCTGGCGCCGTGCTCCTGAGCATCCACCAGAACAACTATCCCGCCACGGCGCCCCATGGCATCCAGGTCTTTTACGGCGCCGTCCCCGGCAGCGACGCCCTGGCGGAGATCGCCCAGGTGAACCTCACGGAGCAGCTGTGTCCGGATAACCGCCGGATGGCGTCGAAGGTGGATACGGGCGTGTATCTCATGAAGAACGCACACTGTACCGCCGTGCTGGTGGAGTGCGGCTTTCTGTCCAATCCGGACGACCTGGGAAATCTCCAAAGCGGTGGATACCGCATGAAGCTGGCAGCGGTGCTGCTGGCGAGCTATCTGCAATACATACGAGGAGCAGCCACATGAAAGAGAAAACGGTATTTTTTTGTTCCGCCTGCGGATATGAGACCTCCCGCTGGCAGGGCCAGTGCCCCAGCTGCCGGGCCTGGAACACCCTGACGGAGGCCCCGGCAGCCCCGAAGGCCGCGGAAAAGATCCGGCCGGTCCGCCGGGCCATGCCGAAGAAGCTGATAGAACTGGACGACCGAGACGAACTTCGGTTCTCCACCGGCATCGGGGAACTGGACCGGGTGCTGGGTGGCGGCGCCGTCCGGGGCTCCATCGTCCTGTTCGGCGGCGCGCCGGGCATCGGCAAATCCACCTTGCTTCTCCAGGCATGCGGCTCCATCGCCCCCGACGAGACCATCCTATACGTCACCGGCGAGGAGAGCGAGCACCAGCTCAAGATGCGGGCCCAGCGGCTGGGGGTGGCCCGAGACGCCCTGCATGTGCTGGCCGGCACCGATATCAACGACGTCATTGCCGCCATCGAGGACCTCGCTCCGGAGATCGTCATCATCGACTCGGTCCAGACCGTGTACGACCCCAGCCTGAACACCGCGCCCGGCAGCGTTGGACAGGTGAAACAATGCGCCATGGAGATCATGCAGCTGGCCAAGACCTCCGGATTCACCGCCTTTGTGGTGGGGCACGTGAACAAAGAGGGAGCCATTGCCGGCCCCAAGGTGCTGGAGCACATGGTGGACTGTGTGCTGTACTTTGAGGGTGACGGCTCTCTCAGCTACCGCATCCTTCGGGCGGAAAAGAACCGGTTCGGCTCCACCAATGAGATCGGCGTGTTCGAGATGCGCCGGGAGGGACTGCGGGAGGTGCCGAACCCCTCGGAGGTCATGCTGGCCGGCCGGCCTTCCGGCGTGCCCGGCACCTGCGTGGCCTGTGTGATGGAGGGCAGCCGCCCCATCCTGGCGGAGGTCCAGGCCCTGGTGACGCCTACCGGCTTCTCCGCCGCCCGGCGCACCTCCAACGGCTTTGACTATAACCGGCTCTATCTGTTGCTGGCCGTGCTGGAAAAGCGCGGCGGCATGAATGTGAACAGCTGCGACGCCTATATGAATGTGGTGGGCGGTCTCACCCTGGACGAGCCTGCCGCCGATCTGGCCGCGTGCCTCGCCATCGCCTCCAGCTTTCGGGACGCGCCCCTGCCGGACAAGCTGGCCGCAGTGGGGGAGGTGGGCCTGACCGGCGAGATACGCTCCGTCCAGGCGCTGGACCTGCGCCTTTCCGAGATAGCGCGCCTGGGCTTTGAACAGTGCGTGATCCCCTCCCGGGTCCGGGGAGAATTGAAGGTACCGAAAGGACTTGAACTGATCCGCGTGAAGACTCTCCGGGAGGCGGTGGAGAAGACGCTGTGAGCCTTCTGATAGGGAGGAGGTACCAGTCAAAATTGGCTCAAAGCATTGGGGCGCAAGGGATAGACGTCTTCTGGATACCCGACGGTCCCGCACTGGACCCGCGGCTTCGCGGCCACGCGGACCTGAGTGTTTTCGTCTGCGGAAAGCGGGCCGTCATCGCGGAGAGGCTTTGGTCAGCAGATATCGTTAACTATTTAACTAATGGGGGGATACTCAGTCAGCCGCTCCCGGGAACAGGGCGCGGAATATCCCCGGGACGCGGGGCTGTGCGTGTGCCGGACAGGGAGATACACGATCTACAATCCCAGGACGGTCGACCCGGCTGTGCTGGACATTCTGGACGGCATTCCGGTGACAGTTTCCCAGGGCTATGCCAGATGCGCCGCAGCCATCGTAGATGACCATTCCATCATCACAGCGGACGCCGGCGTCTCCAGAGCCGCGAAAGCGGCGGGGATGGACGTGCTAGACATCGCGCCGGGACACATCGCCCTGGAAGGATTCGAATATGGATTCATCGGCGGCGCGTCATTGAAAATACGTGATGATACGCTGGCGTTTACCGGAACGCTGGACAAGCATCCGGACAGAGAACGCATTTTCCGTTTTCTGGCGGACCACGGTCAAAAGCACATATTTCTCACAGACGGCCCAATATTCGATATCGGCGGGGCGATTTCCGTTTGACCCTCCCCTAAATTCGGCATAATATTAATTATGCCGAATTTCTTGTGTATTTTGCCAATGGACAAGCCGTCCCTCCTCTGGTATCATTGGCATGGTTTGGAGGTCGCTGCCAATGAGCTATCGGGATGAGGCGCCCCAGGTGCTGCGGGAATTTTTAGTGTATCACGACACCATCAAGGGCCAATCGGAAAAAACAGTCGATTCATATTTCATGGACCTGCGCACGTTCACACGGTATCTGTATATTTCCCGGGACCTGGTCCCCCGGGACACGGCCCTGGAAGACGTGGACATCCGCAGGGCCGACCTGGACTTTTACGGCAAGGTGACGCTGACAGAGGTCTATGACTTTCTGGCCTACCTGTCCCGGGACCGGGAGCTGAACGCCGCCAGCCGGGCCCGGATGATCACGAGCCTGAAGGGATTCTATCGGTACCTGACCGTCAAGACGAAGCAGCTCACCACGGACCCGGTCCAGGACCTGGACACCCCCAAGCTCCAGAAGACCCTCCCCCACTATCTGACCCTGGAGGAAAGCCAGCGGCTCCTCTCCGCCGTAGACGGGAAGAATAAAGAGCGGGACTATTGCATTTTGTGCCTGTTCCTCAACTGCGGGCTGCGGATATCGGAGATGGTAGGTCTGAATCTGACGGACATCCGTGCCGACAGCCTGCTCATCCACGGCAAAGGCAGCAAGGAGCGGGTGGTCTATCTCAATGACGCCAGCGCCCAGGCGCTGAACGCCTGGCTCGTCATCCGCAAGGACATCGCCACCACAGACAAGAACGCGGTGTTCCTCTCCTCCCGCCGGAAACGGATGAGCGTGGACGCCATCCAGGTGATGGTCCGAAAGACCTTGCTCAAAGCCGGCCTGGACGCCAGTCACATCTCCCCGCACAAGCTGCGCCACACCGCCGCCACCCTCATGCTGCAAAACGGCGTGGACGTGCGCACGCTCCAGGAGGTCCTGGGCCACGAGAACCTCAATACCACCCAGATCTACACCCACATCGCCAATGCCGAGCTGAAAAAGGCCGCCGCGGCCAATCCCCTGGCAAAATTTGAACCCACCAACGACGATTCGGAGGACTAGCCCCCTATGGTATTCTCCAGTATTCTGTTCATGTTCATCTACCTGCCCATCGTGCTGGCAGTATACTATATCGTCCCCTCCCGCTGGCGCAATGTGTGGCTGTTTGCGGTGAACCTGGTGTTCTACGGCTGGGGCGAACCGGTGTATATCTTTTTGATGATCTTCTCCATCTGCCTGAACTACGCAAGCGGCCTGCTCATCGGAAAATACGCCGATGAACGGAAGAAAGCCAGGCGGGTGCTCATCGTCAACACGGTGCTCAACCTGGCGATGCTGTTCTTCTTCAAATACTTCGACCTGGCGGCGGAGACCCTCAGCGCCATCCCCGGCGTGGACATTCCCACCCTGGGTCTGACACTCCCCATCGGCATCTCCTTTTATACCTTCCAAAGCATGAGCTACCCCATCGACGTATACCGGGGCGACGGATATGTGCAAAAAAACTTCATCAAGTTCGGCACCTTCGTGGCGCTGTTCCCCCAGCTCATCGCGGGCCCCATCGTCCGCTACAAGGACATCGCCCGGCAGCTGGACGAGCGCCATGAGAACCTGGACCAGTTCGCCCAGGGGGTGCAGCGGTTCATCGTGGGTCTGGGAAAAAAGGTCCTCATCGCCAACAATGTGGGCCAGCTCTGGGATGTATATGCCAATTCCTCCCCGGGTGAGCTCACTTTTGTGGGAAGCTGGCTGGCCGCCATCGCCTTCTCCCTGCAGATCTACTTCGACTTCTCCGGCTATTCCGATATGGCCATCGGCCTGGGCAAGATGCTGGGCTTCGAGTTTTTGGAGAACTTTAACTATCCCTATATCTCCAAGTCGGTCACGGAGTTCTGGCGGCGCTGGCACATCAGTCTGGGCACCTGGTTCCGGGACTATGTATACTTCCCCCTGGGCGGCAACCGGAAGGGGCTTCCCCGGCAGATGCTCAACCTGCTGATCGTCTGGGCCCTGACGGGCCTTTGGCACGGGGCCAGCTGGACCTTCCTGTTCTGGGGGCTCTATTATGCCTTCTTCCTGATCCTGGAGAAGATGTTCCTGCTCAAGCAGCTGAAAAAGGTCCCCGCCATCGGCCACATCTACACCCTGCTGGTGGCGGTCTCCGGCTGGGTCATCTTCCAGCAGACCAGCGTGGACCAGACACTGGTGTTCTTCCGGGCCATGTATGGTTTTGGACAGGCCGGCTTCTGCGCGGGCCGTGACCTCTATTACCTGGCGGGTTTTGGCGCGGTGCTCCTGATCGGGTGCTTTGCCAGCCTGCCTGTCGGGCGCGGCATATTCCGCCGTCTCCCGGAAAAGCTCCGGGCCGGATTGGTGCCGGTGCTCATCCTGCTGGTGCTGGTCGTGTCCACCGCCTATCTGGTGGATTCCACCTATAACCCCTTCCTTTACTTCCGGTTTTGAGGTGAGGATATGAAGAAAAAGGCTGCCAACATCGCCATCGTCGCCGTGTTTCTGGCTTTCATCGGGGCCTTTGCCCTGCTGCTGCCCATTTTGCCGGATACGGAATTCTCCCAGCAGGAGAATCGATACCTCCAAGCTCTCCCCTCCTTCTCTCTGGATGCCCTGGCAGAGGGGGATTTCACGGCGGACTTTGAAAAATACACCACCGACCAGTTCCCCTTCCGGGACGCCTGGACGGCATTGAAGGCCCGGTGTGAGCTGCTGGTTGGCAAGAAGGAGAACAACGGGGTCTATTACTGCGGAAACGACACCATCATCTCCGATTTTGACGCCCCCTCCGATGCGGATATCGACCGGAATGTGGGGTATCTCAACGCCTTGACAGAGGGTACCGATATCCCTGTCTATTTTGGCCTCATCCCCGGTGCGGCGGAGATCTGCTCCTATCTCCTGCCGGAAAATGCCCCGTCCGACAGCCAACAGGCCGTCATCGACCGGGCCTACGGCGAGAGCAACGCCACGAACATCGACCTCGCCTCCGCTCTGCGGGAGCATGCGGATGAGTATATCTACTATCGCACCGACCATCACTGGACGAGCCTGGGCGCCTTTTACGGCTACGAGGCGCTGTGCAGGGCCATGGACCTCCCCGCCCCTTCCCTGGCCTCCTATGACCGTCAGACGGTGTCTGAGAGCTTTTATGGCACCACATACTCCTCCTCCGGCTTCTCCTGGGTCAGGCCGGACACGATGGAGACCTTTGTGCCGGACGACGGCTCCGTCACGGTGCTGGACATGAGCAAGGACCCGCCAGTGGAAGGGCCGCTGTATAACACAGACTTCCTGGATGTGAAGGACAAGTACTCCATGTTCCTGGGGGGCAACACCTCTCTGCGGTCTATCAGGACCGGGCACGACGGTCCCTCCCTCCTGCTCGTCCGGGACTCCTATTCGGACAGCCTGGCCCCTTTCCTGCTGGAGGATTTCTCCCGCATCGACCTTATCGACCTGCGGTATTACCGGGACCCGCTGGTCCCGTACGCCCAGGAGAACGGCTTCGACTGCATACTGGTGCTCTACAGCGTCGACAACTTCTCCACCGACCGGAACCTGTTTTTGCTGGACCCCGGTATTCTGTCCTGATGGGAGGATCTGACCATGAGAATAACCCTTGACGACGGCGCTTATATGCCCACCCGGGCCCATGCCACAGACGCCGGACTGGACCTGTACGCCCGGACGGCGGTCACCATCCCCCCCGGGGGCAGCGGCGTGTTTGATACTGGCGTCCATGCAGCCATCCCGGCGGGCTATGTGGGGATGCTCAAGAGCAAGAGCGGCCTGAACGTAAAGAAGAACATCCTGTGCGAGGGCGTCATCGACGCGGGCTATACCGGCCCCATCGTAGCCAAGCTCTATAACCACGGGACCGACGCCGTGACCATCGAGCCGGGGATGAAGATCACCCAGCTGGTGATCCTGCCCATCCTGACGCCGGAGCTGGAGCTGGCGGACTGTCTGGAGGACACCGAGCGCGGCGCTGGCGGCTTTGGCAGTACGGGAGCATAAAGCAAAAAAGCAAGTCCTCAGGACTTGCTTTTTTGCTGCCTAAATCTTCAGTTCCTCGTCGGTAACGGTGCCCTTGCAGACGATGTTCGTGGGACCTGTGAGGAATAGGTCCGTGATGCGCTCACCGGTCCGGTACACGTCGATATATAGCGTGCCGCCGGTCATATCCACCTGCACATGCTCTCCGCTGACCTCGCCCAGCAGCGTCAGCACCGCTGCCACCGAGCCGGTCCCGGTGCCGCAGGCATAGGTAAAGTCCTCCACCCCCCGCTCGAAGGTCCGCTCGAATACATGGTCCCGGCCCACGATCTCATAGAAATTCACATTGGCCCCCTTGGGAAACGATGGGTGAAAGCGCATCTTCCGGCCAAGCTCCCGGAGCGCGGTCTCATCGGCCTCCGCCAGGTCCTTCACAGGCACCGCCGCGTGAGGCAGGCCGGGAACGCCCAGCTCCACATAGGCGCAGGGATAGACCGTGCCGTCCACCTGGATGGGATGGTCCAGCTCCATCACGCTGGGATCGTTGAGCCGGACCCGGTACTGCCTCCGGTCCACCCGCAGGCCCGTCACCGTGCCGGACATGGTCTCCACGCGCTGTGTCTGGCCTGCCAGGCCGTTTTCATAACCGTAGCGGCAAATACACCGGGCGCCGTTGCCGCACATCTCCCCTTCGCTGCCGTCAGAGTTATAAAACACCATCCGGTAGTCGCCGTCCTGCTCTGCCGGGCGCACCACCATGAGCCCATCCGCGCCGATGGACAGCCGCCGCTCACACAAGGTCTTCGCCAGGTACCCCAGCCGCCCATCCGGGATGCGTCTTTCCATGTCGTTCAGAACGATAAAATCGTTCCCGGCGCCGTTCATCTTCCAAAATTCCATGATGCTCTCCCCCTGTCACTGTTGTATCTTTGCCGCCAGAAAGGCGGGAAGCTGCCGGATATCGTCCAATACAGCGGCCTCCGCTGCCGTCAGCCTGGCCCGGCTCTGGTGTCCGGCGGCGATCAGCACGCACCGGGCGCCCACGCTCTCAGCGGTCTCCCAGTCGTGGGCCGTGTCCCCCACGAAATATACGCTGTCTGGCGCTATACCGTTTTTCCGGATGTACCCGGCGGCAAGCCCTGCCTTGCCGCCTCCCAGGTCGTCGCCCATCCCCAGCACCGCCTGAAAGCGCCCGGTCAGGCCCTGCTCCGCCAGCTGCCGCTCCAGATCGTCCTGCCGGGAGGCGGATGCCAGCACCTGGGAAAGGCCCATGCCGTCCAGAGCGGCCAGCACCTCCGCCGCGCCGGGCATCAGTGCGCACCGTTTGGAGGCGGCCCGGTAGCCGGTCATGAATTCCTCCGCCAGGGCAAAAAACCTGTCCCCGGACACGTCCAGCCCCGCCAGGCCGTAATAGTCCTTCACCGGAAAGGCGAATATCTCCCGGTACCGCTCCAGGCTGAGCGGCGGAAGACCGCGGCGGGCCAGGATGCCGTTCATCACCCCCAGACACACCTGGACGTCGTCCAGGAGCGTGCCGTTCCAATCCCAGATGACCGTCATAGGCTTTTCACCTCAAACCAGCGGATCTCGCCGGCGTCCAGGCGCAGAGGGAACGACGCGCCATCCGTGAAGACGGTGGTCTGCCGGGGCGCGGCGGCGTTGTTCACCACGCAGTACCGACCGCTGTCCGGATAGGCGTGGACCTCGGTATCCACGTTGGCGGAGAACCATTTCTCCAGTTCCCCCTCCCCGTGGGCGCTCCACAGCACCGCCCGGTGGAGGAGACGGCTGTTCCGGAAGGAATACGGCAGGCCGGAGATGTACACCGCCCGGCCCTTTCCAAAGCCGTTGACAGCCAGCTGGACCTCCCGGTCCCGCTGGACGAGCACCTCCGCGCCGGGCAGCGCGTACATGCTCTTTTTCCCCTCGCCGAAGTCCACCGGGCCCTCCGCATCCGCCAGGATGAAGTGGTCCGGGTGCTCGTCCCAGTTGTACTTATCATAATTCAGGGTAAAGCCTGTCTCCTTCTCCACGCCCAGCACCCCGGCAAGCTGGATATACCGGCCCTGATACTGGTGCCCGGAGGGCTCCCCCACGCCGATGAAGCCCCCGCCGTTCCAGACGAAGCGCTTCACCGCAGCGGAGATGCGCCCATCCTCCCAGACCGCGCCGCCGGTGTGGGCCGTGTCGCCGTCGCCGATGTTCAGGAGCACATCGACTCCGTCCAGAACGGCCGGGTCCGCCAGGATGTCGTCGAAGCTCAAAAACCGCACGTCATAGGGCGCGCCGGAGAGTGCTTCAATGATGCCCGCATAGGAATAGTTCTGCTTATGGTACAAAGCGTGGTGGACCATGTGACAGCCCCAGGACCGGGCCTTTCCCCAGGCGTTCAGCACCGCCACGGTCTTGCAGCTCCAAGGTCTTCCCCCGCTGCCAATGTTGTCATACAGCTCCCGGAACTCGTCACAGACGCTCTGCACATAGTCGATGAATTCGGGAAATCCGCAGGCCAGTTTCAGATATCCCCCGTAGCCGATGCGGTCGATGGGCTTGCGCAGAATAGCCCGCCGGGCCGTCACCCAATTCTCCTTCGCCTCCCGCACCGGGTCGCCGCCGGGATGGAAGGTGTCCGGGAAGAAATAGGGCAGAAACCGCCCCTCCGTATACTTCACCCCGGGGATGTCGGAGATGAGCCGCAGGGTGGAGCCGTTCCCCACGCTGCCCACCACCGCGTCCAGGCCGATGGAGGCGAACTCCTCCATGTAGGGCTCCGTGCCGATCCAGTGGTCCCCCAGGAACATCATGGCCTCTTTGCCGTACTCGTGGGTGATGTCCACCAGCTCCTTGGCCAGGGCCGCCACCTCCCGCCGCTGAAAGGCCATGAAATCCTTGTATTCCCTGCTGGGCACCCGGTACTGGTTGTTGTAATACCCCTGGTCGATGATGTACTCCGGACGGAAGGGATATCCCGCCTCCCTCTCGAACCTCTCCAGGATATAGGGGCTCACGGAGGCAGAATAGCCGTACCAGTCCACATACTTTTCCCGCTTCAGCTCGTCAAAGACCAGGGTGAACTGATGGAAAAACGTGGTATAGCGGACCACGTCCACATAGGGGTGGTCCTCCAGGAACCGCCGCAGACGGTCCAGGGAAAAGGCGTGGGTCTTGGGCTGACGCACGTCGAAGGTGATCTGGTGTTCAAAATCCTTCCAGCCGTTGGTGACGGCGTTGTACATGTGCACCGGGTCCCAGATGAGATAGGCGAGAAAGCTCACCGTATAGTCGTGGAAGGCTTCCGGCCGTTCGATGACCACGCAGCCTGTATCGCTCTCATAGCGCCAATCCTCCGGACGCAGGGGTTCCCCCAGGGTCCTGTCCATGACCTCCCACCAGCGGCGGATGTCGTCCCGGTCATTGACCGCCATGAGCTCCGGGCTTATCCCCTGCATCAGGGAAATGGCAAGCGGTCCCTCCTGGGCGGTGTGGAAGCCGGTCATGATGTAGCATTGCTGGACCTCGTCCGGGTTGGCTTTGGCCCAGGCGTTGTCCTTGCGGGTGGTATAATAGGTGGAATAGATCTTCGCATCCACGCCCTTGAGCGCCTCGGGAAAATCCGTGCCGTCACAGTCCCGGACGGCGTCCGCCCCCCAGCGCTCCATGATCTCCAACGTCTCCGGCACCACGTCCATGTCGGTGGGAATGGTGACTCTTCCTCTCTTTTCAGGCATGCTTCGGCCCCCTTTACATCGTCAAGCCGCCAGGCTGTTCACTGATTTTAAGTATATATGAATGTTTTATGAAAGCAATAGAAATTTTACCAGGAATTTGCTATAATGCACGCAGAAATACCCCAAGAAAGTGAGAATATGTCATGACCTGTTTTTTCACCAGCTCCCCTATGGTCCCCGATACACTGGACCTGAATCCCGCCAACGGCTTCATCCACCGGCTCCATCTGGCCGTGCCCTACCCCTGCCGGGCGCTGTATGTCTGCTCCGACCCGGAGGACTGGGAAAAGACAGACCTTTATGCAGCCAGTACGGCCGAGGGCCTGGAAAGGGCCGGCTTCGCCTTTTCTGAATACGAGGTGCTGGACGGCCGGAACGCTGAGGACGCAGCGGTGCTTGTGAAAAACGCCCAGTTCATCATCCTGGCGGGCGGCCATGTGCCCACCCAGAACTGGTTCTTCCGTGAGCTCGGCCTGAAGGACATGCTGGCCGGCTTCGACGGCGTGCTCATGGGCATCAGCGCCGGGAGCATGAACAGCGCCGGGACTGTCTATGCCCACCCGGAGCTGGAGGGCGAGGCCGTGGACCCGGACTATGAGCGGTTCCTGCCCGGCTTGGGGCTGACGGATATCAATATCATCCCCCACTTCAATACCATCGCGGGCGAGAGTCTGGACGGCTTGGACCTGTTTGACGGCATCGCCCTGCCGGACAGCATGGGCCGGGCCTTCTTGGTCCTGCCGGACGGCAGCTATGTCCTGTCCAAAGACGGACAGGAGACGCTGTACGGCGAGGCCTATATCATCCACGACGGCATCATGGAGCAGCTCTGCGAAGAGGGCGGCGAGATGTCCCTGGACTGAGACGCTGCAAAACGCCCCCTGGCGGGTCGCCGGGCCTGTGCGCTGTTATTTCGGAAGGATTTGCAAGTTTGACAAATCGGCATTTGAGGTGGAATCGTGGCGTCGAGTAAAGAATATTTAGAATTTATTTTAGGGCAGTTGTCCGAATTGGATGAAATCACATATCGGGCTATGATGGGGGAATTTGTCATCTATTACCGCGGCAAGACCGTAGGCGGTATCTATGATGACAGGTTGCTTGTAAAACCAATCAAAGCAGCCATCAGCTATATGCCAACAGCGACCTATGAACCCCCCTATGAGGGTGCAAAAGAGATGTTGTTGGTAGACGAAGTTGACAACAGAGAGTTTTTGACAGGTTTATTCAACGCCATGTATGAGGAATTGCCAGCGCCAAAACCGAAAAAGAAGAAATAGGCAACTTCCCATCTGCCGCGCCAGAAAACAGGGGCATGACCACCCATCGGTGTGTCATGTCCCTGTTTCTTTACTTCATTTCACATTCGACAAAGTAACATGTTCCTTCCGGGACCGCGAGCTCCACGCTGTTTTCGTCCAGGGGACGCCAGTCCAGCTTTTCCCCCATCACGTCCTCCGCCGCAAGGCCCGCCGCGCCGATCGCGCCCAGGGGCAGGCGGACGCGGGCCGGCTCCTTCTCCGCAGATATCACCGCCACGAACGCCTCATCCTCCGTGAACCTGGCAATGGCGGCGGTATAGCCGTCCGCATACAAAAACTTCATCCCACCCTTTGACAAGGCCGGATGGGCCCTCTTCAAGCAGGCCATGGTGTGATAGAGCCGGTACTGTTCCCCCTGCCGGAAGTCCTTGTCCCAGGGCATGGGATAGCGGCAGCCCTCGTTGGAGCCTAGGACGCCGTCGATGGCGGCCTCGTCCCCATAGTAGATGCTGGCCGCGCCGGTCAGGATGAACTGGAAGTACACCGCGCCCCGCCAGGCCATGGCCGAGATGGCCGGGTCGTTGTGCAGGCGGCTGGTATCGTGGCTGTCGAAGAGGTTGAACTGGTTCTCCCACATGACCCAGGGCAGCTTGGCCAGATGCTGCATCACCCTGGCCTCCAGGTCCCGGGCCGTCATCCGGTAGGGCACGTCCCGCAGCCGGGGGTCCCGGCTCATGAACAGGTCCGGCTGGCCGAAAAACTGCCGGATGGGCCGACCGCAGCCATAATAATTCATGGGCGAGTCCCAGGCATCCCCCTGCAGATACCCGGCGCAGTCCCCCCAGTCCTCCGCCAGGATGTACGCCTGGGGATCCTCCTCCCGGATGCTCCGGCATATCTCCGGCCAGAGCTCATGGGCAAGCTGCACTTCATCGTTCCGGGCGAAGGTGTCCGCCACGTCGAAGCGCCAGCCGTCGATGCTGTAAGGCGGCTTCAGCCACTTTTTCAGCACGGAGCCCTCAGCACGGTAGATCACATCCCGCAGCGCCTGGGAGGTATAGTTCAATGTGGGCAGATTGGCGTTGCCCGCCCAGCCGTGGTAGGCGTTGCCAGGCCCGAAGAAATAATACCCACGCTCCGGCGCTGTGGGATCATGATAGGCGCCCTCGGAGACGTCAAAGAACATCCCGTCCCGGTTGAACCAGCGGTGATTGGCCCCGGTGTGATTGATGGAGATGTCCAGGATGAGCTTCATGCCGTTTGCGTGCAGGTCTTTGCTCAGGTCCGCCAGAGCCTCGTCGCCGCCGAAGTGCGGGTCCACGTGGAAGTAGTCCGCGCAGTCGTATTTGTGTACCGACGGGGCCAGAAAGATGGGGTTCAGGTACAGGGCCGTGACGCCCAGCTCCTTGAGATAGGGTATCTTCTGCCGGACGCCCTCCAGGTCGCCCCCATGGAAATCCAGACAAAAGCCCTCCTGATAGGTCAGGGGCGTATCGGTCCAGTTCTCCCGTTTGATGACGGGGTGACCCTCCTGGCTGTACTCCCCCGGCTGCACGTCGTTGGACGGGTCGCCGTTGCAGAACCGCTCCGGGAATATCTGATAAAATACCGCTTCCTTCACCCAGGCCGGCTGCACATAGTCTGCCAGCAGCACAAAGTCACAGGTGTGGTCGGGAAGATAAGTGGTGATCCCACGCTGGGTGTAATAGTAGATCACATCATCGCAGACCAGATAAAACTGGTACTGCATCCGTCCCTCCGTCACGGGCATTTCCGCCTCGTACCAGACGAGGCCCCGGGCCTTTCGGACCGGCGCCGCCTCCGCGATGCGCTCCAGCCCGTTTCGCAGATACCGCAGCAGCACATGGCGCACCGCCGCGCCCTCATACATTCGCAGACGGATGCGCACCGTCTGACCGATCCTGGGAGACGGCGCGCTCACGAACATCGCCGTCCCGTCGCTGTATACGCTCTCCAGCCAGGTGTCCATATCAAATCTCCTCTACCTTATTGCGCGGCCCCCACAGGAGCCCAGTGAAGCGGCCTTGTTCTTCGTGTCCCCGCGAGCGTCCAGCAAAGCGGGCTTTTCTCTTGGTGCCCCCAAAGGGCACACCTGCCCTTTGGGGCGAAAAAGAAAGGCTTCTGACCGACGAACGGAGACCGGCAAGCCAGTCCGCATCGTCTTTTGAAAAACATCGGGGCCCCCAAAGGGCACGCTTGCCCTTTGGGGAGAAGAAGAAAGGCTTCTGACCGATGGAGGAGCCCCGCTTGCGGGGATCTGACATCTTCAGAAGCCTTTCGACGTTGTGGCGG